>JAJFUM010000022.1 GCA_021372415.1 Deltaproteobacteria bacterium
TTGCGCCATGAGGATAAGAAATGTCGTAATGCGGACAAAACCGTCTTCGCCGGAGCGTCAGAAGCATCTCATGGGCGCTTCCCAGGCGGTCATCGCCCTGGCCCTGGACCATCCGGACGGTCACGTGATCCCCTTTCACTGGCACTCCAGGGCCCAGCTCCTCTATGCCTCAACGGGCGTGATGACCGTGACGACAGGCAGCGGCGTCTGGGTCCTTCCCCCGCTTCGGGCCATGTGGATCCCTGCGCTCACGGAGCACCAGATCCGCGCATCGGGACATCTTTCGATGCGGACGCTGTACATTAAGCCCGATGCCGTTCGGGATTTTCCGCCAACCTGCCGCATTGTCTCCGTCTCTGCCCTGCTTCGGGAACTCATCGTCTACAGCACGACCCTGTCGCGCTTCTATGAGCCGGGCAGCCATGCCGGGCGGATCATGACGCTCATCCTGGATCTCATCCGGTTTCGCGACCCCGTGCCCCTCGATCTTCCCATTCCCCGGGACCCGCGGCTGAGAAAGATCTTCGATCAGATGAGCGGCCATCCTGCCGACGGCAGGACGATCGAAGAGTGGGGGGCCCGAGTGGGGGCAACGGGGCGGACGCTCTCGCGCCTCTTCCGGGCGGAGACGGGGATGAGCTTCCACCAGTGGCGTCAGCAACTGCGCCTGCTCGAGGCCCTCAGGCTTCTGGGCCGGGGTGAGCCCGTCACCAACATCGCACTCGATGTGGGCTACAGCAGCCTGAGCGCCTTCGTGTCCGTTTTCCGAAAGGCCCTGGGGGTGACGCCGGGGAGGTACTTCCGCAGTGACACGGCGGAGCTGTCCGGGGGTTGAAGGGGTCCTTTTCCCATGGCCGGACCGGACATCAAAGCCTCATTTCGGCGACCAGGCGGATGCCCTCGGGAAGGAGTCCGATCGGCCGGAGGCCGTGACGAAAAATTGCTGCATATCCGGCAGGTTAGAATCGAAAAAAGTTGCTTTTTTCCCTTGACAAGATGGCAGGGATCGCTATGATGCAACGTGTTTTTGTTTCCCCTCCCTGCGCAGCTGAGTTCACCATAAACACCCGCTGCGGGCTGATGGGGAGGCCTGTTTCCCCCATGCCCGTTGACCCATGACGAGACAGAGAATCTATGGCAATTCTTGCAATATCGCTTGATTTCAGAAGCGGCGGCCAGGAAGTGGCGACCCAGATCGGCGAGGCGCTGGGCTACAAGTGCTCCGGGAAGGACCAGAGCATTGCCTACATGAAAAGTGCAGGAGAGCGCTGGGAGCGCCTCTTCCGCGAGCTCGACCAGGAAAGGCCCTCTCTCTGGGACCGCTATGACTGGGAATACCGCGCCTTCGTGGCCCTGCTGGAAACGTACATCTATGAACATGCCCTGAGGGACAAGGCCATCGTCATCGGCCAGGGAGGCAGCTTCGTTCTCACAGACCTGCCCTTTGTCCTGAAGGTCCGTCTCACGGCGCCCTTTGAAGTCCGGGTCCGGCGGCTGATGGAGAAATCAGAAATCGGCGAAAAGGCGGCCGAGGACATCGTCCGACGGACAGACAAGGCACGCGTCGGCTATATCAAGGCCATCTACGGGAAAGACTGGTTCGACCTCAAGAACTACGACATGGTCTTCAACGCGGCGACCCAATCGTACGAGCAGATCTCGAATATCATCGTCGATGCCCTCCGGGTGAAGGACCAGATGATCACCACCGACACGTGGGACATTCTCGTCGGACGGGCCGCCGCGGCCCGCATCAAGGCCCGCATCCTGACGAACCAGAAAATTCATGTGCCGACCCTGTCGGTGACTTACGACGGCCAGAAGATCGTCCTCCAGGGGGTGGTGCATAACAAAAACGAGTATCGCGTAGTCGAAGAAACCGCCGTGAGCATGTCCGAGGGCCGTCCTATCAGAATCGAGCTGCACGGCAGGGGCTGATCCAGATCGCCCATCGTTATCCCGCCTTAGACAGACCGTGCGTTGCGTGGTCGTGCATTCCGCGTCCGGGGAACAAAAAATGGATCTTGATGAACGGATGAGAGCGGCTGCACAGTTGCTGAAAAAGGCCGATGCGCTTCTCGTCACGGCAGGCGCCGGCATGGGCGTCGACTCGGGCCTGCCCGACTTCCGGGGCAACGAGGGGTTCTGGAAGGCCTACCCGCCCATGGCCAGACTGGGGGTCTCCTTCGTGGAAATGGCCGACCCCTTGTGGTTCGACAGGGATCCGTCCCTGGCCTGGGGGTTCTACGGCCACCGTCTGAACCTCTATCGACGCACGATCCCGCACGGAGGGTTCAAACGGCTCCTGGAGATCTGCAAAAAGAAAAAAGAGGGCTATTTCGTCTTCACCTCCAACGTCGATGGCCAGTTCCAGATTGCCGGTTTCGACGAGGACCGCATCGAGGAGTGCCACGGCTCCCTGCACCATCTCCAGTGCTTGCGACCCTGCTCGCAGGACATCTGGGAGGCCCGGGAGGTAACCCCCGACGTCGACGAGACGCAGTTCCGGGCCCGGGACCCCCTGCCGCGCTGCCCGAAATGCGGATCGCTGGCGCGGCCCAACGTCCTCATGTTCAACGACTGGGACTGGATCCCTCACCGCACCCGGATCCAGGGCGACCGCCTCCACCGATGGATCGAGGGGCTCTCCCGCAGCGGCGCCGCTCTCGCCGTGGTGGAGATGGGCGCCGGCAAGGCCGTGGCAACGGTCCGGATGACCTCCGAGGCCGCCGTCAGGGGAGGGAAGGCCACCCTGATCCGGATCAACCCCCGCGATTACGACGTCCCCGCAGGCCACATCGCCATCCCGTTCGGGGCTGAAGAGGGGATCCTCAAGATCCTCGAAACCGCCGGGGTCTGACGTCCCCATCGCCCCGCCATCTTTACACTTGAACTCGCCGAAGAACGGATGTATTCATAAACCAGGACATGGTTCAGGATCTTTCCGCTGAAGGAGGTGACGGATATGGCTATTCGAGTCATGTTGAAAAGATGGGTCCCGGCCGAAAAGGAAAAAGATCTGGTATCCCTCATCACGGAGCTGCGGAGCATGGCATCGAGGCAGCCCGGCTACATCTCCGGCGAGACCATGCGCCACGTCAGCAACCCCGAAGAGTACCTCGTCATCAGCACCTGGGATTCCCTCGAGGACTGGGAAACGTGGGTTTCCAGCCCACCCCGGAAAGCGCTGCAGGACAAGATTGACGCCCTTCTGGGCAGGAAAACCACCTACGACATCTACCACTATCCCGAAAAGCGGTATTTCAAGGCAGAGCCCAGCGACTACCTGGAGCGCACGCCGTCCAAGTCCAAGAAATAAGACGTATCCCCCTCACTTCCATTTCCAGCGCTGAACCATCTTCGCATTCTGCAGCGACATCTACTCTTCCGGTTCATTCTTCTGATCCCGTGGCGGCAACTTCGAACCGGTCCCGGCAGCGTGGCCGGTGTCAACGGGGACCACGCAGCCGGATCATGAAATGACGTTTTCAACAGCCTGCCGGTGAAAGGAGGATTGCCCCATGATTAAAATAATGATCAAGAGAAAAGCCCCGAGGGAGAAGGAAGCGGAGCTCCTGTCCCTGATCACTCAGTTGCGCAGTGCGGCCTCGCAGCAACCGGGTTACATCTCGGGCGAGACGCTCCATGGCACCGATAAGCCCGAGGATTACCTGGTCATCAGCATCTGGGAAACGGATTATTTCTGGAAAAAGTGGATCGCCACCGATGAGCGCAAGGAGATCCAGGGCAAGATCGACAAGCTCCTCGGCGGCCCCACGGAGTATGAAATCTATCAATATCCCAGAAAGACAATGACCCCGTGAGATTTCACCCCGCCCGACCGGAAAAGGCCCCGCATTGGATCGGGGCTTTTTCTTTGGGGCTGCATTTTCGTTGACACCCGTCCGGGTGTTCATCTATATTTCTGCCCGGGGTGTGCGGGAATCATCTATCCGTGCCCGGTTTTTCCCTGCCCCTGTCCTTGTGAAAAAACCCACGGCATGCAGGAGGTCCATTATGGCAAAGGTCGGTGTCGTTCTGTCGGGCTGCGGTGTGTATGATGGGGCCGAGATCCATGAGGCCACCCTGACCCTGTACTTTCTGGACAAGGCGGGTGCGGAGATCCTCTGCATGGCGCCGGATGTC
>JAJFUM010000023.1 GCA_021372415.1 Deltaproteobacteria bacterium
CCCCCGGGAGGATGTCGCGGCGTCGGTCTTCCATGCGATGGCCCTCCAGGTGATCTCCGCCCTTGCACGCGGTTCCGAGGTCCGGGGGAAGGTGCTGTTCGCGGGCGGGCCGTTGACCTTCTTCCCCTGCCTGCGCAAGGCCTTTATCGATCTGCTCGGCATTGATGAAAGAAGGGACGTCGCCGCGTGCGACCACCCGGAACTGCTTGCGGCAGAAGGGGCTGCCCGGCATCCGGGGAAACCCTCCAGACCGATTGCCCTGGAGAAGTGGCTGGAGTTGCTCGAAACGGGGACTCTCTACCGGCAGACCGAGGCAGGGGCGCGACTCGCCCCTCTGTTCAGGGAAGGGGACTCCTTCAAGGCCTGGGAGGAGCGCCACCAGGCCTACGCCGTTCAGAAGGTCGATCTTGGCCTTCTGGATGGAGAGCCCTGTTTTCTGGGGATCGATTCGGGATCGACGACGACGAAGATCGTCCTGATAGATGATAAACGCCGTGTCGCTTTCCGTTGGTATGCCCCCAACGGGGGGGACGCCGTCGGGACGGTCCGCAACGGGCTCAACGAAATTCACCGTCGCTGTTGTGAGGCCGGGGTGGCCCCCCGGATCCTCAGAACAGCCGTAACGGGCTATGGGGAGGATCTGGTCAAGGCCGCCTTCAGTCTGGATGACGGTGTCGTGGAAACGATGGCCCACTACCGGGCGGCCCGTTTCTTCGCTCCGGATGTTTCCTTCATCCTCGACATCGGCGGACAGGACATGAAGGCGATCCATATCCACGACGGGGCTGTCGCGGATATCCTGGTCAACGAGGCCTGTTCTTCGGGCTGCGGTTCCTTTGTCGAGACCTTTGCCCGTTCGCTCGGCTACCCTGTCGCCGATTTCGCCCGGCTCGCCTGCGAGGCGAACGAACCCTTCGACCTGGGAACGCGGTGCACCGTATTCATGAATTCCAAGGTGAAGCAGGCCCTCCGCGAAGGGGCTACGGTGGGCGACATCTCGGCGGGTCTGGCCTATTCGGTGATCAAGAATTCCCTCTACAAGGTCCTCAAGCTCAAGGACCCTGCTGAATTGGGGGAGAGGATCGTGGTCCAGGGGGGGACCTTCCGGAACCCGGCCATCCTGCGAGCCTTCGAGCTGCTGATCGGGCGGGACGTGGTCCGGCCCGATTGCGCCGAGGTGATGGGCGCCTATGGGGCCGCTCTGACGGCCCTTCAGAACCAGCAGTCCCAGCCGGATAGCCTGACGGCCTTCCCGGGGATCGATCAGAAGACCATGGAAACCGTTGCGGCCAAGCAGACGTTTCCCTGCGCGGGCTGCGAGAACCGCTGCACGGTCACCCAGATCCGCTTCGTCGGAGGGCGCCGCTATGTCACGGGCAACCGCTGCGAGCGGCGATTCAGCAACGGCGGACAGGCCGGCCGCCAGGGGGAGAATCTCTTCACGACCCGGCGCAAACTCCTCTTCGAGAGGTGCGGTGATCCCGACGGCAGTCCGATCCTCACCTTCGGCATCCCGAGGGTTCTGAACATGTACGAGAACTTCCCCTTCTGGTGTACGCTGCTTCGCCGCTGCGGGTTCAGGGTCGTCCTCTCCGGGCCTTCCGGGATGGAGCAGTATGAAAAGGGGATCGCGACGGTGATGTCCGACAGCATCTGCTTTCCCGGCAAGGTGGTCCACGGCCATATCCTTGACCTGATCGAGAAGGGCGTGGACCGGATCTTTTATCCTCAGGTCCTCTACGAGGATCGGGAAGGTCCGGATGCGCAGAACTGCTACAACTGCCCCGTCGTAACCGGTTATCCAGACGTCGTCAAGAGTGCCATCGACCCCGAGGGCCGTTACGGGGTCCCGATCGACAGCCCCGTGGTTGCTTTTCGGGATGTCACCCTCCTGAAAAAGCAACTTCACCGTTTTCTCAAGAGGTTCGGGATCAGCAAAAGACGCGTCAACGAGGCGGTGGAGAAGGGGATCGAGGAGAAACGAGAGCTCCAGCGGGAAATGCACCGGCAGGCCGCAAGGGTGATGGAACAGGCGGCCGAGCGCCACGCCTTCTGCGTGGTTGTCTCGGGGCGTCCCTACCATGCCGATCCCCTGATCAACCATGGCCTGCCGGAGCTCCTGGCCGGCCTGGGGGTGGACGTCATTCCCGGAAGTGCGATGCCGCTGGCCGCCGATCGGGGCCTCAAAGGGGTCAGTGTCCTCACCCAATGGGCCTATACGAACCGGATCTTCGGGGTTGCCAAAGTGGCCGCCCATACGCCGTCCCTGCAGCTCCTCCAGATCACCTCCTTCGGCTGCGGACTGGACGCGATTTCCGTCGACGAAACGCGGGAGATCATGAGGGCGGCCGGCAAGATCTACACGCTGATCAAGATGGATGAGATCGCCAACCTCGGGGCAGTCCGGATCCGTCTGCGTTCCATGCTCGACGCCATCCGGGAGCGGACTGAGACGGGGCGTCCGGGAAAAGAAGACCATGAGGCCGAAGGTCCGCCCGGGGGTGACATCGCCGGGAGAACGGTCCTCATTCCCTGGTTCTCCCCCTTCTACTCACCGTTCATCCCGTCCGTCTTCTCGTCGCTCGGCTGCCGGGTCGAACTGCTCACCCCGCAGGATCGCTCCTCCGTGGAGACAGGCCTGAAGTATGTGAACAACGACATGTGCTACCCGGCGGTGATTGTCATCGGCGACATCGTCAAGGCGTTCCAGTCCGGGCAATACGATCCCGAAAAGACGACCGTTCTGCTGACCCAGACGTTCGGCCAGTGCAGGGCCTCCAACTATCTGCCGCTGGCAAAAAGGGCCCTGGCGTCAGCCGGTTTCGGCACTGTGCCGGTCCTGTCCCTTTCCACGGATGCCCAGCTTTTGGAAGCGGACCTGGGGATCAACCGCAACAGCCTGGTCAAACGGCTGGCCCTGGGGCTGATCTTCAGCGACGCCCTGGGACGGATGACCCTGGCGACGGCCTCCCGGGAATGCCGCGCCGGTTCGGCGATGGCCCTGCAGGGACGGTACATCGTCGAGATGGGCCGGCTTGCGGGAGCGGGAAATTTCAGGCCCCTGCTGAACCTCCTTCGAGAAGCGGTCCATGAATTCAACGAGATCCCTGTCCGGGACACCCCGATCCCGGTGGTCGGAGTCCTGGGGGAGATCTTCGTCAAGCACAACGAATTTTCCAACAACCACATCGTGGATTGGCTCATCAGTCAGGGCGTTGAAGTCGTTGTTCCCTCGATGCTGAGCTTCTTTGAGCAGCGGTTCGTCAACGAGGAGTTCGATCAGCGCAACTATCTCAAGCGGTCGGTCCGGGATCTGGTGCTGACCCGCCTGCTGGAGCGCTATGTCCGGTTCTTCGTGGTCCGGGTGGAGCGCGTCATGGAAGGGTTCCGCTACTATCGGAAGAATCACGATCTCCGGTCGCTGGTTGAGGAGACGAGCCGGGCGACCAGCCTGGTCAATCAGGCCGGGGAGGGATGGCTTCTGCCGGCGGAGATCATCGGCATGCTCAAGGACGGGGTGGGAAACATCATCTGCCTGCAGCCTTTCGGCTGCCTTGCCAACCATATCATCGGCAAGGGTCTGGAAAAGAAGCTGAAGAATCTATACAACCGCCTGAATCTCCTATTCCTCGACATGGATCCGGGGACAAGCGAGGTGAATATCCTGAACCGCCTCCACTTCATGGTCCTGTCCGCGCGGGAGCGGATGGGCACGGGACAGGGACATCCCCCATGCCTGTGACCGGTCTCCAGCCAGGACATTGACGCCCGGCTGGTGCTCGGATATAATCTCTCAGAAGGGGCCGGGGTTATGCCTGGACCCTCCCCCTGAAACCAAAGGCATTTCTTGAAATGATCTCATCACAAGGAGGGGATTATGAAATCATTTTTAGGCGTTGTCCTGCCTGTCCTGTTGGCTGCCGCGCCGGTCGAAAACGCCGGGGCCTTTGAGACGGATACGCTGCCCACCTCGGCAGGCGATCTCAAGGTGGCCTTCATCGGCCACTCCTCGCTGATGTTCCAGTTCGGCGGGAAGGTGGTCTACTCGGACCCCGTCGGCCAGTACGGCGACTTCTCCGGACTGCCGAAGGCCGATCTGATCCTGGTGAGCCACGAGCACGGGGATCATTTCGACACCAAGCTGATTGAGCGGCTGAGCACGGCCAAGACGAAGATCGTCCTGACGCCCCTCTGCGCCCCCAAAATCCAGGGCGGCATTGTCCTGAAGAATGGCGGGGAGACCACGATCGACGGGATCCGGATCGAGGCGGTTGCGGCCTACAACCTCGTCCACATGCGCTCCCCCGGGAAACCTTTCCATCCCAAGGGGGACGGGAACGGCTATATCGTCACCTTCGGCGACCAGCGGGTCTACATCGCGGGGGATACGGAAAACATCCCGGAGATGAAGGGGTTAGGAAAGATCGACATTGCCTTTCTGCCCATGAACCTCCCCTACACAATGACCCCGGAGATGACGGCCGACGCCGCCCGGATGGTGAGGCCCCGGATCCTCTACCCCTACCATACGACGGATACCGACACCTCCAAGCTCCAGCCCCTCCTGAAGGACGAAAAAGGGATCGAGGTCCGGATCCGGCGGATGCCCTGATGGCCTACCGCCTCTTCGACCATACGGCCGACCTGGGCGTGGAGGTGACGGCCGCCACCCAGGAGGAGCTCTACGCGGGGGCAGCCTTTGCCGTCTTCGATCTGTTGACGGACCTTTCGGCCGTCCGGGCGGGGCTGTTTCGCAAGGTCGAGGTCGCGGGCGAAAATCCGGCGGATCTCCTGGTCAACTTCCTGAGGGAGGTCCTCTACGCCTGGAGCGGCGAGGGTTTCCTGGCGAAGAGTTGCTATGTGCGGCTTGTGACTTTCCAGCGGCTCGAGGCCGCCCTGAAAGGGGAGACCTTCGATCCGGACCGCCACCGGATCAAGATGGAGATCAAGGCGGTCACCTACCACCTCTGCGAGGTCTTGGAGACGCCCGAGGGGCATTGGCTGGCCAGGGTGGTCTTCGATGTCTGAGGCCGAACAGTACGCCTCGGTCCTCGGGCGGTGTGCGCCTTGCCTCTGGGCTTTTTGCGAAGTCGGCTCTGGG
>JAJFUM010000045.1 GCA_021372415.1 Deltaproteobacteria bacterium
GATAACCCCCGGGTGCCAGTTGGGCGATGCGAAAACCAGAGGACCCAGCTTCTCCGAGTCCATGGGGTCTCCAACCTGTTCGACGAGCTCGTTGAAAATAGCCTTCTCCATCGCTTGCCGCTTGCGGTTGAAACCGTCCAGTTTCCTGGCCAATTCATCGGCGTCAATCGGATTGTCCGAGAGAAGCAAGTCAACGGCTTCCCTGGCCGATGCGATTCTTCCCGCAGCGTTGATCCTCGGGATGAGACAATAAGAGGCTTTGCCGGAGTCGACCGATTGATGCTCTATGCCGGCAACCCTCTTCAGGGCGCTGATGCCTGTCCTGCGGTCCTCGGTCATCAAGTCCAAACCGATTTTCGCCAGTATGCGGTTCTCATCCACAAGGGGGGCAATGTCGCCGATGGTGCCGAGGGCCACCAAGTCAAGATATTCCTTGAGGTTTGGGTATTGGCCCTTCTGCCAGAAGCCTTCCCGTCTCAAATCACCGCGAAGTGCAATCAAGAAGTTGAACACAATGCCGACCGCAGCGAGCTGTTTGAACGGAAATCGGCAATCCTTTCGATTCGGGTTGACTGCGGCAACCGCATGCGGAAGGGTGTCGGAAAGCTCATGGTGATCGAGAATAATCGTGTCGATCCCCAGGCGCTGGGCATAGGCGATTTGCTCATGATCCGATATGCCGCAATCAACGGTGACGATCAGGCTTATCCCCTCCGAATGCATCCGGTCCACGGCCCCGATATTAAGGCCATAACCTTCGGTAATTCGATCGGGGATATAGTAGGCGACGGAGTTCGTAATCGACTGGAGAAATTTGAGCAGGACCACGACGGATGTTATGCCGTCGGCGTCATAGTCACCGTAAATCATTACTTTTTCATGCCGGTATATGGCGCGCATGAGCCGATCGACGGCTTTATTCATGTCCTGCATGAGGAAGGGGTTGTGCAGGTCGCTCAAAGAGGGCTTCAGGTATCGCCGGGCATCCTCCAGATCAATCAGATCACGGCTCATCAGAATTTGAGAAATAATGGAACTAACCCCGAGCTCTCTGCTCAGGAGTTCCTCAACATTCTTATCGCCTTCCTGAATGCGCCAACGGGTTGTGGGCAAACGTCCTGCCGACATTATCGATGTTCCCCGATCGTCTTTAATCTGCGATCTTTCCCTGTATTCATATATCCTTTTGATCATATCAAGGGACATGATGATGTCAAGGAGAGATTTCTGGCCCTGATTCATCTTGATCTCTTCAATATGGCATGTTCGCTAAATTCATTATGCTCTCATCAAGATCCGACGGGTAAGGCCGAATGAAACGGGGCATTTTGTCATGCATGCTCATCATGGCCGTGCCGCTGATCGTGGCCATGGACTCGGTACAGGATTCGTCGTTTCCCTAGAAAATTCCCATACCTGACAAAAAATATTCCATTACCTTCGTTGATCAGACCCATAGGGTCACCGAATGTGATGAGGCCAGCATCGACGGCAAGGTCTATCCAGAGGGAAGGCGCGGCGACGGCCGTTACACGATTGCATTCGATAAGATCGACAAGGTCTCGTTTCTCATGAAGGACGAAAGGTTATGGGGCTCATAGCTTTAAGGGACGGAGCTCAGACCGAGCTTGTACTGAATAAAGACCGGAAGGCTTTTGGAAAAACCGGATACGGAACGTTCCAGATCGGGATATCGGATCTGAAGAAGAGGACTGTCGGGAAATCCGTGCAGCGGTGAGTACGTAAATGAATGGGCCGAAACAACGTTCAGGTCGTTTCGGCCCAGGAAAGCTCTATTCCTCTATGATCTATTAAACCGCGATCTATTAAACCGCTTTCTTCAGAAAACCGGACCTTATGCAGCGGGTGCACGCCTTGATGCGTTTCACCGCCCCGCTCTTATTGTCGATGCAGCGGATCTTCTGCAGATTGGGATACCACACCTTCACGCTCTTGTTGTTCGCGTGGCTTATCTTATGCCCCTTGACGGGCTTCTTGCCGCATATCTCGCAGATTCTTGACATAGTCCATACTCCTTCCTGAAATGCTGGAGTTTCCTAAACCAAATCCAGCCATAATGCAAGCATTTTTTCCACTCTGCGTCTCTACGATCCCTTTCCAGGCCCCTATGCGGGAGGATGCCCTGCACCCGGGGGTCGTTCAGGCCTGTTTCGTTGATGCCCCCGTCAGACCGGCGGCGTCGAGCCCGGAAAGGATTTCTCCTTCAAAACCCAGGCCGGCTTTCAGGATCGCGCCCGTCAAATAGACATTCGGCAGGGATGTCAGCGGGGAAAAGGTTGTCGTTCCCGAGAACACGCCTCCTCTGGCATGATATTTAAGACTGGCAGCCTCCTGAAACTGTCGGGAGAACGAGATGGACTTCTCGACATTAATGTAATCGATGCCTTCCCGCAAAAAAGGGAAAAAGGGATCCAGGGAATCGATGATCCCCGCCGAAATTTCCTTCAATTCGTCATCGGTAAGTTTCAATGGGGACTCATGAAGAAACACGGAAGCCGTTACGGACCGCTTGCCTTGAGGCGCCCTCGTCAATTCGCCGGGCTGGCTGATTTCCAATAGGATCCATTTCATGACCATATCGGAATCCTTCTCTTCCCTGACCAAAACGCTCACAGGGGATATCTTTTCAGGAAGAACGGATTCCCGGATCCCCATATGCAGGGAAAAGGGGTGAGCACTCGGTGAAACAGTCCCAAGTCGATGGGACAGCCTCTGGAATCGCTTATTGTCGCCGGAAAGGAGGTCGAGTTTTTCCCACTGCGAACTGACGATGAGATTTGTGCTGCGAAGCGTCGTGGGACTTTCGACGCCTTCCAGATCGACAATGATTCCCGGTTTCGTTTCCACACGGATTACGGAGCATCCGTTCAGGACCTCGCCCCCGTTCTGGACGATCCCTTTGTGGAGCCAATCCGTCCAGGCCATTCGACCGCCGGAAGTGAGATAAATACCCTGCCACGGCAGTGAAAGGAGATAGGCGGCAGATATGGGGTAATGTCTGCCCGTCAAATCCAGGTATGAAAGAAGGGCCAGCTGGGCATCAATCACTTCCCTGAACGGATCATCGCCGCCCATCTCTTCGTTTCGCAATATCAAGGAGATGTAGTTTCCAATGATATTGGGAAGCCGGCCCAGCCTGCGGAGGGTTCTTTTGAGGGGGTCCCCCTTTCCCTGCACCTCTTCCTGAATCGATTCATCGACGAGCTTGG
>JAJFUM010000048.1 GCA_021372415.1 Deltaproteobacteria bacterium
CGACACCCACGTCAATGTCATACAGGTTATGTGAGGGAAGGGGACCCCAATGGATTTCTTTGTCCAGCTCCTGATCGGCGGAATCTCGATCGGCTTTCTGTACGGCCTGTCGGCCATGGGATTCGTGATGATCTTCAAATCATCAAGCGTCCTGAATTTCGCGCACGGCGAAATGCTCGCCATCGGCGCCTATATCTTTCTGGCGCTCGTCACATGGGCCAAACTGCCGATCGCCGTTTCTTTTGTCCTGACCCTTGCGGGATGCTTCCTTCTGGGAATGGTCATCGAGAGGATCTTCCTGCGACCCCTGATCGGGGAGCCGCTGATATTCGTCATCATGCTGACCGTGGGGCTTGCCGCAATGTTCAAGGGCCTGATCCTCCTGATCTGGGGCGGGAACCTCCATACCTATCCCCGGTTCCTTCCCGAGACGATCGGCATCCAATGGGGGATGGTCCGCATCCCCCCGGTTTACGTGGCCACGCTGATCGTCGGGACGCTCTTTTTGATCCTTTTCGGCCTCTTCTTCAAATACTCGTCGCAGGGGATCTACATGCGTTCCGTGGCGGACAACCAGCGGGCGGCCCTGTCCCTGGGGGTCCATGTCAAAAGGGTTTTCGCCCTGTCCTGGGCCATTGCCGCGCTGGTCGCCGGCATGAGCGGCATGGTGCTGGGGATCATCAACGGCGTGAATGTCCACGATCTGTCGGCGATCGGGCTCAAGGTCTTTCCCGTGGTCATTCTGGGAGGACTTGACAGCATCGGCGGCGCCATCATCGGGGGGCTGATCATCGGCCTCCTGGAGACCTTCACCGGCGGCTACCTGTCCCCGGCGCTCCGCGATGTCGTGCCCTTTATCATCCTTGTCCTGATTCTCCTGGTGAAACCCTATGGTCTCTTCGGGCTGAAGGAAATCGAGCGGGTCTGATATGCGCAAGCTTCATTTTCACCCATGCGGCAATTTCCACGAGAGGTACGAGCAGGAGCAGACGATCTTCTCCACCGATTTCGGGAGGGTCTGTGCATTCCTGGGGGCGCTTGTCCTTTTGGCCGTCGTCCCGGCCGTCGTCAGCCCCTATATGGTTTACATATTGAACAGCATAGGGATCGCTGCGATCGCAGCCATCGGGCTCAACATCCTGATCGGTTTCACGGGACAGATATCCCTCGGCCACGGCGCATTTTTCGGGGTCGGGGCCTATTCGGCCGCCATCCTGGCCACCCGGCTTCATCTCCCTCTTTTTCTGGCCGTTCCGGCGGCCGGGCTCTTGACGGCCATGGTCGGGATGATCTTCGGCATACCGTCGGGCCGCCTGAAGGGTCTGTACCTGACCATCGCGACGCTGGCCGGGCAGTTCATCATCGAATACGTCCTGATACACTGGGAATCCCTGACCATGGGAACCATGGGCATCACCCTGCCGCCGGTGAAGATACTGACCCTCTCCCTTCAGGGAGACGTGTCTTTTTTCTATATGATATTCATTGCCCTTCTGGGGATGATCTGGATAGCGGTCAATATCATGCGTACAAGGTACGGCCGCGCCTTCATCGCCATACGGGACAACGACCGTGCCGCCGAGGGCATGGGGATACCCATTTTCCGCTACAAGCTCCTGTCCTTCGGGGTCAGTTCGTTCTATGCGGGTTTCGCGGGGGCGCTCTGGGCGTTCTATATGGGAAGCATCACCGCGGAACCCTTCAACCTGGGGCTCTCCGTCGAATATATCGCGATGGTGATCATCGGCGGCCTGGGGAGCGTTTCGGGCTCCATATTCGGGGCGGTGTTCATTACGGGTCTCAACGAGGCGCTCCGTTTCATGACGGAAAGCCTGATGAATACGGGCCTGATTTCAGCATCGGGGCTGAACATGGCCCCGCTGCGCGAGTTCATCTTCGGCCTGGCCATCGTCATGTTCATCCTTCTCGAGCCCAGGGGGATCGCCGAGTTGTGGCGGATCGTACGATCCAGCTTCAGGCTCTGGCCCTTTTCATACTAGTTCGCATGCCGGGAATGTAAGGACAACTTATGGATCAGCCGTTGCTGCAACTGAACAATATCTCGGTGGTCTATTCCGATGTCATCCAGGTCTTGAAGGGGATATCGCTTTGCGTCATGCAGAATCACATCGTCTCGCTGCTGGGAAGCAACGGGGCAGGGAAGACCACGACGCTCAAGGCGATTTCAGGGCTTTTGAAGCCTGAAAACGGCAAGGTCACGGACGGGACCATCCTCTATCAGGGCAGTACCATACAGAATCAATCCCCGGAGAGCATAACGCGCTGCGGCATCATCCAGGTCCTGGAGGGGCGTCAACCGTTCAAATATCTCACGGTCGAGGAAAACCTGAGGGTCGGCACCGCAACACGATGGGGGAAGCCTTACCATCAGGACCTGGAAAGGGTCTATCATTATTTCCCCGCCCTCCTGAAAAGGCGAAAGGGGCTTGCCGGATACTGCAGCGGAGGCGAACTCCAGATGCTCGTCATGGGGCGCGCCTTGATGGCCCATCCGCAGCTCCTCCTGCTGGACGAGCCGTCCCTCGGGCTCGCCCCCCTGGTGGTGCGAGAAATCTTCAGAATTATCCGCATGATCAACGAGGAGGAGGGGACGACCATCGTGCTTGTCGAGCAGAATGCAAGAATGGCGCTTCAGATCGCACACCACGGTTATGTCATGGAGAACGGGAAGATCGTCATGGAAGGCGCAGCCGGTGATCTCAGAGAGAATCCCGATGTGAGAGAATTCTATCTCGGGATGTCCTCTACAGGAAATATAAAATCATATTCAGATGTTAAGTCTTACCGCCGCCGGAAGAGATGGCTGTGACCGGAAGAACGACCGTGAATCCTGCCCCTGCAGGCCCTTGGAAACGACAGGGGGGGATGGTTGCCAGGATTTTTTAACGTTCCGTACAATGACATTGAATGTTCCTTCTTTAAAAGACCGCAAGAACCCGCCTGCCACCCACGGTTCCGACCAAGCCCCTTTCTAGAAATATCCTGAATATTCAAATTGTTGCAAACATACCATCGCCCTGATTGTTTTTTGGCATGCAAATTTCATTAAGATAGGCAAAAGCGTTTTAGAAATAACTTCACAAAAGGAGTAAAATTATGAAAAAAGTCATATCAACCTTGCTGGTAGCCAGCGCCGTCGTATTGTTGACAGCCACTTTCGGGTTTGCCGAATTTGCTGCCACGGGGACCTCAACTTTCCCGTACTTTCAACTGGGTTGCCTGATCGTGGGCGGCTTGATCATCGTATCGCTCAAACACAAGTATAACAAGATGTATACCGGCGAGGCGATCGGTGCATTCGCTTTGTACACCATATTCGTTTCGATGTTCACTTCGCCGGTGATCGATGCGATCAAGATGATGGTCAGCTAAGGCAGAAAAGCTTTGGAAAAGGAAGGTATGTTATGATGATTGCAAGGGATCATCGAACAACATCGTCCATATTCCTTCTCAGCGCATGGGGGTTCGTGATAGCCATTGCCTCGATTGTGTTCCTCTACGCGGGTTACTGGCTTGATCAAGTGTTCGATTCAGCCCCCACATTCATGCTGGGTCTCTTCTTGCTGGCTGTGTTCATGTCTATCTGGCGGCTCTACAGAGAGGCATGGCAAAGAAGGAACGACGTTTAGAGATCAATTTTTGAATATATTCATCCGGTTAATTGCGTCTCCCCCTCCTGCGTGCTTGACACCTTGAGCTATAGAATCTATAATGGCTGGCATCTCCCGGCGCCCGGGAGGTGATTCTTACCATGATATGGATTCTATAGCTTTTCTTTGAGGCAACATGCTGGTCCGGCAAGACAACGAGGTGCAATACCAATTCCTCAAGATCCCGACCCTAGAACAAACGCAGCAGATCATCTCCCTCTATCGCGAGCAGGGATGGTGGCAGGCCTATGATGAAGGTCAGGAGCAACTCCTGCCCCGATTGATTTCCGGAAGCCATTGCTTCGTCATTGCCACCTCCGGGACGACCGTTCTGGGAATCGGCAGGGCCATCAGCGACGGCGTGAGCGATGCCTATATTCAGGATGTGACTGTGCGCAAGGAATATCGCAACAGGGGAGTGGGCGGGGGGATTCTTCGTACGCTCTTGAATAGACTTCACGATGATGGGATTCCCTGGATAGGATTGATCGCCGAACCGGGCTCATCCAACCTCTATCTCAGGGCCGGCTTCCATGAGATGCCCGGTTCGATCCCGATGCTGATGATCAGGGAGTTATGAACGCATTCAAACCAGTAACCGTATCCGATTATCCGATCTTAAAGACCTTTTTTTCAGCTCACCCCTATAACCTGAGCATCTATTCTCCTTCGTCCATCATCGCCTGGAGCAACGATGTCTTCGAGGCCCATTATGCCATTGAGGAGGATACCCTCTTCATTTGCAGCGAGGTCCCGGGGCATGCCGAAGACCGTCATCTCATCATGCCGGTATCACTGGACAAATCCTTTTCAGTCGAAGCTCTGTACCGCTACGCCAAAAAATACGATTTCGACAAGTACTGGTATGTCCCCGGGGACTATCTGGAGAAATGCGACAGGGGTTTAGTCGAGTCGTATTTTGAAGTTAAAGAGCAACCCGAATTCAACGATTATGTTTATCTGACCGACGACCTGATCAACCTGCGGGGGAATAAGTATTCAAACAAGAGAAACCTTATCCATCAGTTCACACGGGGATATCTGAGGAACGGCCTCGTGGCGGTGGAGAAAATACAACAAAAAGATATCGCGGAGTGCCTTCAATTCC
>JAJFUM010000064.1 GCA_021372415.1 Deltaproteobacteria bacterium
CCTCCGGCGTTACGTGGAACTCAAGGAACAGGTTATGGCAAGCCCACAGTTGCGCAGCCGATTCGGCCAGCGCAACCTGGCCCAGGTGGAGCGGGCAATCATCTTTCTGACGTCACGGCCTGTCCTTTCACCCGACGTTCCCTGTCCGATGGGCCTGCGGATCTATACCCGACGTAACGGCGCCGTGCCCAAGCATATCATTCTGCTGAACGTCGCCCTGGTGAGCCGTCCCGAGGTACCCCAGGAGAATCGCTTTGACTTGGTCGCGCTCGGCGCAAACATCGTGTCAATCAACGCCCGCTGGGGATACATGCAGACGCCCGATGTGCCACATCTACTCCGAACGCTCAAGAACAAGTCGCTCATCAAGATCAACGAGAAGCGCTGGACCATCCATGTCGGGGAGGAGGAGATTCTGATCGACCCGTCGCTTCGTTTCTTCCGGCGCCTGATGGTCAAGTATTTTGTGCTGATCATGCGTTTCACCAACTCGGCCGACCGGTACTTCGGCCTCCGCGAATTCGCGGGCCGCAGCAAGACGGTCATTCCCGTCATGATCGGGCACGGGTCGTCCCGGGTGATCGTTCTCGACAATGAGCCGGAATTCCCGATGGCAACGGTTTCCGAGCAGAGTCAGCCTCATCCGATGCAGGTTCATCCCTGACGAGGACCGCTGCCCCGATTTTTTTCAGTCTTCAGTTGATGAAATCGGCGAAATGTGCCATCTTTTGAATATCCATCACCTCAATTGAACGGCCGACCGACGGACGGCCGTATACGTCACCAACAAACATCTGCTGGAAGAAAGGAGCGAACCCATGACGATCCATGTGACGCCAAGAGATTATGAGGGTTACAAGATCCGGTTGATGCGGGATGCCGATGCCCCCGCGGTAGTCGCCCTTTACCGGGCGGTGTACGGGGAGCATTTCCCGATCAAGGAGATGTATGATCCACAGTTCATCATCCAGCAGCAGGAGGAGGGGCTCATGTACCGGGTCCTGGCCGAGGAGGCTGGAGGCAAGGTGGTGGCCCACCACGCCATGTTCCGCCTCGCCGAGAACTACCGCGGCCTCTACGAAGGGGGGCAGGGAATGGTCTATCCCGAGTACCGCGGCAAGGGGTTCAGCAATGTCCTGCAGGATTATATCGGCAGGGAACTCGCCTCGGCGGTCGGCGTGGAAGAATTTTGGGGCGAGTCGGTGACGAACCATGTGATGATGCAGAAGGCGGCGCTCTATGTCGGCGTCAAGGAGACGGGAATCGAGCTCGAGGTGATGCCGGCTGAGTCTTACCTGGCGGAGAAATCGGCTCCGGGCCGGGTGGGCGCCGTGGTCTGCAACCTGGTGGTCAAGGAAAAACCGCACACCGTCTACCTGCCGGCGCCCTATGCGGAGATGCTGAAGAAGATCTACGACAACGGGAAGCGGAAGCGCCAGTTCGAGACGAGCGCGCAGCCCCTGCCGGAAGGGGGCCAGACCCGCTATGCCGACACCTTCATCCCCAGTGCAAGCCTCTTGCGGCTGAGCATCTTCGAGGCCGGGAAGGATGTGGGCGCCGTGGTTGCAGGCCTGGTGGAGAAATATGCCGCGGCCGGGGCCGTGGTCCTGCAGGTCCTCCTGCCGCTGGACAAGGCCTGGAGCGGGGCCCTGACCGACCTCCTGAACCGCCAGGGCTTCTTTTTCGCCGCCCTGGTCGCCCGCTGGTTCGATACCGACGGCCTGATGCTGCAGAGACTGGTCCACCCCACGAACTACGACGAGATGAAGATCCATTCCGACTTTGCCAAGGAGATGCTGAATTTTATCATCCAGGACCGGGTCCGCGCCGAGTCCCTGTCGGCCCGGAAATAAAAGGGCTGGAAAAATCCGTAGTCCGACGGATAATGCCCGATGAAATTCGGGCACTCGTTGTCAAGAGATCTACAGGGAAAGAATTTCCATATAGGCTTTTCCTGTCTCCTGCTTGCCGGTTCGGTCGATTGGTCTCTGAGCGTGCCGCACAGATGTGCACAATAAGCACACTATGTGCCTATTGTGCACATCATCATGATCCATAATCCAATATTGAGTTTGGCATGAATGATCCTCTCCTCGGTGCGCGGTATCGGCACTATTTCCCCCTTCGTCCCGTAACTTATTGATCATATTTTCACAGAACGACATTTTCTGAATTTATAAAATTAATTTATATGAACAGTTTGATATTAAACAGTATTTTTTGAAACCCCTCTTGTAGGGTCTGGAAAACCTTTACCATCTCGTTCCCTTTGGCTTCAATATTGCCTAAGCCCTTTATAGATCGCGGAATTTCTTTCATCCGTGGCAATGGGGAAAGCGTTATGAAGTCCGCGAGGCAATAGAGATTCTTTAGAGATGTGGAGGAGAAGTAAGAGTCATGCAATGGAACCAAGATTATTTTGCTGTAGGTGGTAATGTTTTTCTCACCGCGTTGTGTGCGGCCATCCCGATGATCTTTCTGTTCTGGGCACTGGCCGTCAAGAAGATGAAGGGGCATCTGGCGACCTTCCTTGCGCTCGTGCTGACCATGCTGATCGCCATCCTGATTTACGGGATGCCGGTCAGCACCACGTTTTCGGCCACGGCCTTTGGGGCGGCCAACGGTCTTCTGCCGCTGTGCTGGCTGATCTTCAATGCGGTCCTTCTGTACAACCTGATCATCAAGTCCGGCAACTTCGAGATCATCAAGTCCTCGATCGCGTCGGTCTCCAACGACCGGCGCATCCAGGCTATCCTGATCGGCTTCTGTTTCTCAGCCTTCCTCGAAGGGACCACGGCGCAGGGCGCGCCGGTGGCCATCGCGGCGGCCATGCTGATTGGCCTGGGCTTTCCAGTCCTGCCTGCGGCCATCGTCTGCCTGGTCGGCAACACCGTCCCGGTCCCTTACGGACCCGTCGGCATGCCGACGATTACGATGGCCAATGTCTCGGGAATCGACGCCAACATCGTCACCGCTGCGGTCGGCGGGGTCATGTGCTTCTATTCCCTGATCATCCCGATCTTCATGCTCGTGGTCATGAGCGGCTGGAAGTCCACCAAGGAGGTCCTGCCTGTGTGCCTGGTTGCGAGCGTGACCTATCTGATTCCCAACTGGTTCATCACGCAGTATATGGGGCCGGCCCTTCCCAGCCTGCTGTCGCCGCTGATCTCGCTGATCTGCGTCATCGTCTTCCTCAAGTTCTGGAAGCCGGCGACGATCTGGCGTTTTGACGACGACGCGGTCATGGCGAAAGACGGTCGGTCCATCTATGGCGCCGGAAAGATCCTCTACGCCTGGACTCCCTTCATTCTGGTCACGGCCTTCATGTTCGTCTGGTCCACCCAGGCATTCAAGGCCTTCTCCAAGGGGCTGGGCCTTATCATCAAGATGCCGGGCGGCTGGCCCGGCCTCAACGGCGTCGTCTACAAGGTGGCGCCCATCGTCAAGGCGCCGGAGATCTACAAAGCGGCCTTTGCCTTCGATATGTTTGCCGCCATCGGGACGGCCCTATTGATCGTGTCCGTCATCACGACGATCGTCTTTAGGATGAAGGCCTCGACATTCGCCCGGGTCTTTGGGGACACCTTCATGCAGCTCCGGTACGCCATGATTACCATCATCTGCGTCCTGTCGATCGCCCATCTGTCCAACTACGCGGGGATCTCCTTCACGCTGGGCCTGGCCTTTGCGGCCACGGGCGCGCTCTTTATGGTCTTCTCCCCGCTCATCGGTTTTCTGGGCGTGTTCCTGACCGGGTCGGTCACCACGTCGAGCGCCCTCTTCGGCAACCTGCAGCGCGTGACCGCCATGCAACTGGAACTTAACCCGTTGATCACGGTCACGGCCAGCATGGTCGGGGCGGTCATGGGCAAGCTGATCTCGCCGCAGTCGATCACGATCGCCACAGCGGCTGTCGGCCTGGTCGGCCGGGAGGGGGATATCCTCAGCAAGACGACCAAGTATGCCTTCATCCTCCTGGGGATCGGCATCGTCGCCATGCTGATCCTGACCTACCTGATGCCCTGGTATTTCCCGCTCGTCCAATAGGGCGGTCCGTCACAGGGTAGGGAACAACAACGCGGCCATACTGCTTTTCCATGGGGTATGGCCGCTTCTTTCTTCCTATAATTCTCTTGACATACGAACGCCTCTCGCCCATACTCAGCGAAAATTAAAGTAACTTTTGTCCATCATCCAGCCGATTCCTTCAGCCTATCCGATGCTATCGAGGAAAAGAAGTAAGGACCATAGAGAAATAGGTATACACGATAAGCGCGGCGGTTCATGCCCTGGTGATCCAAGTACGTCTCCAATGGCTGATCGTTTCAAGGTGAATCGCCTCGCGAGTGCCATAGAGTTGTATAACCCCAAAGGAGAACGGCAGCCCTACAAGGAGAGAGAGGGATCAAACGGAAATAACTGGCAAAAGGCGTAACCGTTGCCGTGGCGGATCGGCAGAAAACCGCTTGCCTCCCATTGCGCCGCATGTTAGGCCAGGAACGACCGAATGGAAACGCTTGAAGAAAAAGTGGCCCGAGTGGTGAAAGAGGAAGTGGATGTCGTGCCTTACGATCCTGTCTGGCCGGGGTTGTTCGAGGCAGAGAAGGAACATCTGTGCGCTTGCCTGCCTCCGGAACTGGTCCGCCGGATAGAACATTTCGGAAGCACCGCCATTCCGGGCCTCCCGGCCAAACCCATTGTAGATATCCTTGTCGAAGTGACGGACCTAGATGAAACCAGACGACGTATAGCCCCCGTGCTGGAAGACCAGGGATACGACTATTTCTGGCGGCCCTCCTGGGGGGATGACGTGCCTCCCTACTATGCGTGGTTCATCAAACGGGGAAATGATGGAAAACGGACCCACCACATCCATATGGTTGAAGCTCACTTTGAGCACTGGGACCGCCTCCTTTTCAGAGATTATCTCATCGAATACCCTGAGGTCGCTCGAGAATATGCGACGCTGAAACTCTCACTGTCGCAAAGGTGTCGTCATGATCGGGTGGCTTATACGAAGGCCAAGACAGATTTCATTGTGAAGGTTACGGAGATCGCAAAGGAACATTATGGAAAGGCCTGACCTTTTCCCCGCCGGCGTCAGCCGTGCGTAATATCGATCACTTGAGGGTTTGTGCCGTATGCTTTTCAATGAGCTTGAAACGATCAACCTACGTCCTAAGCCGTTTGAGTTTTACACTGCCGTGGATCTTTGGACTGACGAACACACGTCAAGGCAAATGCTGTCTTTTCACCTCAACGGGAGCATCGACGTGTCCTCAAGGAACGCCGAGTTTATCCGGCAGTCCGTAGATTGGATCGTCTCACGCTTCGGCCTATCGGCTGATTCCTCAGTTGCCGATTTCGGCTGTGGTCCCGGGCTTTATGCGGCGCAGCTTGCAGGGCGCCAGGCAAAGGTAACCGGCATAGATTTTTCCCGGCGATCAATAGAGCACGCCATTGCAGTCGCCGGGAAAAACGGACTGCCGATCAACTACGTGCATTGCAACTATCTTGAGTTTGAGACCGAAGAGAAGTTCGACTTGATCTTGATGATCATGTGTGACTTCTGCGCGCTAAGTCCTGCGCAACGGGAAACCATGCTTGGAAAGTTTTCTTCCATGCTGAAACCGGAAGGGCGCATTCTTCTGGATGTCTACTCCCTGACAGGCTTCGCCCAGCGCCAGGAGGCAGCCGGCTACGAACTGAACCAAATGAATGGCTTCTGGTCACCGGGGCGGTACTATGGCTTTTTCAATACCTTCAAGTATGAGGAAGAGAAAGTGGTTCTCGATCAGTACACGATTGTGGAGTTGGACCGCACCCGAACCGTATATAACTGGCTTCAGTACTTCAGTCCTGAGGCGCTCAGGGAGGAGTTTTCGAGCAGCGGTATGAAGGTGACCGAAATCTACTCTGACGTTGCCGGGAAGCCGTTCGATTCCGAGTCCGCCGAATTTGCCGTTGTCGCAGAGCGTCTATGACGACGCAACGGCTAACCGTAAATTTGCGGAACCTGCGCGGCAAGCCGCGCAGTCTGGTGATTTAGGATATTGGCCTGTGAGAAAGAGGAATACCGACCCATGAAACCGAAGATCGTTGTCAGGAGTGAGATAGACGAGGATGCCGGCGCGATAACCGAGGTCACCATCGCCGCGTTCAAGACCCTGGAGATCAGCAACCACACGGAGCAATTCATTATTGCGGCGCTGCGTGCCGCCAAGGCCCTCACGGTGTCGCTCGTCGCAGAATCGGGCGGCCGCGTGGTCGGGCATGTTGCCTTCTCCCCCGTGAGCATTTCGGACGGTACCCCGAACTGGTACGGCCTTGGACCTATTTCCGTGTTGCCGGAATACCAGCGGCAGGGAATCGGAAAAGAACTGATACGGCAAGGGCTGTTGCGCCTGAAGGCCCTGGATGCGCGGGGATGCTGTCTCGTGGGGCATCCGGAATACTACAGGAAGTTCGGATTCGTGAACGTGCCCGGGCTGGTGCACGAGGGAGTACCGCAGGAGGTCTTCTTTGCCTTGTCTTTTGACGGACGCACCCCCTGTGGCATCGTCACGTTCCACAGGGGATTCCTGGCGGATGGCTGGCCAGGGGGTGCAGGCAATGGGAAATAGCCGCGTCCGATCCTCTCCGTCGGCCGGCTGATGGCAGGCTCCACCGCCGTTGCCCCGGCCCGTTCGGTAATGGGATTCAAACGCATATGAAATTGAAATTCAGTTATTCCCGACGGTCTCCGCTGGATGGCGGATTGCAGGCCCTGCCGGCGGGCATCTGGGCGTTGGGATTCGTTTCTCTGTTCATGGACACATCTTCGGAGCTTATCCATAGCCTGCTGCCGGTTTTCATGGCCACGACCCTTGGGGCCTCGATGACCACCATCGGTCTCATCGAGGGGATCGCCGAGGCCACCGCAGCGGTCACAAAAGTATTTTCAGGGACCATCAGCGACTATCTTGGGAAACGAAAATTGCTTGCGGTGCTCGGCTACGGGCTTGCTGCGGTGACAAAGCCCGTCTTCCCCCTGGCGAACACCATCGGCTGGGTCTTTGCCGCCCGGTTCGTCGACAGGATCGGAAAAGGCATTCGCGGCGCGCCGCGTGACGCATTGGTGGCAGAGATAGCGCCCCCTGAGCGGCGGGGGGCGGCGTACGGGTTGCGCCAGGCGCTCGATTCGGTCGGCGCCTTCGTGGGTCCTCTGCTTGCCGTGGCCTTCCTAGGATGGTTTGCGAACGACATCAGGAGCGTGCTATGGATCGCCGTTGTGCCTGCGGTTATTTCAGTGGGGCTGCTTGTCTTCGGAGTCAGCGAACCCGACAGGGCGGGTAGCCAAGCGGGCCTGAAAAACCCAATCACGCTCACCGGGGTCAAGGGACTTTCCCGTCGTTATTGGCTTGTCGTGACGATCAGTGCGGTCTTCACGTTGGCACGCTTCAGCGAGGCGTTCTTGGTGTTGCGCGCCCAATCTGTCGGCCTGGCCATCGGCCAGGTGCCGGTCATCATGATCGTCATGAATATCGTCTACGCTGTGACGGCCTACCCCGCAGGGATCCTTACGGATCGTATGACGCCCCGGGCGCTGCTTGCCATGGGTCTGGCCGTACTGATTGTCGCCGATGTCTTGTTGGCAGCGGCCGCATCGCCATTGCCGACGTTCATCGGTGCAGCCCTCTGGGGGCTGCACATGGGGATTACGCAGGGACTGTTCGCCAAGTTGGTGGCCGACACCGCCCCTGACGAGTTGCGCGGCACGGCCTTTGGCATCTTCAATCTTGTTGGCGGCGGTGCGCTTTTGTTGGCGAGTGTCATGGCGGGTGCCCTGTGGAGCGCCATCGGTGCCTCAGCAACGTTCCTGTCCGGTGCGGCTTTTGCCACACTTACCTTGATCGGGCTGACCATGTATCGGAGGAAGCCTCCGGCCACATCGAACAAGTGGTCATGAAATGGACCTCGACTGAACGCACGGTCGGGGGCATACTTAATAGAAAGGAGAGACGCCTATGCCCACAAGTTTGGAAGCCAAAGCCCGCACGCGCGCCTTCGCACGTGTCATCGGTCCGTTTCTCGTCTTGGTTCCAGGGACCTTGGTCGTGAGGGCGCCCGACATTAGGGCGATTCTCCTGGCCTTTTTCCAGAACGAGGCCCTTGTGTGGGGCGTAGGGACCATGCTGCTCATCGGCGGTCTGTTGATCATCGCGTATCACCAGTATTGGTCGAGCCCGGCCGCGGTCATGATCTCCCTGTTGGGCTGGTTGCTCGCGCTCCGCGGCCTGATGCTCCTGGCCGCCCCGCAGTTGATTGCGCGCGGGGCAAATGCCTCCTTGGACTACCTGCCAGCCGTGCGGATCGGCTTTTCCCTCTTCGTCCTGATCGGGTTGTGGCTCACCTATGCGGGGTGGTTCGCCAAGCCGCCGGAGAATGGTTCCTGAAGACTCCTCCGCGGGACAATGGGGTGATGGTGACAATGCCGGAGGGTGCGGCTGCCCCATCCCTTTCGCCGGAGCCGATGGCCGCGATGGCGATGTCGGGACCGGTGGCGCAGTCGCCGGCCGCTGTCGCCGGACTGCGCCGGCTATCAATCGATGGGAGGTTTCCATGAATAGAATCATCTTTTTGGCTGTTGCGGCAACGATGTTCTTTCAGCATTCCGCCCATGCCGGTGGCACTGGATGGAATATTGACGAGACGTGTCGGTTTCAGCTTGTCTATCTTCCCCCGGAGGGAGAGGGCACATCTCCTGCGTCTGCGCCCGGCGATCGGTTCATGGAAACGCTTCTGAAGAACATACCGGCATACAGGCCCGACATCGACAACATCCTGTACAAGGATATCCTCGGGCTGGGCTTTCCGCTCCCCGGCCGCGAGGATACTTCCAAACTCAAGTTGTACCTCAAACTTTACGAGTGGCCCGCGCCGTTGGACCCGGTCCTGTCGTCGCACAGGATATTCGATGCTCTCCTCCTTTACAAAGTGGCGGGCGCAGAGCGGCTGTACGAATCTGCCAAGAACCCGGCCAATGTTTACGTCAAGTACGCGTCCATTGACCGGGCGGACAGGGCCTTCACCGACAGGTCGCCCTTTCGCGCCCCTGAAGTGCCGAAGCAGTGGCAGTTCGATTCGCATCTGCCTTTTTCTTCGCTGTACGTCACTCCGGAGCAGATTGCCCGCGAAGGCACTGAGGCCGATCGGGCAAGGGCCAGTGCCCGAGGCGTTGTCGCGTTTCACGCCTCCCTGTCCAGGGTGTATGAGGCATCGCTGTCTCTGCTGGCTGCGACGGAGGAGAAGAGGTACTTTGCAGACTTCCGGAGATGTCCCGACAGCGCCGACGGGATCTGTGCCGTGAGGATCTATGAAGTTCCGGTAAAACCCTTCGTGTTCGATAACTTCCGCGAGCTTCCCATGCCGCAGGATCCAGACAGGGTCTTCCTGTCCGGGCTCCTCCTGGTGAAGCTCACGGACTATGTGGTGGACTCTCCCATGACCGTGAAGGAGATGGAAAAGATCCGGCCGGGGACGAAGACGTTTGATACCAGGTTCCGCGCCGTCTGGTCCCATGTTTTCGAGGTGGCGTCCGTTCTGGATCTGCGTTAAGGTTAGACGTTTCCTGACGGGCCGGTAGCCCTTGCCGAACCCGCCCATGTGGGTTATAGTGACTGCGGCCACGGTCCCGTCCCGCAGATGCCCGCTGCGTCGGTGGGGAAGGCTGCGACCTTTCCGGAACCGTGGGACGATCGTGAGCCTGGGAGGAGTCACTGCGATGCATGGAAAGCGGTTCCTGGCCGCCTTAAGGTTTTTCCTGGCCTGCCTGCTCCTGCTCTGGGCAGCGGGCTGCGCCGGCCATTGGTTCACGGGTGAGACGCCGGCGCCCGTCCCCGTCACGATCCTCTTTTTCAACGACCTGCACGGACACCTTCAGCCCTTCGAGATCAAAAGCGGCGAGGGGCGCCAGGAGGAGGCGGGCGGGATCGCCCGGATGGCCTCCCTGGTCCGCCAGATCCGCGAGGAGAACAGCCGCAAGAACGTCCGCACCCTGGTCCTGGTCGCCGGCGATATCCTGCAGGGCACGCCGATGTCCACCGTCTTTCGCGGAGAGCCGGACGTCGAGTGCCTGAATGCGATGGGCGTCGACGCCCTGGCCGTGGGCAACCACGAGTTCGACTTCGGCCTGGATAACTTCCACAGGCTTCAGACCCTGGCCGCCTTTCCGTTCCTCAGCGCCAACATCGTGGACAGGGCCAGCGGCAGGCCGCTTTGCCTGTCGTCGCGGACCCTTTCGCTCGCGGACGATCTGGCCGTCACCATCATCGGCGTGACCACCGAGGACCTCCTGACCACCACCATGCCCGCCAATGTGGCCTCGCTCGATGTCCGGGACGCGGTCTTGTCCGTCGGGGAGGTCTACGGCCGGGTCCACTCCCGGGGGCCGGTGATCCTGCTCTCCCACGCCGGGTACAAGGTCGACGGGACGATCGCCATGGCCCTGCCCGGACTGACCGCCATCGTCGGCGGCCACGACCACGTCCTCATCTCGCCCTACCAGCAGGTGGGGTCCGTGCCGATTTTTCAGGCTCTTGAGAAGGGTCGCTATCTGGGCCGCGTCGATCTGATGATAGACCCGGTCTCCGGGAGGGCCGTCGTGGCCGATCACGCCTATCTCCCGATCACCGACAGGGTTGCATCCGACCCTCAGGTCGCCGCCATCGTGGCCGCCTGGCAGGGGCAACTGGGCGACCGGTTCAAGCAGGTGATCGGACGGGCGGAGGTCTTTCTGGACGGCGAGCGCGGACGGATCCGCTACGAGGAAACCGCCCTGGGCAATTGGGTGACCGATGTCGTGCGGGAGCATACCGGCGCCCAGATCGCCCTGATCAACGCCGGGGCGATGCGCACCAGCATCCGGCCGGGACCGGTGACGGTCGAGGATGTCTTCAAGACCATGCCCTTCGCCAACGAACTGGTGCTGATGGATCTGACCGGGGCCGAGATCGGGGAGGTCCTGCGCAGGGCCGTCCGATCCTCCCGCGGGGACAATGACGGCGGCTTCCTGCAGGTCTCGGGGCTCACTTTCGAGGTGCGGGACCATGCCGTGGAAAATGTCCGCGTGGGCCCGGAACGTCAGCCGCTGCAATCCGGGGCACTCTACCGGGTCGCCGTCACCGATTTCATGGCCACGGGCGGCGACAGCTATACGCTCCTCAAAGGCAAGCCGCACATCCAGACGGGGCTCCCGCTCCGGGAACTGATCGTCGACACGATCCGGCGGCGCGGCGTCATCAATGCCCGAGAGGAGGGACGCATCCTTCGCCGGGAATAGCCACCGGGGACATCTCTGAATGAGGAGGCAGCTTCATCACCTTCCTGACCACTAGCGTGGCGGCGGACGATATCTCCTGTTCGAGCGGGACGGCCAGGGTGATCACGCGTACGTCCATGGGCGACATGACCCTGGCCATCGACTTCGTCCCCTGAACAGGCCCGGGACTTTTTTCGTTTGATTGCGGCTTGAAAAGGCCTTATATTGTAACCGGGATCCCGTCACAACGGGATCCCGGTTATCCCATCCTCACGCTCATCTTCGGTTGTGCACGTTGTGAAAAGGATCAGGGCATTCCGGCGCCGGCGGTCCCGCATCCAGCGGGGATCTCTCCGTTAACGGAACCGGGCAGGCGGGAACGGCCATGCCCAGAAAAAGGAGGAAACGGTCATGGAGGGGAAGATTTCTGACGGGGCGCGCAGTCTTTCCAGGCGCGTGTTCCTGAAGGTCCTCGGATGGCTGACGGTGGCAGGTGCGGTGACGAAATGGCCGGAGGCTGCCGCCGCCCAGCACGAGGACATCGTGGCAGGCAACGTCCGGTTCGAGGGGAAGGGGGGAACGCTCGGCGGGTACCTGGCCCGGCCGACCGGAGACGGCCCCTACCCGGGGGTCATCGTGATCCACGAGAACCGGGGCATCACCGATTACATCCAAAACGTGACCAAGGAACTGGCCGGGGAAGGCTACGTGGGCCTAGCGGTCAACCTCGTCTCCCGCGGCCTTGGGCCGGACTATCCGGGCGGCTCCGATGACGCCCTCAAGGCCCTCGGGAAACTTTCGGACGCCGAGGCGATGGAAGACCTTGACGCGGGGATGGAGTTCCTCAAGAAACAGTCTGTCGTCTTTACCAACTCAATCGGCTGCATGGGGTTCTGCATGGGCGGCCGCTTCTCGCTCCTCTTTGCCGAGCACCGCAAGGACCTGAGGGCGGCGGTGGTCTTCTATGGCCGGCCTGTCAACGCCTACAGCCAGACGCAGACCACCTCGCCGCTGGATGAGGTGGCGGAGATCAATGCCCCGCTCCTGGGCCTCTATGGGGCGGCCGACGCGGGGATCCCCGTGGCTGACGTCCAAAGGCTCGAGGAGGCCCTGAAGACGCACCGGAAGGCCTACGACATCAAGATCTATCCCGGGGCGAAGCACGCCTTCCATCGGGAAGGGCCCAACTATCACGAAGCAGCGGCGAAAGATTCCTGGAAGCGGACCCTCGACTGGCTGGCAAAGTACATGAAACCGGCCGCGCCGAAAGGATAAGCGGCCCGTGGAAGGCGACCTCAGCCTCCTGGTCAAGCCGGTCTCCGCCGACTGCAACATGCGGTGCCGGTACTGCTTCTACCTGCGCCCCGGCGACCCCTACCGCGCCGAGAAGACCCATCTCATGGACGATCGTGCGCTCCAGGCCCTGATCGCCGGGGCGATGCGGTTGGCCAAGGGGGCGGCATCCTTCGGCTGGCAGGGTGGCGAGCCACTCCTGGCCGGGATCGACTTCTTCGAGCGCGTGGTCGCCTACCAGCAGCACTACGGCCGGCCAGGCCAACTGGTGAGCAACAACCTGCAGACCAACGGCCTGCTTCTCGACGGGCGGTGGGCCGACTTCTTCCGGCAGTACCGGTTCTTCGTCGGCGTGAGCCTGGACGGCCCTGCCGAGCTCCATGACCGCTACCGCCGCACCCTGAACGGCGATGGCGGTTTTGCCCGGGCGATGCGGGGGATCGACGTCCTCCGAGACCGGGGAGTGGACTTCGGCATCCTGGCCGTCGTCAATGCGGCCACGGCCCGGCGGCCCCGGGAGATCTACGAATTCTTTCTCGAAAACGGCCTTACGAGGCTCCAGTTCATCCCCTGCGTCGAGCGGGAGGGGGCGGGGGGGCTCCGGGACTACTCGGTCACCGCGGAGGACTATCGGGACTTCCTCTGCACGCTCTTCGACGCCTGGTACAACGACGGCCGGCCGGCCGCCTCGATCCGGCTCTTCGAGAACATCCTGGCCGTCCATGCCGGGGTGGTCCCGGAGAGCTGCTCTTTCAGGGACCGGTGCGGCTCCTACATGGTCGTCGAATACAACGGCGATCTCTACCCCTGCGATTTTTTCGTGGAAGACCGTTGGAAGATCGGGAACCTGGTCGGGACCCCCCTGGCAGGGCTCATGACCAAGCGCCGGCGGCGGGAGTTCAACGACCGCAAAAAGGCCACGTCGTCGGGCTGCGCGGCCTGCGAGTGGAACGTCATCTGCCGTTTCGGTTGCCAGCACTACCGGACGCCCGCCGGCGAGAATGCCCTCTGCGAGTCCTACCGGGCGTTCTTCCGGTACGCAGCCCCCCGCTTCCGGATACTGGCGGACCGCCTTGCCGCTTCCCCAAAGTGAAATCCCCGGACCTGCCGGCCGTAAAAAAGGGGCAAGATCGTCGAGGATCCTGCCCCCCCCTTGAAATGTTTGCCTGCCCACTGTTGTCCAGCGCCGCTCAGTAATTCCCGCTGATGTAGTTGCTCAGGTGCTCGATCAGCATGTCCTTCTCGGATATTGTTGCCTTGACAACGTCGCCGATCGAGACGAGCCCGAGGAACTTGTTCCCCTCGAATACGGGCAGATGCCTCACCCGCTTGGCGGTCATCAGGACCATGCAGTCCTCGACAGGGGTGTCTGGCTTGACGGTGAACATCTTGGAGGCCGGCGTCATGATCTTATCCACGGCCGTGTCCTTGGACGATTTCCCTTTGAGGACGATCTTCCGGGCATAGTCCCTCTCGGTGACGATCCCGGCCACCTTGCCCTTGTCGCTTATGACCATCAGGGCCCCGATCTCCTTTTCATCCATGATCTTCAGAGCCTCCAGAACGGTCGCCCTGGGCGGCACAGACCACACCTCACCCGTCTTCGCCTTCAGAATGTCCCTGGCTCTCTGCATAGTCCCTTCCTCCTTTTTTGAAATCGCATATATCCCACCAGTATCACGATTCCATTATATCGGAAAAAGGCCCCCTGACAAGCGCAATTTGTGGCACCCGCCGGGTTGTCCTTGACATCGGGGGCGCTTTCGTACAGCCGGGCCGTTCTTTCTGACGCATACCCCGCGCCATTTCTCGGGAACCTCTTTGGAAGAGATCAAGAGCCTCTGATATTAAGTCGGATTCGGGCGCCACTGAACTGCCCGAGGGGGAGTGAAAAACACTTTTTCAGGGATCAAGCATGCATAAGGGTTCCCCGTCACTTTTCCTTTCCGGCCAATGCCGTGACGGTAATTTCCACTCGGGCTCCTGCCGGCAGCGACTTCACCTCCACTGTCGTGCGTCCTGGGGGATTTGCCTTAAAGTACTCTGCGTATGCGGCGTTCATCCTGGAAAATTCACCGAGATCCGTCATAAAGACAAATGTTTGGACGACGAGATCCAATTCGGAACCCGCCTCCTCAAGGATGGCCCTGATATTCTCCAGCGTACGCCGGGTTTCCGCCTCGATGCCGCCAGGCACGATCTGTTTGGTCACAGGATCCAACCCCTTTTCCCCGGCCACGAAGATGAAGCCGCCCGCCTTGATCCCCTGAGAATAGGGACCCACCGGGGGGCCTGCCTTGGAGGTCTGGATCACCTGAATCGGGTCTTTTTTTGTCTGCGTCATGGGATATCTCCTTTCTGTTTTGGCCACCAGGGAAGCAGCGCAGAAGTGGTTACACAAAAGGGCTTCCTCCAGAAGCCCTTTTGCATTCGACTTTCCTTGCTTACTTTAAACAGCTGACCGGGCGCTGCCTATTTGGTCAGCTTCTCGCGGAGTGTCTTGCCGTTGTCCGTCCACCACTGCAGCAGAATCCAGAGGTCCACGTTCAGGTTGAAGTGCCGGACGCCCAGGTCGAGATAGTACTGGGCATCTTCCGGTTTGACGACCTCGGCGCGCGGCGCGACGCCCCGGCGAAGGGCGGTTTCGATCACCTTGCGCTCCGTGGCCTTGATTTCGGGATCGGTCCGGCGTCCGGCCTTGCCGATGCTCACGCTGTAGTCGCTTGGTCCCCACTGAATCATGTCGATCCCCGGTACACCCAGGATCTCCTCAAGGTTCTCGACCGCTTCCTTCTTCTCGATCATCAGGATCACCACCACATCCCGGAGCGCCTGAACATACTCGGGTCCCCCGAATTGGGACCGGGGGGTGAAGCGCCGCGGGACAGCGCCGAACAGACCGCCGTCCTCCGGGGTCTCGGGGCGGACCATCCGGATGTAGCGTCTGGCATCTTCGGCGCAGCGGCAGTCGGTGAACAGCACTCCCTGGAACCCGGAGCCCACGGCCCGTTGCGCCACGTACTCGCTGGCGGCCTGATCGATCTTGATAATGGGCGTCACGTCGGCCAGTTCGGCTGCCCGGCACAGATTGTCCAGATCGTGGAGGTCATAGGGGGTGTACTCGGCGAGAAACTCGACGTAGTCATATTGTTTGGTTTGTCCCAAGACCTCGATCACCGTTGGCCAGGGGCTCATGACGCGTGTTCCCATCGTCGGCTTCCCGGCGCGGAGCAGTTCACGGAACTTGTTGGGTCGCATGGATTAAATCTCCTTTCTGAGAGGACATGTGTGGGGCTGTTGAGAAAATGCCCCTAGTCAAGAGGGTAAGACAAGGGGATCATATAAGTCAAAGGAAATATTGCAACTCGACATGGCGGCGCAGCCGCCCATGCGCCTTTCTTCAAACCGGGCAGGCCTTGTCGGGGGCATCCTCCCGATTCATCGGCCCTGCTCCGTTGGCATAGCTGACTCCCCATTGGTACAGGCTCGCCAGAAGGGGCAGCAGCGTTTTACCGGCTTCGGTAAGAGAATATTCGACTTTCGGCGGAACCTCCGCGTACACGAACCGGTGGACCAGCCCGTCCCGTTCCAGCTCCCTGAGTTGTTGGGTCAGCATTTTCTGCGTAATGCCGGGCATGGTTCTTTTCAGATCGCTGAACCGCAGCGTGTTCTCCCCCAGATGCCACACGATGAGGGCCTTCCATTTCCCGCCGATCAGGTCCAGGGTTAATTCCATATGGCAGTGATACTCGGTATCTCGAAATTTTATCACGCTCAGGTCCTCCCCGGATGCCCATCTATAGTGATACTAATGGTATCTTTTTTGATACTATATCACAAATAAGTGCGTACTTGCAAGTTAAGACGTT
>JAJFUM010000067.1 GCA_021372415.1 Deltaproteobacteria bacterium
GGTCACCGTGCTGGATTCCCAGGCAGGCCCGTTGGCCGCGGTCGCGGCCCTGGCCTCCGCGGGGAAGCTGTCCAGCCTCAGGGGGATCTGCTTCACGGGCCTCAAGGGCTGCCGGGATTTCATCTGCGCCCTGGGACTGGCCGCCCTCGGCCTGAAGGTCTTTGTCGCCGTTCCGCTGCCCCTCTGGGGGAGCGAGACGGTCCGTACGACCCTCATCAAACAGCTGGCGGCCTCGGGGGGCATTTTGACCCACGGGGATCATCCGGCCCAGCCCGACGAGATCCTGGGCTGGTTCCTCCGGTCGTAAAGGAGCTTCGCCATGTCCTGCATCATTGTCGGAGGAGGCGTCGCCGGTTTCCAGGCCGCCGCAACCTGCCGGGCCATGAGGCCCGAGCAGGCTGTGACGCTGATCGACGCCGAGAAGGAAACAGGGTACTACCGGACGCTCCTGCCCCAGTTCATCTGCGGGGCGCTGCCGGAACAGAAGCTTTTCTTCCCCCGGGCGGATGCCGATCCGCTCCTGACGGTGCGGACCGGCGTCCGGGTGAAAGAACTGGACCGCCGAGGATGCCGCCTGATCCTAGAGGGCGGCGAGTCGCTCCCCTATGACCGCCTGATCCTCGCCCAGGGGGGTGATCCCCTGATGCCCGGGATCCTGGCCGGTCCCCCTGCCCGGGGGATCTTCCCCGTCCGCGACCTGACCACGGCCAGGGCCATCAAGGCCTGGCTCGCCGATCACCGGCGGGTGATCGTCTTCGGCGGCTCCCTGGTGGGCGTCAAAACGGCGGTTCACCTCTGCCAGGCCGGATTCGACGTTACGATGGTCGTCCGGCGCGGCCATATCCTCCTGCGCGCCCTTTCGACCGAGTCGGCGGCGCTTGTGGAGGCGCATCTGGCCAGGATGGGCGTCCGTCTGGCGGTCGATTCGCCGCTGGAGGACATCCGTGTCGAGCAGGGGGCGATCGCAGGCATCAAGGCAGGCGGCCGGTGGCTGGAGGGCGACACCCTGCTGGTGGCCGCCGGGACCGTGACCAACCCCTCCTTCCTGGAGGGGACGGGGCTGATCACCGACGGCCAGCTTGTCGTCTCGCCGGCCCTGCAGACGGCGGATCAACGGATCTTCGCCGCCGGCGACGTCGCCGTGATCGCGACGGCCGGCGGGGACAGGGTCAGCCCGAACACCTGGCCCCAGGCCGTTTCCCAGGGCAGGACCGCGGCGGAGAATCTCTATCGGCAGACGCCGGAACCCCATCGGGATTTGGCGCGGGTCAACGCGATGGAGCTCCACGGCCTGGCCATGGTGATCCTCGGCCCGCCCGTCGAGGAGGCACGGGTGATCGCGTACGCACGGCCGGCTCAGCAGGTGCGGCGCGAACTCTTCGTCGTCGGGGGCAGGCCGGTGGGCGGGGCGCTCATCGGCGACATCTCGGCCGCCGGAACGCTCCGCGCCCTGATCGCCAGTGGGCGCGAAATCACAGAGGCCGAGGCGGGGCTCCTTCTCCCCCGATCGAGGCATACGATCCGTTTTTCAGAAACCACGGGCCGCAGACAGGCCCTGATCATGCCATCGCGAGGTTGAGTCTATGATCATCCATAAGGAAATCTGCGTGGGTTGCGGCAAATGCCACCCCTACTGCCCCACCGCGGCGATCCGGTACGAGGGGACCAAGAGCGTCATCGACCAGAATGTGTGCTACGAGTGCAGCACCTGCCTGCGGGCCGCCCATTGCCCGGTCGATGCCATCGACGAGTCGCCCAACGTGTACGATTACCCGCGGGCGCTTCGCCGGTACTTCAGCGATCCGAGCGCGACGCATGTGGCCACCGGGATCCAGGGACGGGGCACGGAAGAGTCCAAGACCAACGACGTGACGCTGCGGGTCGGTCCCGGAGAGGTCGGTGTCGCCATCGAGATCGGCCGGCCCACGCTCGGCATGTCGATCCGGGACATCCAGAAGATCACCCGGGCGATCGCCCGGGCCGGCGTCCACAAGATCGAGCCGCACAACCCGATCCAATCCATGATCGCCGACGAGAACACCGGGGATCTCAAGGAGGAGATGCTCGGGGAGCGGGTCCTCTCGGCGATCATCGAGATCAAGGTGAAACGCGACGAGCTCCGCGGGATCCTCCGGACCCTCAGAGAGGTCGCCAAGGAGGTGGACAGCGTCTTCTGCATCGACGCCTGCACCATCGTCGAGCCGGGCCTCAAGATCCCGGAGGATGTCCTGGAGAGCATCCGGGCGGAGGGCTTCACCTGGCGGCCGAACGCCAAGGTCAACATGGGCTTGGGACGGGCCTGGGAATAGAGGTGACACCATGACGCACAGTTTGCACCGCGAAGGTTCTCTGGAATCGCTGGAGAGGGAGTATGTCCTGTTCATCTATCCGGCGAGAGGATTCAATTACAAGGGGAGCGCCCCCAAGGTCCGCCACCTGGTGGAGCTCCTCTACCAGGCGGGTCCGGTCAACATGATCCCCACATCGCTGCGCCGCAACATGTACAGCGGCGTGACGAACGAGGAGATCCTCGACAGCATCACCGTCGAGGGGACGCGCGTCTATTCGGTCTTCAACGACCGCGAGAAGCTCAAGAAGGCCCTGAGCCTGATCAAGAAGGCCGACGAGGGGATTTCCATCATGGTCAGCGGTTTGATCGACCGCGTCCGGGACATCAGCGCGGAGCTCGGCATCACCCCCCACATGGTGAACCTCTCGCTCGGAATCCACGGCCGGACGGACCGCCTGCCGCCGGCCGACATCCGGGAGTTCACGACGATGTGCGGCCACGGCGTCGTCTCTCCCTACCTGGTCAAGGACATGATCCGCCGGGTCAAGACGGACAAGATCAGTGAGTGGGACGGGAGCGTCCTTCTGGCGGAACCCTGCACCTGCGGCATCTACAACCCCTGCCGCTCGGCGGAGCTGCTCCGCGAAAAGGCGCCCCTGTACACGGTGGACCGCTGGTAGGGAGGGGCCTATGAAGCTGGGATTCATCGGTTTCGGAGGAGCGGGCTACGGCCTGGCCAAGGGCCTCAGAGGGGCGGGCGTGGCCGAGATCCATTACTACGACCGGATGCAGGAGACGCCCCCCTATGCCGCGGTCATCGGAGCGCATGCCGCCGAGGTGGGCGCGTTCCGCGCTTCCACGGCGGCCGATCTTCTGGCCCGCGCGGACTGGATCGTCTCCTGCGTGACCGGCGCGATGGCGGTCGAGGTCGCCCGGGAGGCGGCGCCGGATCTCGGGGCCGGCCATCTCTGGGCCGACGTGAATACGGCCTCGCCCAGGGTCAAGCAGGAGGTCGCCGCGATCGTGGAAGAAACAGGAGCGGCCTTCTGCGACGCGGCGATGATGGGACCGGTCCCGACCTATCTCCACCGGGTCCCGATCCTGGCCTCCGGCGGCGGGGCCGAACGGTTCCGGGACGGGATGAGGCCCTACGGAATGGACATCCGGACCATCGGGGAGAAACCGGGGCAGGCCTCGGCGATCAAGATGTTCCGGAGCATCTTCATGAAGGGGCTTTTGTCCCTCTTTCTGGAGATGCTCACGGCCACCCACCGTTACGGCGTCGACGAGACGGTCCTGGCCTCCATCGCCGAGACCATGGACGGCCCCTCCTTCCTGGAGACGGCCCGGATGCAGATGACCAAGGGGGCGGTCAACGCCGAGCGGATGGCCCACGAGATGGAGGAGGTGATCGCCACGCTCGACGAGCTCGGGGTCCCGGCCGGGATGTCCCGGGCCGCCCGGGAGAAGCTCCTGTGGTGTGCGGGCTTCGGCCTGCGCGAACGTTTCGGCGGTGAGATGCCGTCCACCCTCGGGGAGGTCCTCCGGGCGATGGAAACGCCGGGAGACGGAAATGCCCCCGGCGGGGCGCCTCCGAAGGGGCGGCCCACGGCCGGTCCCGGCCGATGACCGATCTTACGAAACGGAATGTGGCGTCGCCGCACCTTCACAGGCCGGCGGTGGACGATGATGAACCAGGAGGTTAAGAACCATGAAGCTGTGTTTCAACGCGGGGCCGCAGCCCCTGGAGGAGTACTTCTCGTTTGCCAAGGAAAACGGTTTTCCCTGGATCGAGTTGAGCTGCAACAATCCGAACAATTTTCTCGACAAGTGGACCCCCGCAAGGATCAGCGGGATCAAGAAGCTCCGTGACCAGGCCGGGGTCCGGTACGGCCTCCACTCGGCCTCCTTCGTCAACGCCGCCGAGATCGAGCCCACGGTCCGCAAGGCGGTCCAGCAGCACCTGATCGACTACGTGGAGCTGGCCCATCAGCTGGAGGCGGAATACGTGGTCCTGCATTTCGGCTACCACTTCAGCCTCTTCATGGACCACGTCTTCGAGTGCCTGATCAAGACCTATGGCCCGGTCGTGGAACTCGCCGAGAAGTACCGGCTCCCCATCGGGATCGAGAACATGAACAAGATCCACGAGGAGGCGGAGATCGCCTACCTGGGAGTCACCATCGAGGAGCTGGCGCGGGTCTTCAACGCGATCCCCTCGAAGTACTTCGGCCTCACGCTGGACATCGCCCATGCGAGCCTGCTGCCCGGCGGCCCCGAGTCCTTCATCGACGCCTTTGCCGGCCGGATCATCAGCACCCATGTCAGCGACAACGACCTGGTCCTGGACCGTCACCTCCCGGTGGGCAACGGGAAGATCGACTTCAAGCGGGTTTTCGCCCGTCTCATGGAGATCGGCTTCAAGGGCACGCTCAACATCGAGCTGCCCCGGTCGAACGAGGACCGGGCGCTCAGCAAGCGGCGGCTCGAGCCGATCCTCGCGGAACTGGGAATCCTCCAGGAGGCCCTTACCCCCTAGGGGAACGCTTTACGCCGGAACCGGCCCGTCCGGGCCGGTTCCGGCCGACCTGCCGATCCCCCTCTCGACGCTCCCGGGAACGGGGCGTAAAAAGGCGGGGTGCAGAAGGGATGTCCGACCGCCATGCCCATCGACGCCACCCTGATCGCCGTCCTGGTGATCCTCTTCTTCACGACGCTGATCCGGGCCGTCTTCGGCTTCGGGAACGCCCTGTTCGCCATGCCGCTCCTGGCCATGACCTCGATCGGCCTGAAGGTCGCCGCACCGCTCATGGCCCTGCTCGCGGTGGTCCTGTCCCTCTCGATCCTCGCCAAGGAATGGCGGAGCGCGGATCTCGGCAGCACCTGGCGGCTCCTGATCGGAACCCTCCCGGGGATTCCCCTGGGTCTGGCCCTGCTCAAGGGACCCCATGAGAACACCGGCAAGATCGTCCTGGCCCTGGTGATCATCGGGTTTGCCGTCTACTCGCTCCTCAGCCCCAGGCTCTCCAAACTCCATGGGGAATGGACGGCCTACCCCTTCGGTTTCGTCGCGGGGATCCTCGGAAGCGCCTACAACTCCAACGGCCCTCCCATCGTGATCTACGGGACCCTCCGCCGGTGGCCCCCGGAGCGTTTCCGGGCAACACTCCAGGGCTACTTTCTCCCGTCCGGCATGATCATCGCGGCCGGCCACGGCCTGGGGGGGCTCTGGACGCCGGTGCTGGGCTGGTATTTCCTCGCCTCCCTGCCGGTCTTGGCCCTGTCCCTGTGGCTGGGGGCTTTCCTTGGCCGTGCGATCCCCCGGGGCCGCTTCGACCGGGCCGTCCACGTTCTCCTGCTTCTCATCGGCCTTTTGCTCCTGGTCCGCACGGCCTTCGCCTGAGGCGCGTTTCCCCGCCCCCGGCCTTCCCCGACTGAGAAGGCGAAAACCCTCTCCTTTTCATCAAGGGGACGATCCCCCGGCATCCCCCCCTGCGGGGGCGGAGGCGGTCTCCCCGGATTCCCGCCCTTCTTCCCCGGCTCCCCTCACCGTATCGACGCCCGTCGGCCCGCCGGCATCGCCGGCCCTCGACTGCATCACCTCCTCGTAGTCGGGGACGACGATCCCCCGGCGGACCATGATCCGGTGGATCGCCTCTGCCCGGCGCTCCACGTAGGGACCCCCGGCGGTGGGGTGGTAGCGCAGGGGGTTCGGCAGGACCACGGCGAGCCTCGCCGCCTCACGGGCGGTCAGGTCGGCGGCGGCCTTGGCAAAGTAGTGGCGGGAAGCCGCCTCGATCCCGAAGATCCCGTCGCCCCACTCGGCCACGTTCAGGTAAAGCTCCACGATCCGCCGCTTGGAGAGGTTCCTCTCCAGGCGCCAGGTGAGGATCGCCTCTCTGAGCTTCCGGACCGGATTCTTCGAGGGGCTCAGGTAGAGGTTCTTGACCAGCTGCTGGCTGATCGTGCTCCCCCCCGACCTGAACCGTCCCTTCCGGATGTCCTTCTCGAGGGCCTTCTGGATCGCCTCGAAATCGAATCCCTCGTGGGACCAGAACTTGTCGTCCTCGGAGATGATCACCGCCTTGACGGCATAGGGGGAGATCCTCGAAAGGGGGACCCACTCCTGGCGGATCTTCTTGTGCAGGCCCGCCTTCTGCCACTGCCGCTCACGGTATTCCATGAAGGCGCTCTTGGCAGGCCGCTTCTTCTCCAGAGCGGAGACGTCCGGATAGACGAGGCAACCGGCGACGATCAGCAGCAGCACCGCCATCAGAACGGCGGCGCCCACCAAAATTCCCTTTCCCATACGACCCGTTTCCTTCCCCAAGAGGCGTCCAGGCCCTTCATACCCCATTTCGGACCCCTTGAAAAGGGTCCATTGACATCCTATCTGTATAAAATGACAGTTGATAACGCCTTTTATTCAAATTTACGTTTGACAGGGCCGGAGAATTCCCGTATAAAAGCCGGAATTTTCGTGTGCAGTTTGTCGTCCACGTGGCAAAATCTGTGCACCGTAGCAGCAGTGGGGAAGCCCCCGATTGAATTCATATGGAGGGTCTTCATGATGAGACGGCGGATTTTCCTGTGGATGGGACTGGGCTTGTTGGTTGTATCCCTGTTTCCTCTCTCAGAAGCCCTGGCCCGTCAGACCTACGAGGTCAAGCCCGGGGACACACTCGCGGGCATCAGCGAAAAGCTGGACATCCCCCAGGAAACCCTGAAGGCGGCCAATCACCTCCGGGGCAACAAACTCAAGGCCCACCAGATCCTCACCATCCCCGAAGCCAAAGACAAAAAGAAGAAGACCGCCAAGACGTCCCGTCCCCCCGCCTCCGGACAGGACACCTACTGCGTGAAGAAGGGGGACACGCTCGCCGGCATCGCGAAAAGAAACGGGATATCCCTGGCCAAACTGCGCGAACTCAACCCCTCGGCCAGATCCCTGAGGATCGGTCAGACGCTCACGCTCCGCGAGCAGGAACGCATCGTCCAGGCGAAGGCCTCCCCGGCCGAACCCGCCCTCCTGACGGTCCCCCCGGAGCTGGAGGAGGAAGAGGACGGCGGGCCGACCGACGAGAAGGCCTGGGCCGAGATCGAGCGGCACAAGAAGGAAACCGCCATGCTCCTGGGCAAATGGAACAACCCCGAGGAACCGAAGCTCCTGGTCAAGTTCGCGATGGGTTTCCTGGGCGCCCCTTACCGCCTCGGGGGCTCCTCGGTGACAGGACTGGACTGCTCGGGGTTCGTCAAGAAGATCTACCAGATCTTCAACATCGACCTGCCCCGGACGGCCTTTGAACAGTCCCACATGGGCCTGCCCGTCTCCCGCAGCGAGCTCGTGGAAGGTGACCTGCTCTTCTTCAATACCCGCAAGAATCTGGGACATGTGGGGATCTACATCGGCAACAACGAATTCGTCCACGCCTCCTCGCGCAAACGGGGCGTCCGGATCGACAATCTCAACACGCCCTACTACGACAAACGCTTCGTCCGGGCGGTCCGCCTCAAGGGGACCGATGAGGGTCTCTAGGGATCTCCGCATCCGGGCCTGGGGGGCCGTCCTGCTGGCCCTCGCCATGGTCCTGGCCGTTCCGGCGGCATGCCCCTCGGCCGAGGGGGTGTCGGATTATCGGGCCATTTTCAAACCCTTCCACAACGACCGGGGGACCCTCTCGGCGGCGATACGTCAGTACGTCCGCGGCGGCCAGTCCCGTTTTCTGGTCCTCGATCCGGAACGCTTCGAGTGCGCCGAGGCCGATGCCGCGGCGATCCAGTCCGGCCGGCCGGCCTCCCCGGAGGCCTGGCAGGAGACCCCCTTCGCCCGGGCGCTGGCCCGCCAGACCGCACCGCCCTACCCCCTCCAGAACGACGGCCTTCGCAAGGCCGAACACCCTGTCCGGGGCTACTTCCTGACCGCGGACCTCTGTCCTTCGAAAAAACCCCTGGACCGCCGCGTCGTCGAACAGACGGCCGGCCTTCCCCTGAAACCCCCGGTCCCCATCGCCCTGATGGTGAGCGGCCTGTGGATCCAGCGACACGAGGAAGACCTGGCCTGGCTCAAGGATCAGGCCGCCCTGGGGAGGCTCCGGATCACCTGGGTCAACCATTCCGCGACCCACGCCTACGACCCGGCCGCCCCCCTGGAGAGGAATTTCCTCTTGAAGCCGGGGACCGACTTCACCGCCGAGGTCCTCTCCCTGGAGCGACTCCTGATCGAAAGGGGGCTCCTGCCCGCCCCGTTTTTCCGTTTTCCCGGCCTGGTGTCGGACCGGCGGCTGATCGAAACCCTCCGCGGGCTCAACCTCATCCCTATCGGGAGCGACGCCTGGCTGGCCAAGGGCGAATCGCCGCAGCCCGGCTCGATCATCCTGGTCCACGGCAACGGCAACGAGCCGGAGGGAATCCGGCTCCTGATGGCCTTCTTCGACCGGCAACGCAGCGCCTTCGCCCTCGGGGATACGGCCCTCCTGCCCCTCCGGGAGGCCTTCCGGCAGGACTGAAGCCCATCAAAGGCCCCTTCCCTTCCGATGGCCTTTGTGCTATGCATCATGCAATCCGACGGCCGTCCCCCGCCCCGCGGAAGACCGATGGCCCGGATCGCCCCGCCTCCCTTGACGGACGAAACGGCCGGTCCAGGGAGGCGGTCCGCCCTGAAACGGAAAGGATGAAGCGATGACCCCCAAATTTCCCCTTTGGATCACCGCCGGGATCGCCGCCATGCTCCTGGCCGGCTGCGTCGCCCAAGACGAGTATCTCAAGAAAGAGGCCGAGGCCGATCGCCTGGGTCGCGAGGTGTCCGTGATGAGCGCCCGGGAGGCCGATCTGGAAAGAGAACTCGAGGCCTTGGGCGCGGAACGCCAGAGGCTGGAGGCCCAGAGGGATGACCTCAAGGCAAGCCTCGCGGCCAAGAGCGAGGAGGCGGAAAAGACCATCCGGGAGCAGCGCAGCCGGATCGTGGAGTTGGAAGGCGATGCCCAGATGCTCAAGGAGAGCATGGCCCTCATGAAGAAGAACCGGGAGGAGGAGGTCCGGACCGTGAGCAAGACCTACGAGAACCTCCTGGACGAGATGAAGGAGGAGATCCAGCAGGGACAGATCGCCATCACCGAACTCAAGGGGAAACTGACCGTGGACGTGGTGGACAAGATCCTCTTCGACTCGGGAAAGGCGGAGATCAAAAAGGAAGGGATGGAGGTCCTCAAGCGGGTCGTCCAGGCCCTCAGGAACGTGGAGGACAAAACCATCCGGGTCGAAGGGCACACGGACAACGTCCCGATTGCCGGAGCCCTTGCCAAACGCTACCCCACCAATTGGGAACTCTCCGCTGCCCGGGCGATCAACGTCACCCGTTACCTGGAAAATCAGGGGATCGACCCCGCGCTGCTCTCGGCCGCGGCCTTCGGCGAGCACCAGCCCGTCGCGGACAACGAAACGCCGGAGGGGAGGGCCAAGAACCGGCGGATCGCGATCATCCTCCAGCCCATGGAGTAACCGGTGATCGTTCAGGCCATGCAGCGATGACGGACAAACCCAACATCCGGGACCTTTCCCTCGAACAGATCGAGGCCCTGATCGTCAGCCAGGGCAAGCAGAAGTACCGCGCCCGGCAGATCATGAAGTGGCTCTACCAGACCGGGGCGACCTCCTTCGCCCAGATGACCACCCTGGCGCGCGCGTTCCGTGCCGAGATGGAGGAGCGATTCACCGCCTCGGAACCGGCGCTCGACCGGGTCCAGACCTCGGCCGACAGCACGAGGAAGGTCCTCTTCCGGCTCGGGGACGGCCTGGCCGTCGAGAGCGTCCTCATCCCCGGCAAGAACCACTGGACCGCCTGCATCTCCACCCAGGCCGGCTGCGCGATGGGCTGCCTCTTCTGCCTGACCGGCCAACAGGGGCTGCGGCGCAACCTGAGCCCTTCCGAGATCACGGGACAGATGACGATGCTCAGGCGTCACACCCCGGAGGGACTCCAGATCAAGAACATCGTCCTGATGGGCATGGGAGAGCCGCTGGCCAATTACGACAACACGCTCCAGGCGATCCGGATCCTCACCTCCGACCACGGCCTGGGGTTCTCCAACCGGAAGATCACGGTCTCGACCTGCGGCCTCGCCCCCAAGATCGTCCAACTGGGCCAGGACATCTGCGTGAACCTGGCCATCTCGCTCAACGCCCCCGACGACCGGAGGCGCAGCGAGCTGATGCCCGTCAACCGGAAATACCCCCTGGCGACGCTCCTGGCGGCCTGCCGGGACTATCCCATGCCGGGCAGGCGGATGCTCACCTTCGAATACATCCTGATGGCGGGGGTGAACGATTCGCTCGAGGACGCCCGGCAGGTGGCGGAGCTCCTGAGGGGGGTCCGCTGCAAGCTGAACCTCATCGCCTTCAACGAGTTCCCAGGCTCCCCCTTCAAGACCCCCACGCCGGAGGCGGTCAGCGCCTTCCAGCAGGTCCTGCTCGATCACCACTACACGGCGATCCTCCGGGCGAGCCGCGGCCGGGACATTCTGGCCGCCTGCGGCCAGCTCAGCGGCCAGGCCGCTGCCGGAGGGGCGCCGGGGCCGGCCTGACTTCCCCGGCGGCCCGGCCACGCTGCAAAGCGCGATGCAACGGCCAAGGAGACCCTCATGGCATACCGGCTGCTCGCCGACGCGGTCCTGGTCCTCCACGGGGCCTTCATCCTCTTCGCGGTCCTGGGGGGTCTCTGGGTCCTGAGGCGGCCCAGATGGATCTGGCTCCACCTGCCCGCCGTCCTCTGGGCGGGGTTCATCGAGCTTTCCGGCGGGATCTGCCCCCTCACCCCCCTGGAGAACCGGCTCCGCGTTCTCGGCGGCGCCGGGGCCTACCGGGGGGACTTCATCGACCGCTACCTGATGTCCTGGATCTATCCGGACGAGCTCACCCGGGGCACCCAGATCGTCCTGGGACTCCTCGTGATCGCGTTCAACGCCTTCCTCTACGGATTGATCTGGACCCGGATCCGGCGCCGGTAGGGTTTCCATTTTGGCCCGAAGCCGGTCTTCAGGCCGGAAACGCCCGAACCCATGCGCCCCTTGGATCAGGGGGGTGACTCAGCTTGCCTGTGCCGGATGGATTTCGGGGGCGCGATTTGAAGATTTTTCGGGGACCCGGCTGTCGAAGCGGAACGGCCGCAGCGGCAACTGTTTGAGCGCCGTCAGGCGCGAGTTTTGCCGGTGCAGCGCAGCGAGACGCTGCAGGGTCGAAAAAGATTCATGAGCGCCCGGAATCCATCCGGTACAAAATGACGCGCTACCTGGATCAGCGCCCCTTTGACATTTGCCGCCCGCTCGGATATGGTATTCACACCACGCAATTCGAGAGGCCACCATGACCCATCCCGATCTCGCCGCAACCATGAGCCGACCGGCCTTCTATCCGCACCGGCCCGAAAAGGTCGATGTCGTCCAGACCCACATCTCCTTCATCTTCATCGCAGGCCAGGAGGTGTACAAGGTCAAGAAGGCCGTTGACTTCGGATTCCTCGACTTCACCACCCTGGAAAAAAGGAAGTTCTTCTGCGAGGAGGAGTTCCGCCTGAACCGGAGGCTCGCCCCGGAGGCCTATCTGGGCGTCGTCCCCATCACCGGGGACGCCACGGGCGCCCTGCATCTGGGCGGCGACGGAAGGATCGTCGAGTACGCCCTCCGGATGAAGCGGCTGCCCCAGGACCGGATGCTGGGCCGCCTCCTGGCTGAAAAGAAGGCCGATGCGGCCGTCATGGACGCGATCGCCCGGCGCCTGGCTGCCTTCCACGCCGAGGCCGAGACGGGCGGGCGGATCGACGAGATCGGAGGGATCGCGACGATCCGCCACAACCACGAGGAAAATTTCGCCCAGACGGCCCCCTATATCGGCGTGACGATCCCTCCCGACCGCTACGCCTTCATCCGCGGCTATGCCCTGGCCTTCCT
>JAJFUM010000071.1 GCA_021372415.1 Deltaproteobacteria bacterium
GCCATGGAGTTCTCGGAGTTCAAGACCCTGGCCGAATTTGCCGACAGGATGGTCGACGACTTTCGGGCCAACGAGGAGGCCCTGAGGGCCGAAAAGGACCGGGCCCAGATGTACCTCGATACGGCGGGGATCCTGTTCGTGGTCCTGGATCGCGAAGGCCTGGTGACACTGGTCAATCGGAAGGGGTGCGAGGTCCTCGGGTGGCCCGAGGAGGAGATCCGCGGACGGGACTGGTTCGACACCTTTGTTGCTCCGGAAGACCGCCCCGTGGCCAGGGAGGCCTTCCGGGCGCTCCTCCGGGAGGGGAAGGGGCGCATCGAAGAGGGGGAAAACCGTGTGGTGAACCGGAGCGGGAAGTTGCGCCTGATCGCCTGGCATAACACCGTCATTTCCAACGAGGGCGGGAGGGTGGTCTCGGGAGTCCTGATGACCGGGGACGACATCACGGAACGGAGGGAGACGGAGCAGCGGCTCCAGAGAAGCCAGCGGCAGCTCCAGCAGACCCAGAAGATGGAGGCCATCGGAGCGCTGGCCGGGGGCATCGCCCACGACTTCAACAATCTCCTGGGAGCCATCATCGGCTATACGGAACTCTACAAGGAGCAGGTACAGGACCGGCCCAAGGTCTACGGCGCCATGGAGCAGGTCCTCACGGCGGCCAACCGGGCCAAGGACCTGGTGCAGCAGATCCTCTCCTTCAGCCGGATGGCCGAACAGGAGAAGAGGGCCGTGGCTCTGTTCCCAATCCTCAAGGAGGTCGCCAAATTCATGCGGGCCTCCCTGCCGGCCACCATCGAGGTGAACCTGTCGCTGAACGCGACCGTGGATACGGTCTGGGCGGACCCGACACAGATGCATCAGGTGGTCATGAACCTGGCCACCAACGCCGGATACGCCATGAAAAAAGCGGGCGGGGTCCTGCAGATCGCCTTGAACGAGGTTCCCATCGGCCCGGACGACGAAGCCCTCAGGCCCGGCCGGTACCTGGACATCGTTGTCACAGACACGGGCCACGGCATCCAGAAGGAGCTTCTGGAGCGGATCTTCGAGCCCTACTTCACGACAAAGGAGAAGGGGGAAGGGACGGGCCTGGGACTCTCGGTGGCCGACGGGATCATCAGGGAACACGGCGGCCGGATCAAGGTCTACAGCGAGGTGGGAAAGGGCACGGTCTTTCATGTCCTGCTGCCCCTGATCGAGCAGCGGGCCGAGGAGGAAAGGAAGGCGGAAGAAGAGCCCGCCACGGGGAGAGGGGAATCGATCCTGACGATCGACGACGAGCAGAGCCTGGTCAACATGGGCAAACTGATCCTGGAAGACCTGGGCTATCGCGTCACCGCCGAGTCGGACCCGGTCCGGGCGGTGGCGCTCTTCCGTCAGGACCCGCAGGCCTTCGATCTGGTGATCACCGACAAGACCATGCCCCGCCTGACGGGCTTCGACGTGGCCCGGGAGGTCAGGAAGATCCGCCCCGGCATCCCGATCATCATCTGTTCGGGGATCAAGGAACAGGAGGATTCCGACCGCCAGTCCGAGATGGGCATCATCCATTTCGTGACCAAGCCGCTCACGAAGCACGTTCTGGCCCGGACCGTCCGCCTGGCCCTGGGCAAGGGTGCGGCCGCCCCATCCTCCCAGGCATAGGTTCTCTCTATCCCTGTGCAACCCCTCTGCAACGGCAATATGAGCTGCGCTTCACTCGCTGAGTCTGCGAATTCGCGCTGACGAGGCGTAAGATCATTGCCGGTGCCGCCGCCGCGCTTCGATGGCAAGGGTCCCGAAAAACGGCCAATCACGCACATCTATGCCTTCGAAGCCGTTCCTCTTCAGCCCTTCCCTTATCTCCGTGTCAAAGCCCTCGGCAAGACGATGATCGGGGCGTCCGCCGCCGGGTCCCTTGCGGCCGTTTTCCTTCAACGGACTGACCAGGCATTTGCCTTTGACCGATGCATGGTTAAATTAAGCCAAAATATGCGACTCTCCAAGGAGGGAACATGAAACGAATCGCCATCGGGATCATGGTGCTCACGGCCCTGGCCTGCCAGGGTCCTGTGGCCACCCCGATTTC
>JAJFUM010000073.1 GCA_021372415.1 Deltaproteobacteria bacterium
CGACAAGGTTTCCGGAGATGAGCCAGTACAGAACGGCCGCCGTCACGGCCAGACGGAGGTAGTAACGGATCATCAGGGCTCCCCTGGCCCGGTGGAGGTGCTTGGTGAAGACGCTCAGGAGATTGCGGTAGAGCCAGTGGAAATTGACGATGCTGATGAGCCCTCCGCTGATGAGTCCGAGACTGAAGCGGCTTGACCCCAACAGAAGGCTGGCAACGGCCAGGACCGCCAAAAGGATCCAGTTGGTGATCTCAAGCCTTCTTTGGAGGGGGTCTTTTTCGGTGTGGTTCACTTTTTACACACGTGATAATCGGTTGCTCGTCCTTGAAGGTCCGCTTGATCAGGACGTAAAGATTCCTGAAACCGGCAACGATGCCTATCACGAGGAGAAGGAGGGTGAAGTAGGGTCCCGTCCCAAGTTTTCCGTCCAGCCATCTGCCGAAAAACAGACAGCCGAAGATGGCCAGGACCATGGTGATGCCGATGCTGCTGGCATAGGCCATCTGGATCGCCGATTTCCTCGTCTCCTTGTCCACCTTGGGCCTCTTAGCACAGTCGGGCTCGCGAAGTCAAACGAAATAAGGGGACATTCCTCCCTCCCAGGGGCGGGGACCCGGAGCGGAAGGGCTCCCCGTGCGGACCGGTCGGAGGCGTTCAGCAGCGGTAGTAGTCGAGGTACCAGTCCACGAAGCGGCCGATCCCTTCGGCGATCGGGGTCGCCGGCTTGAAGCCCACATCGGCCGTGAGGTCGTCCACATCGGCGAAGGTGGCCGGGACGTCCCCCGCCTGGAGGGGGAGAAGACGCTTCCGGGCCTTCCGGCCCAGGCGTTCTTCCAGGGCCGAAATGAAATCCAACAGGGCGACGGGCTGGTTGTTCCCGATGTTGTAGAGACGGTAAGGGGCAAAGCTCGATGCCGGGTCGGGCCTGTCCCCCCGCCACGCGGGATCGGGCACTGGAATCCGGTCCATGACGCGCCGGAGCCCCTCGATGATGTCGTCGATGTAGGTGAAATCGCGCTTCATCTGCCCTTCGTTGAAGACATCGATCGGCCGGTCCTCCAGAATCGCCCGGGTGAAGAGGAAAAGGGCCATGTCCGGTCTCCCCCAGGGACCGTAGACGGTGAAGAAGCGCAACCCCGTGCAGGGCAGGCCGTAGAGGGCCGCATAGGTGTGGGCCATCAGTTCGTTGGCCTTCTTGGTGGCGGCATAGAGGCTCAAAGGGTGGTCCACGTTGTCGTGCACCGAGAAGGGCATCCGGGTGTTGGCCCCGTAGACCGAACTGGACGAGGCAAAAACCAAATGCCTCACCCCATGGTGGCGGCAGCCTTCCAGGATGTTCATGAATCCCACGAGATTGCTGGCCACGTAGGCATGGGGGTTCTCGAGGGAATAGCGGACTCCCGCCTGGGCGGCCAGGTTGACGACGACCTCGGGTCGCTGTTCCCCGAAGGTCGACTCCAGGACCTTCCGGTCCTCGAGATCCGCCCGGACGAACCGGAATCGGCTATTCCTCTCCAGGATCGACAGGCGGGCCTCCTTCAGGGTGACGTCATAGTAGGGATTCAGGTTGTCCAGGCCGACCACATCTATGTCTTCCCCGAGAAGACGCCGGCAGAGATGGAAGCCGATGAAACCGGCCGCCCCTGTCACCAAAACTTTCCGAAGCTTCGTGTCCATTGCGATGCGCCCCCTAGAGATGCCAATAAAGGATTTCCGGGGCCGCGGACTCATGGGAGCGGAAGATCCCCTTGACGTCGACCACCAGACGCCCCTCGGTGCCGCAGAGGGAGGCGATCCTGTCGATTCCCATCTCGATGTAGAGTTGGTGGGCCACGGCGACGATGACCCCGCCGACCCCGCTGATCTGATCCAGGGGGACTGGTTTGAGGCCGCAATACCGCTCCACCTCGTCTGGATCGGCCAGCGGATCGTGCACCAGGATCTGGACCCCGTAATCCCGGAGCTCGGCGATGATGTCCAGGACCCTCGTGTTGCGGAGGTCGGGGATGTTCTCCTTGAATGTGAGTCCCAGGACCGCGATCCGGGTGCCGCGCACTGGTTTCCCTGCCGCGATCAGCATCTTGATCGTCCGCTCGGCGATGTATTTGCCCATCTGGTCGTTGATGCGGCGCCCCGCCAGGATCACCTCGGGATGATAGCCCAGCATCTCGGCCCTGTAGGTCAGGTAGTAGGGATCCACGCCGATGCAGTGGCCTCCCACGAGACCGGGGCGGAAGGGGAGGAAGTTCCATTTGGTCCCCGCGGCGTCGAGGACCTCCAGGGTGTCGATCCCCATCCGGCCGAAGATGATCGCCAACTCGTTCATGAGGGCGATGTTGATGTCCCGCTGTGTGTTCTCGATGACCTTGGCCGCTTCGGCGACGCGGATCGACGAGGCTTCGTAGATCCCGGCCGTCACGATCCTGCCGTATACCTGGGCCAGGAATTCCCGTGTCGGCTCGTCGGAGGCGGAGACGATCTTGCGGATCTTGTCGAGGGAATGGACCCGGTCTCCGGGATTGATCCGTTCGGGGGAATATCCGATGCTGAAATCCCGGCCGAATCTGAGGCCCGATTCGGCCTCGAGGATCGGGACGCAGACCTCCTCCGTCACTCCGGGGTAGACCGTGGATTCGTAGACCGCGCATCCGCCTTTCTGGAGGCGCCTGCCGGCGATGGCCGACGCGCCCCTTACGGCCTCCAGATCGGGGATCCGGGCCTCGTCGATCGGTGTCGGGACGGCGACGATGATGAGTCGGCATCGGGAGAGGGCCTGTTCGTCCCCGGTCAGGTGGAGGTTGGGCGATGAGAGATCGGCGGCCTCCACCTCGCGGGTCCGGTCGTGGCCCCGGAGCAGTTCCTCGATCCGAGAGGGCTTGACGTCGAACCCGACGACGGAGAAGTGCCTGGCCAGATGCACGGCCAGGGGCAGACCCACGTAACCGAGGCCTACCACGGCGATCTTTTCGGTGTGGTCCAGGAATCTAGCAAGGGTGAGCGTATCAGCCATAAAACCTCTGTTGTCTTAGTATTCTCTGCATCCACTGAACGGCCGGACTTTACCTCTCGGGCCGTTCAGTGTCAAAAGGAAACGCTACAGTGTCCTGAGGGCCTTCTCGCAGGCCTCCAGCGTCCGGGCAATGTCCTCGCGGGTATGGGCGAAGGAGACGAAGACGGCCTCGAACTGCGCCGGCGCGAGATAGACCCCCGCTGCCAGCATCCCCTGGAAGAAGCGGGCGAAGCGCTTCGTGTCGCTTCGGGAGGCCGTCTCGAAATCGGTCACCTCGCCGTCCGTGAAGAAGAGGGTGAACATCGACGCGACACGGTTGATCCGGACGGGAATCCCTTTCCCCTTGAACTGGTCGAGCAGACCCCTGCAGAGCGTCTCGGTGGTTTCCTCCAGCGCCGCGTAGTCCGCCCCTTTCAGGATGTCCAGGGTGGCGATCCCGGCGGCCATCGCCAGCGGGTTTCCGGACAGGGTGCCCGCCTGGTAGACGGGCCCCGTGGGGGCCAGGCGTTCCATGATCTCCCTGCGTCCCCCGAGGGCCCCGACCGGGAGCCCTCCACCGATGATCTTGCCCAGACAGGTCAGGTCGGGGGTGATGCCGCAGGCCTGTTGCCACCCGCCGTAGGAAACCCGGAATCCCGTGATCACCTCGTCGAAGATCAGCAGGATCGCTGCCTCGCGCGTCGTTTCCCTTAGCGTCTCGAGAAATCCCGGACGGGCCGGGACCACCCCCATGTTTCCGGCCACCGGCTCGACGATGACGCAGGCCACCTCCGAACCGTAACGCCGGATGGCCTCTTGGAAGGCCGCGGTGTCATTGTAGGGCAGGGCGATCGTCAACTCGGCCAGGGGCCCCGGGATGCCGGGACTCCCGGGGATTCCTAAGGTCGCCACGCCGGAACCCGCCTTCACCAGGAGGGAGTCGGCATGGCCGTGGTAGCAGCCCGTAAACTTGATGATCCTATCCCTTCCGGTGAACCCGCGGGCCAGACGGATGGCCGTCATCGTCGCCTCGGTCCCGGAGCTGACCATCCGGACCTGGTCGATGGACCCGAAGGCCTCCACAATCCGTTGGGCCATCTCCACCTCGAGTCGGGTCGGGGCCCCGTAACTGGTTCCCCGGCCAGCCGCCTCACGGATAGCCGCCACGACCGCCGGGTGTCCGTGCCCGAGAAGCATGGGACCCCAGGAGGCCATGTAGTCGATATAAGACCTCCCCTCCTCGTCGGTGATCCTGGACCCGGACGCCTCCCGGATGAACCGAGGGGTTCCCCCGACGGAACCGAAGGCCCTCACGGGACTGTTGACCCCCCCGGGGATGATCTTCTTGGCCTCTGCAAACCAGTCTTCCATATCAGAAATACTCCATGCTGCTTTTCTTATACTCCTCAAGGCTCCTGAGGACCTTGTAGTCGGTGACGCCTGCGGCTTCGGCCATCCTGGAGAGCAGGGTTTCGTCCCCTTGCCGACGAAAATGGACCATCGTGAAGAGGTTGTATCTCCCTGCGAAAGGAGGGTTCCTCTCGTAACAGTGGGTGACCTCGGCAAAGGATGCCAGACGTTTTCCCACGGCATCGCACCGATCCGGGGAGACCGCCCACAGGACCATGACGTTGTGGCGGTAACCGGCCAACTGGTGCCGGACGATGGCACCGAACTTCCGGACGATTCCCTGATCCTTCATGCGGCCGGCAATCGTCAGGACCTCCTCTTCGCTCAGGGAGACGGCTTCGGCGATGCTCCTGAAGGGACGGCTTTCCAAGGGGATATCCCCCTGGAGACAGCGTGCGACCGCCGCGACCCTCGGGGGGAGTCCAACGTCCACCAGGGTGATCCTGCTATCATGGGACGACATCGGTCCGTAAGACCTCGCCAGAGAAATTTCCTGTTTCTATATCATAAACCCTCGAAGCGATACCAAATATTTCTTGACAACCGGCCCCGTCCCCGTTACAAAATGCCTGCAATAATGGGAGGCTTTGTCGAACGATATCCCTTTGGGTCCGGATTGCGGACCCAAAGGGATAGGCGGAAATTGGGAGGAGGGGAGGTGAAAACTAGCGGGAAGTGACTAAAGAATAGAATATTAGGAGGCGAACGATGAGAAGAAATCTGGCTGTAGGTTTGTTGGGGATGTTCGGGGTTCTGCTTACGTCGACCTTCGCGGCGGCCGCGGAAGCGGCCACGGGTTCCGCTGTGGATTATACCAAGGCCATCGTGATCGGCTGCAGCCTTCTTGCCGTCGGCTTGGCGATGGGGCTCGGGACAATCGGCACCGGGGTGGGCATGGGCCACGGGCTAAGCGGGGCAACGAACGCCGTCGGGCGGAATCCCGAGGCGCAGGGCAAGGTCCTGCTCACCATGATGGTGGGCCTGGCCATGATCGAATCCTTGGCGATCTACGCGCTGGTTATTGCGCTGGTCGTCCTTTACGCCAATCCCCTGCTTAAAGTGATTGGTCTTTCGTAATTCGGGTTTCATAGAATGAGGGAGGGGAAGCGCAACCACGACTTTCACTCCCTTTATTTATTTTTCAAGAATCCTCCTGCCCCACTCGGGTGCGGAGGGCCTTCTTTTCGGCCTGGAGGTGCTTGGCCGCCAGGATCTTTTCCTTGGATCGCCGGGAGCGTCGCCGCTTCTGCCTGCGGAGCTTCTCGGTCTTCGCCCTTTCGGCGCTGACGAGGCCAGTTTGGAGCCGCTCGATCCGGTCGAGGAGGAGCCTGCGGGCCAGGAACCGGTTCAAGGCCTGTGAACGCTCCTGCTGACATTTGACGGCCAGGCCCGTGGGACGGTGGACGATGTGGACGCAGGAGGCGGTCTTATTCACCTTCTGACCGCCGGGTCCCGATGAGCGGATGAAACGCTCCCGCAGATCCTCTTCACGGACGCCGAGGCGCTCCATCCTTTCCCTGAGCGCCCTTTCCTTTTCCGGTGAAACGGTCATGCGTTTGAACGTCGGCTTTGCGCGACGGGATTCAGAACGGGGACGGGGCTCCCGCCTCAGAGGGCATAGATCTCGTCCTCGATGAGGTGGATCCAGTTTTGACTGAGCACCTCTCTAGCCGCGTCGATTCTATCGACGCCGAGGATGACGATCGTTTCCTGACCGATCCGGTTGATCGTCGTGTAGAGATAGTGGATGTTGATGTCCGCCTTGGTGAGCGGTTTCAGGATGGCATTCATCCCGCCGGGATGAAGCGGGACCTCTGCGGCGAGAACCGGCGATACCTCATAGTTGAAACCGAAGCTCTCCAGGATCGCCGCCGCCCTTTCGGGATCGCTGACGACCATCCGGACGGTGCTGTTTTCCGCGGCGCTGGCCGCCAGAAGCGCCTTGGCCGTGATGTCCTCTTTGTCGAGGATATTGGTCAACCGGCAGAGGGTGCCCGGCACGTTGTCCAGAAGAACGGAGATTTGCTTGACTGACATGGCTGATCGACACCTCACAGATAATCGTAACCGGCGGCAAAGGCCTTGCGGTTGATCTCAACGATCGATTTCTTCTTGCTCCCCATGACCTCTTCGAGGCTCTTCAGGTAGATATCGGGCTGGACGAGGCCGGTTTTCTTGATAAAGGCCCCCATCATGACCGTATTGGCCGCCCTGGCATTTCCGATCTTTTCGGCCATCTCCGAAGAGGGGACCTTGAAGACCTGGACATCATGGCGGGACGGTTCGACCAGGACGATGGACGAGTTCAGGAAGAGTCCGCCGCCCGAGGCCATGCGGTTCTGAAAGGTGTAGAGGGACGGGGTGTTGAGGACCACGATGTGGTCCGGTTCCGAGGCGATCGGGGAGGCGATCTCGTCGTCCGAGACGGCGACCGTACAGTTGGCCGTCCCCCCCCGGACCTCGGCACCATAGGCCGGCAGATAGGTGACGTGATACCCGGCGCTCATCGCCCCATGGGCCAGGGTGTATCCCATCATGAGGACGCCTTGGCCGCCGAATCCCGAGAATATCGTCTTGACCATCATTTCGCTTTACCACCCTTTTTCTGTTCTTCCGCAGGGATATCCTTGAAGATGCCCAGAGGAAAGGACTTGCTCATCACGTCGTCGATCCACTGGCAGGACTCGGTCGGCGTCATCTTCCAGTTCGTCGGGCAGGGTGAGAGGATCTCGATCAGGGAAAAACCGAGACCGTCGATCTGGTACTGGAAGGCCTTGCGGATCGATTTCTTCGCCTTGAGGATGTTCGCGGGGGTATTGACCGTACAGCGCTCGATGTAAGTGGTGCCCGGCAGGAGGGAAAAGACCTCGGAGACCCGGACGGGATGGCCGTCCAGAATGGGCTTTCTTCCCGCGGGTGAAGTTGTGGTCTTCTGGCCCAGCATGGAGGTCGGTGCCATCTGCCCGCCGGTCATGCCGTACACGGCGTTGTTGATAAAGACGACGGTAATGTTCTCTCCCCGGTTGGCCGCATGGAAGCTCTCGGCGATCCCGATGGCCGCCAGGTCGCCGTCCCCCTGGTATGAGAAGACGACGCGGTCCGGAAGGACCCTCTTGATCCCGGTGGCAGTGGCCGGACCCCGGCCGTGCTGCGCCTCGATCATGTCCACGTCGAAATAGTTGTAGGCCAGGACCGCGCACCCTGCCGGCGGCACGCCGATCGTGATTCCCTGGATTCCCATCTCATCGATCACTTCAGCGATCAACCGGTGTACGATGCTGTGGCCGCATCCGGCGCAGTAGTGAAAGATGTTGCCCTTCATGCTCTTGGGTCTGCTGAAAACCTTCTCCATGTCCCCTGTCCTTGAGGTTCTTTGCCTGCTGCGCCGTCTCGGCGGTACCGCAGGTTGACTAGTGATGTTCGACGATCCCTTGTCTCCGGTCGTACTGGCGCATGACCACGTTCGCCAGCTCCACGGGGGTCGGAACCACGCCGCCGGGCCTTCCGTGGAAGCCGATCCGGGCGTAACCCTGGAGGGCCAGTCTCACATCCTCCAGCATCTGGCCTGTGCTCAGTTCGAAGACGAGAAAGTCCTTGATCCGCTTGGCCAGGTCGCGCAGTTCGTTCATCGGGTAAGGCCAGAGGGTGATGGGGCGAAATAGGCCTGCCCGGATACCCGCTTCGCGCAGCCGCTTGATTGCCCCCTTGGCGATCCGGGCGCCCGTCCCGTAGGCGACCAGGACCAGTTCGGCGTCCTCCATCCGGTAGAGCTCGTGGCGCGGCTCCTGCTGGGCGATCACCTGGAACTTGCGCTCCAGGGTCCAGTTATGCTCCTCCATCTCCAGAGGATCGAGGATCAGACCGCGGATGATCTTGCTCCGGCCCGAGCCGCACCCCTTCATAACGTAGCCCTCGGGGTAGTGACGGGGTTTGGGCTCCTTGAAGACCACCGGCTCCATCATCTGGCCCATCATGCCGTCCGCCAGGATCATGACGGGCGTCCGGTACTGATCGGCCAAATCGAAGGCGTCCATGGTCAGGTCGGCCAGTTCTTGGGCCGTGGCCGGCCCCAGGACGATGACCCGGTAATCCCCGTGCCCACCTCCCCGCGTGGCCTGGAAGTAGTCCCCCTGGGCCGGGCTGATGTTCCCCAGCCCGGGTCCGCCCCGCATCATGTTTACAATCACGGAGGGAAGCTGGCAGGCGGCCAGGGTGGAGATCCCTTCCTGTTTCAGTGAGATTCCCGGCGACGACGACGAGGTCATGGAACGGGCACCGGCGGCGCTGGCACCGACCACCATGTGGATGGCCGCGACCTCGCTTTCCGACTGGATGAAAACGCCGCCTTCCACCTTCCGCAGACATTCGGCCATATATTCCGGGAGTTCGTTCTGCGGGGTGATAGGATAGCCGGCGTAGAAACGGCATCCCGCCCGGATTGCAGCCTCTCCGATGACCTTGTTCCCCTGCATCAGTACTTTATTCACGGTAAACCTCGATAGCGATATCCGGACAAGTGATGGCGCACAGGGTGCACCCCGTGCACTGGCCCTCTTCGTCCTTGAAGCACACCGGGCGGTATCCCCGGGAGTTGAATTCCTGTGAGGGGTGGATTAACCCCTTCTTGCATGCCCGGATGCACAGGTGGCACTCCTTGCAGAGCTCCTTGTCGACGATGATGTGTCCCTTCAATGCCTTCTCTCCTTCGATGACGGTGGATCGCTCCCTGTGGACCATTCGATCCGTCTTCAACCCCCTCGGTTTCCTAGGCCCTTGCTGCCCTGAAAAGCGGCACCGACCGGGAAAAGGGGCGGTCCCACCCTGCTGCTCCGGACCCGGGGATCGGGATCGCCCATCCCCGGTCAAGGAACGGCATACCCCGCGGGTTTAAGGGGCTTTCTTGCGCATATCGGTCAGAATGTCAAGATGAAATGTGAAAAAGGGGGTGAAATAATCCGCCGAATCATGCAGGATAATCCTGTATTTTTCCGGGGGATCCCTCTGCCCGATGGGGGAAGCTGGCACCTGTGTGAGAGCCGCGGGAAGGAGTCTCCCAACTCAGCAACGGTGGGTGCAACGTGTTCAACGCAACCCTCATCAATGATCCCTTCGGGGATCCGGGCGTCTATCTGGAATTCAAGTACCGGCCCTCAGCCCTTATGTTCGACCTGGGGGACCTCCATCTCCTGCCGCCCCGCAAGCTCCTCAAGATTGACCGGATCTTCATCTCCCATACCCACATGGATCACTTCATCGGCTTCGATCAGCTGCTCAGGGTCTGCCTCGGACGGAACCGCCATATCCACCTCTTTGGCCCGCCAGGAATCCTCCGCAGCGTGGAGAGCCGGATCGGGTCCTACACCTGGAACCTGGTGGAGAATTACACAAACGACTTTGCCATTATCGTCACCGAAGTTGCGCAGACAGGGCAGAAGATCACCCGATGTTATCGCTGCCGGACGGCCTTTCTGCCGGAGGATGCGGGGATGGCAGACCCCGGCGGCCCGCTGGCCGATGAACGGTTCTTTTCGGTCCGCGCGGTCTTTCTCGACCATCGGATCCCCTGTCTCGCCTTCCGTTTCGACGAGAAATGGCGGATCCACATCAAGAAGACCGCGCTGGCGGAAATGGGGCTTCCGCCAGGCCCCTGGCTTATGGATTTCAAGGAGCGTCTCCTCGCGGGGGCGCCGGCTGAGTCCCTGGTCCTGGCCCGGTGGAAGGGGGAGGACGGGACGCTGCGCGGAAAGGAAGTGACGCTTGGTGAGCTCAAGGAGCGGGCCGTCCGGATCGCCCCGGGTCAGGGGGTGACCTACGTGACGGACGCCCTGTATAGTGAGGGAAATGCGGAAAGGATCGTGGAACTGGCCGCGGGCTCGGAGCTCCTCTTTATCGAGGCAACCTTTCTGGACGAGGACGCCCACAGGGCAGCCCATAAATTCCATCTGACCGCCCGTCAGGCGGGGATGCTGGCGCGCCGGGCAGGGGTGAAACGGATCCAGATCTTCCACTTCTCGCCCAAGTACCGGGGAATGGAGGAGCGGCTGACCCGGGAGGCCATGGAAGCCTTTGCCGGAACGGCTTGAGGCGGCCTGGAACGGGCCGGTTTCCCGATGTCTTTCCGCTGAGGCGCGGATCCGGAAGGGTCACAGGCGGGAGATCTGGAACCCCTCCAGTTTGATCGCGACGGACCGCTGGAGGAGTTCGATCGAGATCACGAAGAGCTCCCGCTCGTAGTCTGTCGTGAGGACCACGCCTTCGACCCCCTTGAATGGCCCGTCGATGATCCGGGCCGGTTCGCCGGCTTTGGGGTACTGAAGTTGCTGGACTTCCACCTTCGACTGGACGATCCGCTGGATGGCGTCGATCTTGGCGTCGGGAACCGGGATAGGTTCCGAACCCCTGGGTTTTCCCAGGATGCGGACCACGCCGAAGGTCTTCAGGACGTCGACCTTCGTGACGTTGTCCATGGTCTGCAACTCGATGAAGAGATAGCCGGGAAACATGGGGAGCATGATCTTCTTGCGCCGGTCTTTGCGCTTGCTCCAGACTTCCATCTTGGGTAGAAAGACGTGAAAGGCCTTCTGCATGAGACCCAGGTGGACCTTCTCTTCGTGTCGGCTCCGCGTATGAACGGCGTACCAAGGCATAGCGTTCCTCTGTCTCCGGTGTAAAGGGCATTTTTATAACAACGGTCCCTGTTTTTCAAGGAAGGAGTTGACATGGTCCTGATGATCAACGGCTTGACGCTTGCCCTCGGCGAGGGTGAGCAAAAGCTTTCCTCCCGCGTCGCCACCCTCCTGAATCTTCCCGTGGGAGACCTGGATGAGGTCCGGATCGTCAGGAGGTCGATCGACGCCCGGCGCGCCCGCCCTCCCCGCTTCGTATACCAGGTCCGTGTCTGTCTTCGG
>JAJFUM010000205.1 GCA_021372415.1 Deltaproteobacteria bacterium
CTGAAACGGGAGCTTGCACGCGTCCGGACCAACGGGTTTGCCGTCGACAATGAGGAACACATCGAGGGCATCCGCTGTATTGCCGCCCCTGTTCGGGATCCATCCGGAAAGGTCTGCGCGGCGCTCTGTATCGTGGGACCGAAGAACCGTTTTTCTCCGCGTCGACTCAAGGAGCTTCGCGGGCCCCTGCGGGAAGTGGCGGAAAAACTGTCGATCCAACTGGGGTACGAAACGGAGCAGAATACCGCAACGTGACGCCGGATCATGAGGAGAAGCAAAAGCCTGGACCGTGTGCCGCGCCGTTTCCAACGGCCCATCGGTCCATACAAGAATATGTCCGGAGGAAAGAGATGAGATTCAAGGATCAGGTGGCCATCATCACCGGGGCGGCAAAAGGCATCGGGCGAAGCATTGCTTTGGCCCTTGTCAAGGAGGGGGCAAAGGTCGTTCTCGTGGATGTCGACGGAGATGTCCTCCGGAGCCTGCAGGAGGAGATTGAGAAACGGGGAGGACAGGCCCTTTCCGTCGCCTGCGACATATCGACGCCTTCCGATGTGGAGCGGATGGTGGAGCAGGGATTGAAGGCCTTCGGCCGGATCGATCTACTCGTCAATAACGCCGGCATCATCCGTCGCGGAACGATCGAAACGGTCAGCGAGGAAGACTGGGATCGGGTGATCGCCGTCAACCTGAAAGGGACGTTCAACTGTTGCAAGGCCGTCGTCGGACCCATGAAGCGGCAGCGGTCGGGGAAGATCGTGAATGTCTCATCCATCGCCGGAAAGCTGGGAGACATCACCTCCGCTCCCGGGTACGGCTCATCCAAGGCCGGGACGGATGCCCTGATGAAGACCCTGGCCAGGCAACTGGCCCCCAGCGGCATCCGGGTGAATGCCGTAGCACCCCATGCCATTGAAACGGAGATGAGCGCCCAGTGGCCGGATGAGAGGAAGCGGGAGGTGGTCACCGGGATTCCGCTCGGCCGTCTCGGCAGGCCGGAGGATGTGGCGGCAGCCGTTCTCTTTCTGGCTTCCGACGATGCGTCGTTCATCACCGGCGAGATCCTGGACGTCAACGGCGGGGCATTCATGGATTGAATCCGGAAATGGACGTCAAAAGACGGAGGATTCGTCGGAAGAAGGGTGGAGCGGATGGGTTTTGTCTTGTCTGAATATTCAAGGATCCGCGAGAAGGGGGGGGTGTCCAGGCGGAGTGGATCGCGTTGAACAGGGGTCGTACATCGCTCATTGGCGGGAGATTCGTTTCCGGGACGGATCTTCTGCTGGGCAACGGAATGGGGGGCGCGGCTTCCCATCATCCGAGTCGTTCCTGATGCCCCGCACCGGAAGCGGGGCGATTCACCGATGAAAGGAGGGGAATATGAAAGGATTCAAGAAATATTATGTGCTTATCGCGGCAGCGATCATTTTGCCTCTGGTCATCACGTTACCGGCCTTTGGGCAGCAGAAATTCGTTCTGAAATTCAACCATGTCCTGGGGGCAAAGGAGCCCTACCACCAGGGGTTCCTCAATTGGTCCAAGGCCGTCGATCAGAAGACCAAGGGCGGTCTCAAGATCGAGGTCTTCCACAGCGCCCAGCTCGGCGTCGAAGAGGACATCATCGAACAGATGCGGCAGGGGGCGAACATCGGCCAGAATACCGACTCGGCCCGGCTCGGGAACTACATCCCCGGGATCGCCGTGATGAACGGCCCCTATTTCGCGACGACCCTCGAGGAAGTGATCAAGATCAAGAATACCCCGACGGTCAAGGCCTGGACGGATGAGTTGGCCAGCAAGTTCGGATTGAAGGTCATTTCTTTCACGTGGGTCCAGGG
>JAJFUM010000121.1 GCA_021372415.1 Deltaproteobacteria bacterium
CAGAACGATTGAAACGCATCGAAAACATTCTTGCGGGCAATGAAACGTAACAAACGCCATCTTTCAGAAGGAACGGATAGGATGAAACAGAAAGTTGCGATCGCATGTCAGGGAGGGGGCAGCCAGACCGCCTTCACCGCCGGCGTACTGAAAGCCCTGTTCGAGAACAAGATTCAAGAACGCGTCAACATCGTCAGCTTGAGTGGTACTTCAGGGGGGGCCATTTGTGCCTTTCTCATCTGGTACGCCCTGAAAAAAGGCGATGATTGCGTCTGGAAACGATTAATCGATTTCTGGGAGGACAATACCGCCCAAACTCCACAAGAGCGTTTCTTCAATGATTCTGCCATCAAGACGCTGAAAATGGCCAGTCAGGGGCTGATCCCCCAATACAATCTCAGCCCTTCTTCCCCTCTGATCAAATCCTGGTTTTCCCTTGCCACCCGGGGCATGCGGAGTCGATTTACCGACTTCAACGAATTGCTGGCAGCCCACATTGATATCTCGGAATTGGCGGCCTGGGGTGCCCAGCCGGAGACACCCGTCCTGATCATCGGCGCCTGCAACATCCTCACGGGAAGGTTGCACAAATTCAGTTCCTGTCTGGAACCGATGAGAATCGAGCACCTCCTCGCTTCTGCCTGCGTCCCCAGTATTTTCCCGGCAGTGACCCTTGAAACCATGGCGGACTGGGACGGTCTTTTTTCCGACAATCCGCCCATTGAGGATTTTCTCAGGCGCGACTCGGTCGGCATGAAAAATCTGGCCCAGGAAATTTGGGTCATCAAGATCAATCCGACGACGTGTGACAAGATTCCGGTGGCTCCGGATGAAATTGCCGATCGCCGCAATGAACTGGAAGGGAATGTCTCCCTGTTTCAGAACCGCCGCCAGGTCGAGAATCTCAACCTGATGTATTCAAGGGGGGCATTCAGGGATGAATTTCTGGCAGAAAGGGATATCAAAGAACCCATTAAAATCCCCAAATTATTCCCGGAGGATCCCGACCAGCCTTACCACATTCCCATGATCGACATGTCGGAAGATCTGGCAAAAAGCCTGACCTATGAAAGCAAACTGGATCGCTCTCCGGAATGCATCAACCGGCTCATCCGGGATGGCGAGAAACAGGACAAAAGTTTATCGATGCCAGGTTCGGATGAAGGGGATGATGCCCGATCCCGTGGAAAACACATGCCAGGGTAGAGGATCATGAACGAGTCTCAAGTCAACGGTCATCGCAGGATCTGTTTCAACGCGACGACGAACCCTCGGTTTGCGTATGGCCAGATAAAGAAAGGTCGACCGCCATGAAGGTATTCCTCATTTTCATAAACGACGAGAATTTTTACAGGCTGCTGCCGGAGGAACTGGGCGGATCGAAGCCGGACGATCAGCGGATCAAAGTGATGGGATTCCCTCCTCTCGGCATCGAAACGCTTGCCCCCGTTTTGCGCCGGCACGGCCACCAGGTCCGAATGTTCGACACCTGCCATCCGCAGATGAAGGAGCCGGACATCGCACAGGCACTCAGGGAAGACCCGCCTGACGTCATTGCCATTTCATTCCTGTCCACAACCACCTACCCGGCGGCAAAGAGCATGGCCCGGCTGCTCAAGTCCGTTCGGCCGTCCGTCCCGATCATTGTCGGCGGGGTGTTTGCCACGATGAACGCGGACCGGGTTCTCGACGATTGCCCTTCCATGGACTGCCTGGGAGTCGGCGAGGGCGAGGAGCTCCTGCCGGATTACCTGGACCACCTGGCGGACCCCGCAAGCGTTGCCGGCCTCGTCTGGCGGGACGGCGAACGAATCGTCCGCAACATCGGCAGGCCGCTCATCGCGGATTTGGACCGGTTCCCATATCCCGACCGGACCACGCTGCCGATCGATTACATCGAATCCCTGCCTCTCGATGTGCCTGCCGTGCTTTCGCTGGAAAAGTTCTGCACGGTGCAGACGTCCCGGGGTTGTCCCTACCGCTGCATCTATTGCGACATCCCGGCCCTGACCGACGGCAAGTGGCGATACCGCTCGCCCGAGCATGTCCTGGGAGAAATGCAGCAGCTCAACGACATGGGCTATCGCTCCATCTACCTCACCGACGATCACTTCCTGATGAAACGGGCCCGCATCCACGACATCTGCCAGGGCATCATCGGGCGCAAACTCCAGTTCACGTGGGGGTGTGAAGGCCGCGTGGACTCCGTCGCGGTGGACCAATTCGACGTCATGAGCAGGGCGAACTGCAATTTTCTGGCTTTTGGCGTGGAGGCGGGGACGCAAAAGATCCTCGATCGGCTCGACAAGAGGCAGACGCTGGAACAAATCGAACACGCCGTCAGCGAAGCCAAGCGCCACGGGATCGAAAGGGCCCATGGCTTCTTCCTGGTCGGCTCTCCCGGCGAGGCCGAAGAGGACATCCTGGAGAGCTTTCGCTTCGCCGCCCGGCTCCAGTTGGACACCTTCGGGTTTAACCGGTTGTGCGTTTATCGCGGCACGCCCCTGTGGCGGGAGTATCTCGACCGCGGCATCCTGGACGACGACCGGGACTGGGACAAGTGGTTCAAGTGCTCCGACATCGATCCGACCGTCCTGCCCAGCGAGACGGTGAACCGCGTCCGGCAGAAGGGCTACGCGCTGCTTTTTGCCCATCGCGTCCTGCGACGCCCCATCCAGACCTGGCGGCTGCTCCGCACATTGGGCCGGCACATGAAGGCCTCGGATCTGTTCAAGCTGTTGAGCAGCCCGTTCCGGCGACGCACGCTGAGCAGAAAACCGGAAGTACCGGCCTGGATGACTGATCTGGGATTGACCGCGCCCACCGAATCTCCCCTCCGGGAGAGGGGAGCGCGATGATGGAGAAGGCCCCTCACGGGTTGCGTACTCCGCCGTCGGCAGTTGGCTTGGCGTTTGCGACTTGAACGCCCACCGAGCCCCCTCGGGCCGCTTATTGCGAAGGCGCAGGGCGAAGGCTACATGCCGGGTGAAAAGCCTGCGCCTACAACGGCTATTTCTTCCGGATCCTGACCGCCCAGGGCAAAAGCGCAAAGGGTGGAGCGTACAGCTACCTCGCGAAAGGAATATTGGTGGGCGGATTTGCAGTCGTGCCATACCCGGCAACCTATGCCGTCACCGGCGTGAAGACGTACATCGTGAACCATGACGGCGTTGTTTATGAGAAAGACCTGGGACCGAAAACGATGAAGCAGGCAAAGACCATGAAGGTATTCGGCCCGGACAGGACCTGGGAGAAAGTGGAACAGGGGAAATGATGGAAGATAAACTTCATGTTGCCACCCCGAGGGGTTTTCTGTATATTATTAATGATTGA
>JAJFUM010000135.1 GCA_021372415.1 Deltaproteobacteria bacterium
ATTCTCCTGGGGGTCCCGATCGCCTTCGCCCTGGGGATTTCGGCCCTGCTCACTGCGAGCTACGCCGGCCTCGGCCCCGCGATGATCGTCCAGCGGGTCGGGGCCGGGATGCAGTCCTTCCCGCTCCTGGCGATTCCCTGGTTCATCCTGGCCGGCGCCATCATGGCCAAGGGGGGCGTAGCCCGGCGGATCGTCGATTTCGCCTACATCATCGTCGGTCCCTTTCCCGGCGGTCTGGCGATGGTCAACTGCATCGACTCCATGTTCTTCGGGGGGGTTTCGGGTTCGGCTGTGGCCGACATCTCTTCGACCGGCCCCATCATGATTCCCATGATGGTCCAGAAGGGCTACGACCGGGAGTTCGCCACGGCCCTCACCGTCGCCTCCTCCACCCAGGGGATCATCATCCCTCCGAGCCACAACATGGTGATCTACGCCATGGTCGCCGGCGGGGTCTCCATCGGGAAACTTTTCCTGGCCGGCTACCTCCCGGGGTTCCTGATGGGGGGGCTCCTGGCCGTCACCTGCTATTTCATGGCCCTCAAGAGGGGCTACCCCCGGGAGAAGCGGCCGCCCTTCAGGGAATCCCTGGTCATCGCCCGGGACGGGCTTCTGAGCATCTTCGCGGCGGTCATCATCGTCGGGGGGATCGCCTTCGGGATCTTCACTGCCACCGAGGCCTCCGCGGTCGCGGTCTTCTACGCCGCCTTCCTGGGCCTGGTCGTCTACCGGGAGATGCGGGTCCGGGACCTCTGGCCGATCTTCGTCGATTCGGTCAAGACCACGGCGATCGTGATGCTGCTGATCGGCTGCGCCTCCGGCTTCGCCTGGATGATGACCTTCCTGCATGTCCCGACCCTGGTCACACAGTTCTTCCTGTCGATCAGCGACAAGCCGGTCGTCATCCTGTTTTTGATCAATATCCTGCTTCTCTTTCTGGGGGCGATCATGGACGTGGCGCCGCTGATCGTCATCGTGACGCCGGTCCTGCTGCCTGTGGTTCAAACGGCGGGGATGAACCCGGTGACCTTCGGGATCGTCCTGATGGTCAACATGGCGGTCGGCCTCACCACCCCGCCGGTGGGTGCCGGACTCTTCGTCGGCTGCACGGTGGGAAAGACCACGATGGAGAAGTGTACCCGCTCGATGCTCTATCTCTGGCCGGCGATGCTGATCGTCCTTCTCCTGACCACCTACATTCCCTGGATGACGACGTTCCTGCCGGACTGGATTATGCCCTAATGAGGGGGAGACGGGGCGCCTGGGCATTGGCGCCCCGGTGCGTCTACGGCGGGTCCTTTTGCACCGGCGATCCCTGATAACGCGCGATGCCCTCGTTCATAAGCTCCAGGACGCCTCGGACCTTGATGCGCAGTTCTTCGTCGTCCCCGTGGCTTCCCAGAAGCTGATAAAAGACATCCTCCTGAAGAGCCGTGGCCTCAGCCATGGTCTTCCCCTTCACGAGGGAGCACAGGATCTCGACGGCAACATTGGCCGACGGCTCGCAGGAGCAGAGATACTTGATGTCCGAGATCCGTGGGCCGTCTACCTGAAGATAGAGCTGCATGTAGTTCCCCGTATTGCCGCAATTGATCATCTTCTCGCCGATGACCTCGACGAAGATCGAGGGTTCCTCGATCGCGCCGGCATGGGGAAAATCCTCTTTCAGCAATCGGCGATAGTAATGGATGACCGCCTCGTCCATGTAATGCTGAGCCTCAGAACCCTTTCCTGCTAGAGATAACTTCGCTCCCGGAAAATCTCATCCAGGGTTTCCAAAAGCCGCTCGCACTCCTCGATCGTGTTGTAGAGATAGAAGGAGACTCGATAGATCATCCGATGGTCTCGGTGCGACCGGGGGTGGGTCCAGTCCGGGCCGAACTGGCCGTTGAAATAGGAATGGACGCAGAAGACACCGTCCCGGATCATGATGTTGCCCCTGGCGTTCAGTTCCTTGGCGATCCCCACGGCGTTGGGCCTTCTTACCTCGAAGGTCAGGATCCCCCCCCGCCTGACTGCCTCCGGGGGACCCAGGATCCGGAACCATCCCGCATCGCCGTAGCGGTTCAGCAGGGCCCGGCTCAAAAAGGCATTCAGCCGTTCCTCGTGGGCGGCGATCCGGTCCATCCCGATCTGCCGGAGATATTGGACCGCAACTCCTGAGGCGATCTGCCCGGCGTAATTGGGGATTCCCGCCTCGAACCGCTCCGGCGCCTCCAAAAGGCTGTACGAACCGTAGGTCGTATCGCTGACTGTTCCCCCGCCCAGTATCGCCGGTTCAATGACGTCCTCTCCCCCTTCCCATTCCGCGCTCCCCCGCCCGAGGAGTTCCTTTTTCCCATACAGAACGCCCACCCCCCGCGGTCCGCACATCTTGTGAAGGGAAAAGGCCAGGAAATCCACATCCAGCGTCCGGACATCGACGGCCTGGTGGGGAACGGTCTGGGCGCCGTCGAGGAGCACCCGGGCGCCGTAGCGATGGGCGAGGGTGATGATCTCCCGGGCGGGGAGGGTGGCGCCGGTGACGTTCGACGAATAGGCGAGACTCGCCAGCCGGACCCGCCCTTGTTTCAGTTTCCCCTCAAAGGCGGTCAGGTCGAATGCATCCATCCCCTTTGCGGGGACGGTATCGACCCTGATCCGTCCTTGTTTCTGCAGCCTCAGCCAGGGAAGCAGATTGGAGTTGTGTTCCCTGTCGGTCAAAAGAACCACATCTCCCGGTTTGAATTTGAATCCCAGGGCCACCGTGTTGATGGCATGGGTCGTATTGACCGTGAAGAGGATCTCCCTTTCCGAATCCGCATTGATGAATTCGGCAATCAGCCGACGGGAGCCCTTGATGCCCTTCTCGGTATTCCCTTCGATACGGTCCGTCACCTCTTGGGCAAACCAGTGGTGACTTCTTCGGCCGCCGCAGGAGGGGTAATCCGTATAATACTCGTTGATGGCGGCGATGACCGGCTGCGGCACGAGCGTCGTACAGGCATTGTCCAGATAGACGGCAGGCCGTCCGTTCCGTTGTCTGGCCAGTGACGGAAAATGATCCCTGCATGACCCTGCCAGGTCTTTGCTGTTCACGAGATCCATTTGATTTATCCCGAGCGATGACCGATGTCCAACGATCGCGGATGATTATACCATGGAATGTTGCTTGATGCCTGGAAGCTTCGTTGGAACCGCCATAAACAAGAGGTCGGCAGGCCTCCGTGCCGCTCTCGAAGGCCTGCCGACGCTGTTTCCTCTATTTCCTGGCCAGTGCTGCCTTCACCTTTTCCGGTGTGGCGGGCAGGTGGCACACCCTGGCCCCGCAGGCGTTGTAGATGGCATTGGTGACCGCCGGAGCGGTGGAGACCATCGTCATCTCCCCGACGCCGGTCGCCCCCAACGGACCGTTCGACCGGGGCGTCTGCAGCGTGATCGTTTCGATGTCAAAACCGTCGCGGATGGTCGGGAACTTGAAGGAGACATAATCCTTGGTTTTTCCGATGACGTACTCCTCCCGGAGGGCAAAGCCGACGCCCTGGTCCATGCCCCCTTCCAACTGCCCTTCGAAGGCCTGCGGGTTGATGATGGTCCCCGCGTCCACGGCGACCGTCATCTTCAGGACCCGCGTCTCACCGGTCTCGGTGTTCACCTCCACCTCGGCCATCTGGATGTTGTGGCATTCCGACACTTGGGCGTTGCCCTGCCCGGTTTTCTTGTCGAGACCGGCGGGGATGTCGTTCTTGTGGGCTCCCTCGTAGCGCGTGGGCTTTCCGGCCTTGACCAGCCCTGCGTAGCTCCTGGTCCCGGCCTCGTCCATGGCCTTCTCCAGATTGGCAATGGCGTTCAACAGGGAATGGCCGGCCATGAACGTCATCCGGCTGCCCGCCGCAGGCCCCATCAGGACCGTCTTGTCCGTATCCCGGGTATAGAGCCTCACCTTTTCCAGGGGGAGACCCAATCGGTGGGCCGCGATCTGGGTCAGCAGGGAATCGTTGCCCTCGCCCGGGTCGGCCACGGCGGCGTAAATGGTGATTCCGTCATCGGGGTCGATTCCGATCGACATCTTGGCCGAATCGCCGGCACCGCCGATTCCGAAGGAGTGGGCGGCAATCCCAACGCCGCGTCTGACCTTCCCGCCCTTGGCGTTGAATGCCTGAGCTTCCTTCTTCGCCCGCTCGTAGGCCGGCTTGATGGCATCGCAGACCTCGACAAAGGGCCATTCTTGAACCACCATCCCCGTCGCCTTCGATTGCCCTGGTTTCAGCGAGTTCATCCGTCGGAACTCAAGCGGATCGATCCCCACCTTTTCGGCGACCATATCGAGGGCCGACTCCAGGGCAAAGGCGGTCTGGGGAGGCCCGGCGCCGCGCGCCGAACCTCCGAAGGAATTGTTGGTATAGACCGACTTGCCCAAGGCCTTGATGTGGGGGAAATTGTACGACCCCGAGAGCATCAGGACGGATCGGCCCAGGATGACCGGACCGTTGACCGTATAGGCCCCCTTGTCCATGATGAAATCGCAGAAAAAGGCCGTCATGCAGCCTTTGGCATCGGCCGCGATCTTCACCTTCATGCTGGGATAGGCGTGCCGTTTCGTGGTGATGAGCATCGACTCTTCCATGGTGGGCGCATAACGGACGGCACGCTGGAAGTGCAGTGCCGCCGCACCGGCGATGGCCTCGGTGATGATCCACACCTTGATGCCGAACTGACCGCCCGAGAAAGCCTCCTTGTAACGCATGTTGGCGAATCCCAGCGACTCCTTCAACTGGTTGAGGTGGAAATGGATGTTGATGCTCCTGCCGACGACGATCAGTTGGCGATTTTCACCTTCACCCTCGAAGTAGGCCGAGGAAATCTCCGGCTCCAGCGGCGCCTGGTGGTTGGTCTGGGTGCCGTATTCCCCTTCATAAACCGTTTTCGCCTCTTTCAGGGCTGCTTCGGCGTCGCCCTTGATCACGGGCTGTGTGGCGCAGATGTTGTCCGGCGCATGGGCATGGATCGGATAGGCCCCGGGCGCCATGGCCTCGGCCGGCGTCATCATGACCGGCAGGGGTTCGTAGATCACCTTGACCGCCGCCGCGGCCGCCCGCGCCTGTTCCCTCGTTTCGGCGGCCACTGCGATGATCGGATCTCCCAGGATCCTCACCTTGTCTTCGCACAGGACCGGCTGGTCCGGCTGAACCTGGCGGAGGCGGTTCGTCCCCTTGACGTCGGAGGCCCTCACGAAGCCGATCACGCCGGGCATCTTCTCCGCAGCCGACGTATCGATCGATTTGATCACGGCGTGGCTCTCGGTGCTGCGGACGACGGCCAGTTCAAGGGCGTCCGGCGGGAGCGGGAAGTCGTCGTTGAATTGTGCCACGCCACAGGCCTTGATCATTGCTGTCGGCCTGACGTGGGAAACCCCAAGCATCGCCTTGTCGATTTTGCTGCGAACGGCCGCCGGGGTCGTCTCCTTGCGGATAAACCGGCCGGCGAGCTGGACGGCCTCGATAATTTTCTTGTAGCCCGTGCAGCGGCAGAGATTGTGCGCCAGGGCCTTCCTGATAGCCTCCACGTCGGGATTCGGATCCTTGTCCAACAGGGCCTTGGCCGCCATGATCATCCCCGGCGTACAGAAACCGCACTGGATCGCGCCTGCCAGGACAAAGGCCTCCTGGATCAGGTGGGGATTTTCCGGTGTGCCCAGTCCCTCGACGGTAATGACCTCTGCCCCTTCCAGTTTCACCACCTTGGTGAGGCAGGAGCGGACCGCCTTCTTGTTGACGATGACCGTGCAGGCGCCGCATTGCCCCTTCCGGTCGCAGGACTGCTTGGCCCCCGTCAGATGCAGGTCCTTTCGCAAGAGATCGATCAGCACCGTCTCGGGGCTTGCCGTCACCTGTCTTTGAACGCCGTTGACTGTCAAAGTGATCTTTTGCATATTACCCCCTTTGTTTAGCGTTATGTTTAATTAAGCATAACACTGTGTTATATCAATTATGACACAACATATCTCCGCCAATACGGGATTGTAAAATACGAATTGCCTATGATGCGATAGCCAGTGACTATGAATCGATGTCCAACTCCTTGGCAGGCCGACAAATTCCAGTTGACATTCAAAAATCTCTTGACCTATAGTCGCGTGGTCAAAAAAGGCGGCCTGTCGCCGCTGTTCTAATGTCCATTGATACATGGAATCGCCCGGAGGCACAGGCCGCTTGGCCTGGGTCGCTGATGCCTTGAGGGGCTTGGTCAACGCCAGGGTGAAAGCGCTCTTTCGTATAGCTGAAGGACCCTGTCTGAAATGTAAGTCATGAGGAGGCTTTGGTGATCTCACGATTAATGAAGAACAAGGATTTCTGGGCCGGCATGATGTTCGCCGGCTTCGGCGTTGCCGCCATGTTCATTGCCAGGGATTACCGGTTCGGAAGTGCGACGCGTATGGGGCCGGGATTCTTTCCGACCGTTCTGGGTGGGATTCTTGTTGCATTCGGCGTCAGCATCATGGGCCTCGGGTTGCGCAGCGGCGAGAAGATCCAAGGACACGTGTCCCTGCGGACCCTGGGGCTGTTGATCCTCTCCCTCATCCTGTTCGGCGTGCTTATGCAATGGGCTGGTTTTATACCGGCACTCGTGGCCCTGGTCTTCCTTTCGGCGGCAGCCGGCAAGGATTTTCGTTTCCTGGAGATCCTGATGCTGACCGTGATCCTGGTGGTGGCATCAGCGGCCCTCTTCATCTGGGGACTTGAACTGCCTTACCCCCTATTCAAGGGATTCTGACAAGGAGGACATCCTTGGACATCCTGCACAACCTTTTCTTCGGCCTCGGTGTCGCGCTTTCACTTCAGAACCTGCTCTACTGTTTCATCGGCGTGCTTGTCGGCACCCTGATCGGCGTCTTGCCGGGCATCGGCCCGATGGCGACCATCGCGATGCTGCTGCCGATCACCTATAATGTTTCCCCGGTCGCGGCGATGATCATGCTGGCGGGCATTTACTATGGGGCCCAGTACGGCGGATCGACGACGTCGATTCTGGTCAACCTTCCAGGCGAGACTTCCTCGGTCGTCACCTGCATCGACGGCTATCAAATGGCCCGTCAGGGACGGGCGGGTGTGGCGCTGGCGATTGCGGCGATCGGGTCGTTCGTTGCCGGCACCCTCTGCACGGTGCTGATCTCCCTGCTTGGCCCATGGGTCGCCGATGTTGCCCTGAAGTTCGGTTCGCCGGAATATTTTTCGCTGATGCTCATGGGATTGGTCACTGCGGCCGTGCTGGCCCAGGGCGACATGCTCAAGTCGCTGGCCATGGTGTTTCTGGGGCTTCTGCTCAGCATGGTGGGTTCCGACGTCGACACCGGCATAAAGCGCTTCACCTTCGGCTTTTTCGAACTGGCGGACGGCATCGGTTTTGTCATCATCGCGATCGGGGTCTTTGCCATCGGCGAGATCATCTTCAACGTCAGTGACCCCGAGGAACAACAGGTTTTCACCTCCAGGGTGGGAAGCCTCTACCCGACATTGCAGGACATGAAACAGGCCGCTGCCCCGATCCTCAGGGGGACGGCCTGCGGGGCCTTCTTCGGCATCCTTCCGGGAACGGGTCCCTCGATCGCTTCGTTCAGCTCCTACATGATCGAGAAAAAAATCGCAAGCGACCCGTCCCGCTTCGGCCGAGGTGCAATCGAAGGGGTGGCTGGGCCGGAGTCCGCCAACAACGCGGATGCCCAGTGCAAGTTCATCCCCATGCTGACCCTGGGGATCCCTGCAAGTGGAACGATGGCCCTGATGCTCGGGGCGCTCATGATCCACGGCATCACGCCCGGGCCTTCGGTCATGACCCAGCAACCGGCCCTCTTCTGGGGGCTCATCGCGAGCATGTGGATCGGTAACATGATGCTGCTCATCCTCAATCTGCCGCTGGTCGGCCTGTGGGTGAGTCTCCTCAAGGTGCCCTATCGCCTCCTTTTCCCGGCGATCATGGTGTTCTCCGCCATCGGCATCTCCAGTACGAACAGCATCTCCTTCGATATTTATCTGACGGCGATCTTCGGCATTCTGGGGGTCCTGTGGCGACTTCTGGGTTGCAGCCCTATTCCGCTGTTGCTGGGATTAGTCCTGGGGCCGATGATGGAGGAGAACCTCCGACGGGCCCTGCAGGTTTCGGACGGGGACCCGATAGTCTTCTTCACACGCCCCTTGAGTCTGGTGTTCCTCAGCGCCACTGCTCTGATCCTGATCGTGATGGTGTTGCCGGCCGTCCAGAAGCGACGGGACGACATTGCCGGCTGATGCGATGCATCGCGCTAAACGAGAACGGTTTGCACCGTTTTCAATGGATGTCCATTCCATTCATGGATGGGGTAACTTGACTCGAAATCGGTTTCACAAAGAAAGGATGGCACTATGAAAAGAACCTTGCATACAAACCGATTGTGGCGGGGAATCGTCCTAGCCGGATTCTTGGCCGTCGCCGTTGTATTTTCTGCTACCGTCGCTCTTGCAGCAGCGGACAGCTATCCCAATAAGCCGGTGCGGCTCCTGATTGCCTTTGCCCCAGGTGGAAGCACCGACGCCATGGGACGCTTGATTGCGACCAAACTCTCCGAGCGCCTGGGCAAGCCGTTCGTGGTGGAGAACCAGGCCGGGGGCGGGGGGACCATCGCCTCGGAGATGGTCGCAAGATCGGCGCCTGACGGCCACACCCTGCTGTTCAACTCTACGGGGATTATACTCAACCCCCTGCTCGGCCATGTCCCGTACGATCCCATGAAGTCCTTCGTCCCGATCGCCAAAATCGGCAATGCGGTGTCCACCCTTGTCGTTCATCCGTCGGTCCCGGCCAATTCGGTCAAGGAACTCATCGCCCTGGCCAAGAAGCAGCCGGGAAAGCTGGTGGCTTCGGCTGCAGGTGGCGGCAGCTTCATCCATCTCTCCACCGAGCTCTTCAAAATGATGGCCGACATCGACTTCAAGATCGTCCAGTTCAAGGGCGGCGGCCCGGCGATGATTGACCTGCTGGGGGGGCATTCCCAGCTCTTTGTCGGAAGCCTCCAGCAGTCGCTGCCGCACATCAAGTCCGGAAAAGTCAGGGCGCTCGGTTATGGCGCAAAGACGCGCAGCAAGAGCCTGCCGGACGTGCCGACCATCTCCGAGGCCGGTGTCCCCGGGTACGAGTCCTTCATCTGGTGGGGCCTCTTCGCGCCGGCCGGCACGCCAAAGGCGATCGTCGACAAACTGAACAAGGAACTGGAGACGGTCATGAAGACCGAGGAGATGGCGAAGATCTTCGTGGCCCAGGGTGCCGAGCAGGATCTGCTGGGGCCGGCCGCGTTCACCAAGTTCATGGAATCGGAATCGGCCAAATGGGGCAAGGTCATCAAGCAGGGTAACATCAAGTTGGAGTAGAAGGCCGTATCGTATCGGTCTCGGAACCCTCGCCCGGCGGCACCGGATCACCTTCGATCAGATCGGGCCGCCGGGCGGGTCCAATTATTGCGGCCGGTCTGCCGCCCATTGCCGTCGCCTTCGACTGCATTCGGGGCGTTCGCCGCATGTTCCCCGCTCTCTGGATGTCCCTATCCCTTCTTGAGGATGTCGGCCGCCTTTGCGGCGTCTTCGGCGGTATCCAGACCGACGTACATGATGAACTTCGACCCAATCACAGCCGCAGACAGCCCGTGAAGGTTGAGACCCGCCTTTGCAAGTTTTTCCGTCATGCCTGCAGCTACCCCCGGTTTGTTCTCTCCCTCGATGCGGACCGACTTGATGCTGCCCGTGACATTGAATCCTAGGGTGGCTGCCGCCGAAACCTCGGCATCGCCGCGCAGCGGCGTCACAAATACAACCCCGGTGCCGGGTTTATCCGGCGCCCGCCTGGCGATGATGAAGTCAAGATCCACACCAGCATCCCGCAGACCGGAGAGTATCTTGGCCAGGCCACCCGGTGCGTCCTTGATGCCGGCAACCCACACATCCACGCGTTCGACGATCGTGTCCATCCTATCCCCTCCTTGTTTTGTTGTTCATTTTGTGTCCATTGACCCGTTGATCCCCGCGTTGCCGCTCTGTTCACACCCCTCTCTGCGGCCATGAGAGGGGGCTTCACTTTCCCTGAACCATCTTGGTGATCTCCACGACGATTTCCGGATTCGCCGGGGTCATGACATCACCCGCCTCCGTGGCATTGGAGATGACGCTCAGGACGCGGCGCATGATCTTACCCGATCGTGCCCTGGGCATGACGGACTGACGTACCGGTCGCGCCGGATGGTCTGGAAACTGCCGGGCCAGGGGTTCTGGATGCAGATATTTACCGCCTTGCTGGTCCTGGGTGGAACGATGTTGCCGTCATCATCATAGGCGCGATCGGGTGGATTCCTTGCACGCCCGCGCCTGCGCTTTCCTGCTTCATCGGTTGCAGGGCCAGCAGCGTGCTGCAGAAGAAGCCGCCGTCAGCGGATCAACCCGGCCGCCCTCCAGTACAGGAGACTGAACGCCAGCGTAACCAAACAGGCAAACAGGTAGATGATCCCGGCCCGGTGGAGTTGTGCGGGCGTCCAGGACGCCCTCCCTGCGATCGTTTCCCCGATGATGACGAAGGGTTGGTGATAGGACATGAAGAAGCAGTTGCCTGCCATGATGAAGAGGAAGAAGACCGCCAGCGGGTGGAAGCCGAAATCTGCGGCCAGCATAGGGAGAAAGGGGACCAGAAAGGGGATGGTCGCAAAGAGCTGGGCGACATCGACGAAACGCACGGCAAAGCAGAAGATGAGCAGCGCATAGGTCAGCAGCCAGGGGTTGCCTGCCAGAGCCCTGATGACCGGACTGAAGGACCGGCCCAGAAAGGTGGCCACGCCGGTTTCCTGCAGGATCATCCCCAATCCCATGATCGTGCCGATGAAGAGAACGAAGTCCCAACTGATCGCCGTTCCGATGTCCTGGGCCTTGATCACGCCGCACGCCGCCAGCAACGCAAAGGCCCCCAGACAGATCGTAACGTCCGGGATTCCGTGCATCCGCCCGGTGACCAAGAACAGGAATGTGGCCAACAGGATGACGAGCGTCGCCTTTTCCTTGAAACTCATCGGTCCGAGGGCTTTGAATTCGGCCCTGAAGGCCTGGCCGTCGATCTCCAGTTCCTCTGACGGCTTCATGATCCAGTACAGGGCCAGGATGAAGAGAAGAGAAAGGACGGCCGACGGCACCAGCATCGCCTTCAGCCAGGAGTCGAACTCAATCACCCCCTGCAATTCAGGTATGGCGCCGAGGAAGCCGATGGTTGCCGGTCCCCACAGGGAACCGGTCAGCCAGCCGCTTCCCGGGATCAGCACCATGGACCAGGCCGACAGCAGGATGAGGGCCGCGCCGTTGGAGCCGTATTTAAGACGGCAGATCTCCACGGAAGCCACGGCGATCGGGATGACGATCGCGATCCGCACCGAAATGGAGGGGGTCAGGACCGACAACAGCAGGCCGATGAGGACCCAGGAGACGGTCAGGCTCCGGTAGCTGGGGCGGAAGAGGCCGATGACCCAGTAGGCCAGCCGTTTGCCCAACCCCGTGGCGTTCAGGGCGAACCCGAAGAAGAGGGCCGGGATCAGGATCCAGACGGCCCGTGTCGTATAGCCGTTGAAGACGATGGATAGCTTGACGCCCGCAGCCGTCAGCAGCAGCATCATGACCATGCTGCCGATCGAAAGGGGAACCCACCGGGTTCCGAAGATCCAAAGGCCGACGGCCACCAGAACCGACATCAGGACCGCGTGGCCTTCCGGAGAAAGTCCCGGAGCAAAAGGTTTTCCGATGCCGATGCCGATCCCCACAGCAGAAAAGAGAAGAATCCCCCACAGCCGCCTGTCCATCGCGCACCTCGGTTTCCCCGCTCGGGCAGTTGGCCCGTCCACGTCTGCCCGGTGATGAGCAAAGTACATCCGTCCATGGGAATAGTCAACCGGCATATTTGCGGAGATGAGGTCGGCGTTACAGGGGGTAGGACCGTTGGTTATTTCAGCGCCGAGTTACCCAGTTACATATTGCAATTTTAGGCTGTCTACCAACCTGGCCTGTATCCCTCGGGTTTGATGGCCGAAGGGCGATATGCGCTGTATTGGCCAAAACTTCGCCTGGCGAACATTCTGCGCATTGCATTTTCTCCTTCGGCACTTCGTAAGATGCACTGATCCATGTGGGGGGCGGTTATTAACGAGTTTCCATTGCTCAAGTTTTCAAGGGAGTTGCCGATATCCTGAATCAGACGCGTTCATTTTCATACATCCTACACAGAGTTGAAAGATCTAGAGGAGGCCGACGATGACGTTTCGAATGACGCTGGGCAAGAGGATTGGATCGGGTATCATCTTGATGCTGTTTCTGATCCTGGCCGTGGGGTTCGGGGGCTGGTTTGGCTTGACACGCGTTTTGGCCGTGGTGCAATTGTACAAGGCCATCAATTCCGTTCAGTTGATCGTTTCCACCGCAAAGGAGAAGACGAGTGAATTTCTCATCGCCAATCTGGTCGGCGACCAGAAGCGGGGAGATGCGGCCTTTTCCGAAACCCAGACCCAAATCAGGGAGGCTCTCGCCCAGATCAATGCCGTGAAAGGCAATTCCGGCACGAGCGCCCGGGACCTTGAAAAGGTGGCCCTTGTGGAGAAGGCCATCAATGCCTACAGGGATCTGCTCGACAAATACCGGAACTCCGAGAAGCTTAAGGGAGAGTCCAGCGCCAAGATCAGGGAATTGACGGGCCGGCTTCTGGAACTGGGTAACCAGGACCTGCTCATGGGGGAGAATCTGGTGGCCAACATCAAGATCGTCACGGTCTCTCTGTCGGCCTATTCCGATAAGACCTCCCCCGCCAACCTGGAGAGTCTCCAGAGGGACATGCCGAACTTCGAGAAAAGCCTGAAGGGCTGGCATGAGAAGATTGAGAACAGCGATAATTTGCGGAGTAAGTCCGAAGCGATCCGGGCCGTTTACGATCAGATCGTTCCGGCGGTGAAAAATCTCCAGGAGCAGGTTTCGATCCAGGAAGGCTTCAAGAAGAACATGGACACCCATACCGCGGATCTCAACAAGATATCCGGCGAGGTTACCGCCATGAGCATCCGGAATCTCGAGGGTCAGACCAGGATTTCCCTGTGGATCATTTTCGGCTTCATCGTTGCTGCTCTGCTGATCGGACCAAGCTTTGCGATCGTCTCCACCCGAAAAGTCATTAAGGGCCTCAACAAGGTCATCGAAGGCGTCACCCACGGGGCCAATCAGGTCTCGGAAGCCACCCACCAGGTCTCCGCAGCCAGCCAGTCCCTGGCTCAGGGCGCCTCCAGCCAGGCCGCCTCCGTCGAGGAGACGGCCTCCTCCCTGGAAGAGATGTCGTCCATGACCAAACAGAACGCCATCAATGCCAACGAAGCCAAGGCCATAATGACCGATGCGCAGAAGATCGTTGAGAAGGTCAACCAGCATATGGGCGACATGGGCAGGGCCATCGAAGAGATCACAAAATCGAGCGAACAGACAGGCAAAATTATCAAAACCATCGACGAGATTGCATTCCAGACCAATCTTCTGGCGCTTAACGCCGCGGTGGAGGCCGCCAGGGCTGGGGAGGCGGGCGCCGGGTTCGCCGTGGTGGCCGATGAGGTCAGGAATCTTGCCCTGCGCGCCTCCGAGGCGGCCAAGAACACCACGACCCTCATCGATCAGACCGTGAAGGCCGTCAAGAACGGCAACCAACTGACCGCCTCCACCCGAAATGCCTTTGCCGAGAACCGGGACGTTACGTTGAAAGTCAGCAGGATCGTGGATCAAATCGCGGCGGCCTCGGACGAGCAGGCCCAGGGCATCGATCAGGTCAACAGGGCGGTCTCCGAGATCGAAAGGGTCGTCCAGCAGAACGCATCCAGTGCCGAAGAATGCGCCAGCGCTTCCGAGGAGATGACGTCCCAGGCCACTCTCATGAAGGGATTCGTCCGGGAACTGGCGATGCTCGTCGAAGGACGGGAGCGGAGCGAAGATACGGGACCCGCGGGGGACACAGTTGAATCCGCTGCCGCTGCCCGGCAGATCCCCATGGATGCCAGCAGGGAAGACGGATCCGCCAGTTGAGGCAGTTCCCGCTCATCTCCTTGCCGGAAGATCCAGGGGGTCAGAGACAGCTGCCGGCGGGATGGCCTCCCTGGCCCTCCCGTGGTTCGGTACGGGGTCGTTCTTCCTTCTGCCCTCCCGGGGCGGAGGCCGTCATCAGGCCGACGGCGATCAGGCCGACGCCTGCAATCGCATACATCGCCTCGTAGCGGCCTGCGTCCACGAGGGGGGCGAAGCCGGCGCTTCCCGCCGAGATCCCCGTAAAGAGGCAGAAGATAAACAGCGAAAATGCCTTGCCCCGGGCGGCGGCGCTGATCTCCGTTCCCCGTAGTTGCAGGGTCGTGTGGAGGAAGACGAATCCGAGGCCCAGGATCAGCATGGCAGCCACAAAGGTTCCGGCGGGCCAGCGGGGGATCAGCGCCAGATAGGGGAGACCCATCAGGGCCCCACCCCAGGCGGCCAGTCCCTTTTCCGACAGAATGCTGCGGATCCGCCCCATGAACAGCCCCCCGGCCATCGTTCCGATTCCGAAAAACGCGATCAACAGGCCGATGGTGAATTGGTCGAAGCCGTAGCGGGCCATTGCAAAGGCGCCGATATAGTTCATCCCCCCCCACAAGAGGAACCCCTCCAGGAAGACCGCGACGAAGATCAAAAGGGCGCGGTGGTTGTGAAGGATATGACCGTAGCCCTCGCCGCTGCCAGATGCCCCGCGGACGGCGGTCCCCTTGAGCCGCCACATCAGGGCGACGGGGACCAGCGCCAGGACGCTGTAGCCGACCAGCATCCACCGCCAGGAGATGAAGTGGGCTACTGTCCCGCCGAGGGATGCGGAAAAGGCCATGGCGGCCGAGGATGTCACCGAGAGAAACCCCAAGACGATCTGTCTGCGGTCATAGGCGACGGTGTCGCCGATGAACACAAGGGTCAGGGGGATTACGGCACCGGCAAAAGCCCCGGCCAGGAGCCGGACAGCAATGAACTGTCCCGTCGTTGCGGCGAGGCCGGAAAGGAAGGTAAAGACGGCAAAGCCGATGCCGGCCGCCCGGACGACGGGAATGCGGCCCAGCCGGTCGGACAGCGGGCCGTAGAAGAGCTGTCCTGTTCCATAGGCGATTGCGTAGGTCGTCATGGCCAGGCCCACGGTGCCGGCACTAGAACCGAGGGAGAGGGAGATGGAGGGCAGGACCGGGGTCAGGATCCGCATATCGACCGAGACCAGAAAGGTCAGCATGAAGAGCAGGGTCAGAGGGTTGAGCATTCGCTAGAGGTCTCCTTCCCATCGGTCGGCGAGGAATGGGCCCCGCCACGTCAGCCGGTATCGCCAAACCGGCCTCCTCGTGGCCATCTCCCTGCTTTTCCTCTTGGATCGTGGATAATGGCTTGTTTTTTCGTGGGGAGAGGGTATGGGGAAGGGGGCTTTCATGTCAAGGAGATTCTATCCCTGTACCGAGGTGTGATAACTAAGTAGTGAAAATCGCGATAACTGACTTACACGATGCTTTACGAATGGTTTACAGGAGGTTTTTTTGACCCGCTAATCAACTGAATTTTGATTGTACAGATGATACGGATAACGCTATCACCTACAAGCCTTTGGCTGCAGGCATAGATGCTGCCTGGCGATTACTTTTATAAGTCGAGATATTAATTTAATGCATACGTGTGGCTGATTTCAAGCCGTAATTTGCGTCTATATCGTGAGCTCTAAGTACTTCAGCAGGACTATACTTGTTCAGGTTAAGTTGGTTTTCCCGTAAGGTAGATCAGCCTGGATTACTGATGTCTTTTTAAATAGCTATTCTACGGCAAAGGTACTGACCCTGGTCGCTCTCCTGAAGGGCGGTATTGATCGGCTGAACAAA
>JAJFUM010000152.1 GCA_021372415.1 Deltaproteobacteria bacterium
ATACGCCGGTCCTCTTGGACGCTGAGCAGGGAAACATCCTTGTGAATCCCGATACGAAGGTCGTGGAACGCTACAGGGCCACCGACCGGGCGCGCCGCACGGTGGCTTCCCAGGCCGCCGCGATGCTCCCCGCGACCCGGAGCCGCGACGGCGTGCGGGTCTTTCTCCAGGCGAACATCAACCTCCTCAACGAGGTCCCGATCGCCCGGGAACTCAAGGCCGAAGGGATCGGCCTCTACCGGACCGAGCTCCCCTTCCTGGTCCGTTCGAGCTTCCCGGCGGAGGAGGAGGAATACCGGATCTATAGGCGCCTGTGCGACACCATGCCCGGCAGGCCCGTCACTTTCCGCACCCTGGACATCGGGGGCGAAAAGGTTCCGGCCTACTGGGAAATCGCCGGGGAGCCGAACCCGCAGCTGGGGCTGCGCTCCATTCGGTTCTCCCTCCGCCATCCCGAACAGCTTCGCCAGCAGTTGCGGGCGATCCTCCGGGCCGGGGCCGACACCCAGGAGCTTAGGATCATGTTTCCCATGATCACCTCCCTGGACGAGTTCAGGGTCGCGCGGGGGATCGTGGCTGAGAGCCTGCAGACCCTGGAGAAGGAGGGGCTTCCCCACCATGCCTCCCCCGCCCTGGGGGCGATGCTCGAGGTCCCGGCCGTCGTGGAGATCGTCGACGAGCTCGCGCAGGAGTCGGATTTCCTCTCGATCGGCACCAACGATTTCATCCAGTACCTGCTCGGGGTGGACCGGATGAACGATCGGGTGGCCTACGCCTTCCGCCCCGAGCACCCCTCGGTCCTCAGGACCCTCCGGCGCATTGCCGAGGCTGCCCTCCGGGCTGGCAAGACCGTGAACGTCTGCGGAGAAATGGCCTTCGACCCGGACCTGATGCCCTTCCTGCTGGGTATCGGGATCCGTTCACTGAGCGTGGACCCCCAATATCTGCCCGAGCTCCAGGGCCGGATCATGGCCATGAGCATGGCCGAGGCCGAGGCCTATGCCGGACGCCTCCTGGCCGAGGCCTCGCTGGTGGGCGTTCAGCGGGTCCTCCACCGGGGGATCGGGGGGAACGGCCGCGGAGGTCGGCCGAGGGTGTCCCGATCGGAAAATACATAGAGTTTCCATGTCAGCAGCAAAGGAGGTTTCCATGTCCCGATTATTCGAGGCCACGTCCATCGGCTCGATGAAACTTGCCAACCGTTTCGTGCGCTCGGCCACCTACGAGGGGATGGCCGCCCCGGACGGCATCTGCACACCCGCCCTGCAGGAGAAAATGGCCGAGCTGGCCGAGGGGGCGGTCGGGCTCATCATCACCGGCCATGCCTTCGTGAGCCCGGAAGGCCGCGTCCGGCCCTTTCAATACGGCATCCACCACGATGGCGTGGTCCCCGCCTTGGCGGCCATGACCCGGGCCGTCCATGACCGGGGCGGCCGTATCGTCATCCAACTGGCCCACGGCGGGGGGCAGGCCATCTCCAAGGCGACGGGTCTTCCCGCCCTGGGACCCTCGGCCATGGAGATGGCGAACGGCACGGCCGTCCAGCCGGCAGACCCCGACGATCTCGGCCGGATCCGGGAAGCCTTCTCAGAGGCGGCGCGGCGGGCGAAGGAGGCCGGGTTCGACGGCGCCCAGATCCACGCGGCGCACGGCTACCTGATGAGTCAGTTCCTCTCCCCCTACTTCAACAAGAGGACGGACGGCTACGGCGGCGGCCTGGAGAACCGGGCCCGCCTCCTGCTGGAGACGGCGGCCCGTGTCCGCTCGCGGGTGGGGGAGGGGTTTCCCGTCCTGGTCAAGATCAACTCGGACGATTTCGTCGAGGGAGGATTCGGTCCCGACGACATGGTCCGCGTCTCGAAGATGCTTGAGAAGGCGGGGGTGAACGCCATCGAGATCAGCGGCGGGACCGGCATCTCCGGCGACAAGATCCCCAGCAGGATCGGCCTTGCCAAGGCGGGCGAGGACGAGGTCTACTACCGGGAGGCGGCCCGGGCCTTCAAGCGGGAGATGACCATCCCCCTGATTCTGGTCGGGGGGATCCGGTCGCTTCCGGTGGCGGAGGCTCTTGTGGTGGACGGCCTGGCCGACTACATCGCCCTGAGCCGGCCGCTGATCCGGGAGCCGGGCTTGGTGCGCCGCTGGCGGTCCGCCGATCCGGCGAAGGCGACCTGCATCTCCTGCAACCGCTGCTACCGGCCGATCCTGCGGGGCGACGGGCTCGCCTGCGAGGCGATCGACCGGACCGGGGAAAGGCCCGGAGGCCAGGGCGACGGATAGGCCCCCAGCGTCGCCCGGCTGGCAGTCTTTGTAATCCTGCGACCCCAACCAATACCGCATGCCGGCCGTCAGGCCAGGGGTTTGCGGGAATAGGTGACTTAAAAAGGAGAAAGGCATGAGTCTGCCGGCAGTGCATCCGGTTTCTCTCTTCGACGAGGTCAAGCTTCAGGCGCGTGTAGCGTATCGACGCTCAAACAAAGATCTGGCTGCGATCGATTAACAAATGACAATCTTTTAATCCAGCGACCCCTTGCACCATGCCGGCCGATGGGGTTACAGTGGCCCCATGAAGGTGCTTTTCGTCGAGGATGACAGGAAGATCGCTTCTTTCGTGAAGAAGGGGCTCCGGGAACAGGGCTTCGTCGTGGACACCTGCGAGGACGGCGATGAGGGCTATGCCCTGGCCGTGGGTCAGGCCTACGACGTCATCCTCCTGGACATCATGCTGCCCGGCCTTGACGGCCTGACGATCCTCCGGCAGCTCCGGGAAGCGAAGCACAACGTCCCGGTGATCCTCCTGACCGCCCGGTCGGCCCTGAACGAGCGGGTCGAAGGCCTGAACCTGGGCGCCGACGACTACCTCAGCAAACCCTTCTACATTGAAGAGCTCCTTGCCCGGATCCATGCCGTGACCCGGAGGGGGACGGGCCAGCAACTCAGCATCCTCCAGGACGGCGAGCTCGCGGTCAACCTGATCACCCGGGAGGTCCGGACGGCCAAGGGGGGTGTCGAGTTGACGGCCCGCGAGTTCAACCTCCTGGCCCTGCTGATGCGGTCCCCCGGCAGGGTCTTCACCCGGACGCAGATCCTGGAACATGTCTGGGGTTACTGCTACGACCCCCAGACCAATGTGGTGGACGTGTACATCCGCCGGCTGCGGGCCAAGGTGGACGTGGAGCCCGACCGCCCGCGCATCGAAACGGTCCGGGGCGTCGGATACCGGTTCAACGCCCAGGCCAAGGAGTAGATCCCTTGTTTCGGATCAAGATCATCCTCTTGTCCATCCTCATTTCGGGCTCCGTGCTGATCGTCTTCGGCCTCTACTTCCTCGATGTGATCAACGACGTGAGCCTCGATAGGATCGACCGGGAGATCCTCACCCTCGGGGAGGGGCAGCTGCGCATCCCCTTTCCCAGGAGGCACTGGGAGGAGATGGACAAGTCGCTCCGGTTCATCTATGGGGAGGAGCGCTGGAAGGCGATCATCGTCCAAGTCACGGATTCGCGTCAGGAGGTCCTGTACCGCTCGCCACACTGGCCCGGCGGGATCTCCGAAGACCTCTTCCCCGAGTACGACCGCCGCATGGAGGCCATGCCGGCCTTCGAAATGCTCCTTCGCAACCCACCTCCCGATCCGAAGGTTGGCCCTCCGCCCGGCAGATCGGCCGGACCAGCCGGCCAGGCGGCACCAGGCGAAAGGACGCGGCCGCCCTTGCCGCCCGGCCGCCCCAACGGTCGGCCGGGGGACGCTCCCCCCGCCGGAATGGCCCCACCATCCTTTCCATCCCTCCCGCCCGTTCCCCCGATGCAGGCGCGGATCAAACAGCCCTTCTTCAAGACCGTCAAGGCCGATCAGGGGAATGGAACCTGGCGGATCGGGATCCTGGGGAGCCAGTACGTCACGATCCTGCTCGGGATGGATATGACAGGTTTCTATGCCGAAGCCGCCCGCTTCAAGAAGGCCTTCTGGATCACGGTGCCGGTTGCGCTTCTCCTCCTGGCTGCGGGGGGGTGGCTGATCACCTACCGGGCGCTGAGGCCGATCGCGCTCATCACCCGGACGGCGGAGACCATCACGGCGCATGGCCTCGACAAGCGGATTCCCGCTTCGGCCGGGGCGGACGCCGAGCTCTCGAGACTCGTGGAGGTGATCAACCGGATGCTGGACCGCCTCGAGAAGAGTTTCAAACAGGCCCTGCGTTTCAGCGCCGATGCTGCCCACGAGCTGAAGACGCCGCTGACGATCCTCCAGGGGGTCCTGGACGACGCCGTGCAGCACGCTGACACCGGTTCGGAGACGCAGCGTTTCTACGGGAACCTGATCGAGGAGGTCCAGCGGCTCAAGACGATCGTGCAGAAGCTCCTGATCCTGGCCCGGGCCGATGCCGGGGAATTGGCGCTGAACCTGGAAACCCTCGACATGAGCGCCGTCGTTGAGTCGGCCGTCGAGGATGTCGGCGCCATCGCGCCGAACCTGCGCCTGGAAAAGAAGATCGCCCCCCATGTCGTTGTCGAGGCCGACCCGGATCTCCTCAGGCAGGCGGTCCAGAACCTCGCCTCCAATGCCGTCAAGTACAACGTCGAGGGCGGCCTGATCCGGTTCGAGCTCGAGGCGCGGGACGAGGAGGTCCTCCTGAGGGTCTCCAACACCGGGACCCCGATCCCGGAGGCCGACCGCGAGAGGATCTTCCATCGCTTCTACCGGGTCGACCAGTCACGCAGCAGTTCCGTCCCCGGCTCCGGCCTGGGGCTCAGCCTTGCCCGGGAGATCGTCCAGGCCCACCGTGGCACCCTTTGCCTAGAGGCGGGCACTGACGAACGGATCACCTTCACCCTGTCGCTGCCCCGGTCGCTCTCGTAAAGCGTCTGTCACCGGTCTCTGCCATTCCTGTTTATCCTGCAGCTGTAAGGCCGCAGCCCAGGTACTCCCATCCCTGGGGCTGTCGGGAGAAAGATGTCAGGCCACAAACAAAACGCCATCGGCGACAATCGGACATCTTCCCGGACGAAATACAGGCCGATAAAACGGTTATTTCCACTTCAAATGCACAAATCGCCAATACGGGCTTCAACAGGAACATCGAATAGGGGTTGATTCAATCCAGCGTCTTTCCTATCCTGCTCCAGCGAATCCCATCCACGCCTATTGAAAAATAGATCTGCCGGACTTTCGCAGTGACGTCACTGAGCGGGACAAAACCGAAATTTCGACTGTCCACGCTATGTTCCTTGTTATCGCCGAGGACGTAAACAGCGCCATGGGGAACCGTTTGCATTGAGCCGTCCACCAATCGAACCGTGTCTCCAGGCATTGCCTCAAGTCTTTTTATATACCTCTTACTACGGTCATCCTTAAATACGAAAATGATGATGTCCCCTTTTTTCGGAGCCATTCTCTGATAAGCGGTCTTGTCCGCCAGTACCCTGTCTCCGCTTAAAACGGTCGGCTCCATGCTTGAGCTGGGAATCTTAAAGGCCTCAATATAACGATTTCTGACATAATCATAAACGGCGCCTGATATAAGGACATATCCGAGCATCCATACGGCAACATAGAAATACCAGCGGTTATAGGCAGCTTTACCACGGACTGAAGGCGATTCGTTGGCACTTCGGAAAGCCTGGATGACAGAAGCGGCATAGACACAGAGCACTGCCAGGATCGTACAGAGCCCTCCGGCAATCAATAGCGTATCCCCCAGAAGGACCGTATACTGAAATCCGATAATGTAGAGGGCAA
>JAJFUM010000158.1 GCA_021372415.1 Deltaproteobacteria bacterium
CAATGTAAAGTCCATATAAAGCCCTTGTGAATCGTGATCCCTCCGCGCGACTTTTTTCGACCCGGCACCTCCTCGCTTTGCCGCAAGGACGAAACCCGCGCTTGGCGCTCAGACAATCGTCGAAAATTTAAAGGATCAGCATGCAGTCTCCGTAACTGTATAATCGGAAACGGTTTTCAATCGCCTTCCCGTAAGCCTCCCGCATCAGTTCGCGGCCGGCGAAGGCGCAGACCAGCAGGAACAGGGAGGACTTCGGAAGGTGGAAGTTCGTCAGCAGGGCATCGACGCGGCGGAAACGGTAGCCCGGGTAGATATAGAGGCGCGTCGAATCCTCGACGGCTTCGATGGGGCCGCCGTCCTTGGCCAGGGACTCCAGGACGCGGGTCGAGGTGGTCCCCACGGCAATCACCCGTTTGGCCCCGTTGATCACCCCGGCCGTTTCCTCCGTGAGGCTGAAATGCTCCTCCTCCATGAGATGGTCCTCGACGCGGCGGGTCTCGATGGGAAGGAAGGTTCCATAACCCACGTGGAGCGTGAGGGGGGCGATCCGGACCCCCCGCCCGCCCAGGCGGTCGAGGATTTCCCGGGTGAAGTGGAGGCCCGCCGTCGGCGCCGCGACGGAGCCCCGCACGCGGGCGTAGACCGTCTGGTACCGCTCCAGGTCCGTCTGCGAACGCCCCTGATCCTTTTCCCGCTTGATGTAGGGCGGCAGGGGAGCCCTTCCGAACCGGTCGAGGAAGGCATCGAAGGGCAGGGGCGTCCGGAAATCCACGAGCCACCGCTTGTCGTCCAGGCGGGTGGCGATCGTCGCCTGGCCGTCCCCGTCCAGCCGGACGGACGTCCCGACGGCGACGCGCTTGGCCGGACGCAGGAGAACCTCCCAGGTCTCGCCCGATTCTCCCCGGGCCTGGCGCCGGGCGATCAGGAGCAGTTCGATCAGGGCGCCGGTCTCTTTGCGGCCGATCAGGCGCGCCGGAAAGACCCGGGAGTCGTTGACGACCAGGACGTCGCCGGGACCCGTGTAGTCCGGCAGGTCGCTGACGGTGCGAAGCTCGCATAGCCCTGTTTTTCGGTGGACCACCATCATCCGGGAACGGTCCCTGGCCTCGGCGGGCTCCTGGGCGATCAGTTCCTCGGGCAGATCGTAGTCGAATTCATCCAGTTCCATACCCATCCCTTTGCATACCGGCCCTTTGCATACCGGCGGAAGGGCGGCAGATAATCACACAAGGGGGCGAAAGTCAATGCCCTTTCAGCTTCTTCCGAGGTAGAGGAGACCGAGGCCGGCCACGAGCAGGACGAGCCCCAGGATCCGGAGGGTCCTGTCGGAAAGCTCGGCCATCTTGACGAGGTAGGTCTTGAGTTTGTCGGGGAATGCGAAGTAGGGCAGGCCTTCGATGATGAAGACCAGGCCCAGGACGCAGAGGAAATCCTTCATTGCTTGGGGGACGGTCCTTTCTTTTTGGCCTCGTTCCAGAGACGGTCCAGCTCTTCCGGGGATGCGTCGACGGGCCTCTTCCCCTGGCC
>JAJFUM010000166.1 GCA_021372415.1 Deltaproteobacteria bacterium
CTTCCTCCGGCTTCATGGCATAGGTGTGTTGATCGTCCGAGGGGAACCGGTTATCCCGGACATCCTGAGCGTATTCCAGAAAGGCTTTGACCATGATCTCCCCCACATTCGCGTACTTCTTGACGAATTTTGGCGTGAAGTTGGGATAGAGTCCGATCATGTCGGCGTAGATGAGCAGTTGCCCGTGGGTGTGTGAACCTGCGCCGATACCGAGGATCGGAATACCGCTGCGTTCTGTAATGGCTTTGCCGACTGCAGCGGGAACGCCTTCCACCAGGGTGCTGAAAGCCCCGGCCTCTTCGATCCTCTTTGCCTGGCGGATGATGCTGAGCGCTGCTTTGGCGCTTCTGCCCTGGGCCTTGTAACCGCCGATCTGCCCGGCAAATTGAGGGGTCAATCCGATATGCCCCATGACCAGGATGCCGGACTCGTTGATCGCGCTGATCCGCTTGACCATCCGCTGGCCGCCGCCCTCGAGCTTGACCGCGTCCATACCGGCTTCCTTGATCAGCCGCCCGGCGTTTTCCACCGCCTCTTCATCGGACACCTGGTAGGACATATAGGGCATGTCCCCCACGATGAATGTCTGCAGTGCGCCGCGCCGGACTGCCTGGCAGTGGCGGATCATATCCTCCATCGTAACGGGGTACGTGGTGTTGTGCCCCAGGGAAACCATCCCCAAAGAATCACCGACCAGGATCATGTCGATTCCGGCTTTTTCCTGCATGTTGGCGGTCGTATAATCGTAAGCCGTCAGGTAGACGATTTTATTTCCATTGGCGGCCATTTCCTGAAAGTCAAAGATCGTTTTCTTGGGCATCGTGCGTTTCCTTTCCTATCGTATGAAAGAACCGGCATCTTGTACCGCTTCGGCTAGGGACCTCAGGCGCGATAGCGCTTGACCAGTTCGGGATCGACCTGAAGCCCCAGTCCCGGGGCCTTCGGCGCCTCGACGAACCCATCAACGACTTTGTGGACGCAGGCCGGTTCGACGAACAGGTCGGAGAGGAAGGTCTGTAAATAGTGCTCATGGGTGAAATACTCCATGATGGGGGCGTTGGAGACGGCGGTGACCAGGGAGATGTGAACTTCCTGGACCGCGTGGGTGACGCAGGGGATGTTCCAGGTGCGGGCGAGAGCGGCCACCTTCATCCATTCCGAGATCCCGCCCACCCGCGTGACATCCGGTTGGACCACGTGAACGGCGTTCCGGGCGATCAGGTCCTTGAATCCGTATTTCGTATACTCGTTTTCCCCGGCTGCGATCGGCACGACGCTCTGTGCCGTCAGCCGGACATATCCGTCTATATCGTCCGGCATCAGCGGTTCTTCCAACCAGAATATCCTGCAAGGCTTCGTGGCTTCGATGAACCTCAGGGCGCTGGTGACATCCCACGCCTCATTGGCATCGACCAGCAGATCCACGTCGTCGCCGATGGCCTTTCGAACCGCTTCCACGCGGATCACGTCCTTGCGGACGTCACGACCGACCTTCATTTTAACGGCCTTGAACCCCCGGTCGAGATAGGAGCGCATTTCATCCGCCAGTTCCTCAAGCTCATTGCGTTCCGTGTAGAAGCCGCCGCTCGCATAGACCTTGCTCCTGTCCGCATACCCCCCAAGCAACTTGTAGACGGGTATCCCGGTTTTCTTGCCGACGATATCCCACAGGGCCATGTCGACCCCGCTGATCGCCCTCACGGCGGCCCCTTTTCGGCCGTACCGCGTCGTTCCCTGATACATGCCCTGCCAGAGCTGTTCGATGGAGAAGGGATCTTTTCCCAGCACCATGGGTTTGAGGCCCTTTTCAATGATTTCGTTGATCACAACGATTTCGCTGCCGCTGGCCACTCCAAGCCCTGTCAGGAATCCCAGTCCCGTGATCTCCTCGTCGGTGAAAATTTCGACCAGCAGGACGTCCCGGCCCGCAATTCTGCGGGCCGCATCATGGATGTTTTGCTTAAAGGGGCAATAGAGGATGGTCGTTTTCAGGTCCCTTATTTTCATAGATCAAACAGACTCCCTTCGCTCGATGGTTCAGAATGAATTGGCAGGACGCGATCAGCAGCGTCTGCCTGACGAGATCTCATGCGGAACTGTATTGCGAATCACGTGCCATCCCGGAGAGGTCCGCGAGGGGGGGGCGCCCGTCGCCGGCGATGTGCCCGGCCGACGCCGATCGACAGAGAACGGCCGAAGGCTTTTCCCGCTGAGGAGAATGGGGAGTTGCCGAAGGGAGGGCACTGAGTGGAGTTTGAGGCGGGCTGACGGTATCGCTTCCTGCACAGAGATACCGAGGCTTGCCGCGGGAGGTTCATGGCTC
>JAJFUM010000167.1 GCA_021372415.1 Deltaproteobacteria bacterium
CGCAGGATGAGGATTTTCCCTTCCGCCTCGAGTCTCTTGGTGATGTCCAGGATCGTCCTCTGGCTCTCCTCGACCTCCGACAGGCGGGTGGGGGGCATCATTTCGATGTCTTCCTTCAGCATCTCGGCACCCCGCTTGGACATGTTCTTGTAGATCTTTTCCCGGTTGCTCTCGTCGACCAGCTTGAGGGCCTTGGCCAGGTCCTCCGTGGCAACCTCGCGCAGCAGTTCCTGGAGGCTCTTATCGTCGAGCTTCAGCACATCGTCGAAGGTAAACATCAGGCTCTTGAGCTGCGCCGCCAGATCGGCGTCTTCCTCCTCGAGGGACGTCAGGATGGTGCTCTCACTGGTACGTCCCATCCTCGTGAGGATTTCCGACATGGCCTTGATGCCGCCGACCTGCTGATCTGCATCGTTGCCGGTGATGACCTCCTTTTCGAGGGTTCTGGCCACGTCCTCCAGGAATTCATGGGGGACGCTTTTGAGTGTGGACATCCGCCTGGTGATCTCGACCTGCATGGGACCGGAGAACCCTTCCAGCATGATGGCCGCCTGCTCGGGCTCCAAATGGGCCAGAATCAGGGCGATCGTCTGGGGATGCTCAGTCTTGGTGAACTCCATCAGCACCTTCGGATCAATATCCCGGAGTTGTTCGGTGATCGGATTGTCGATGTACTTGGAACTGGCCACTTCCTGGAGAATTTCCTCGGCGGTTTCCGGCCCCAGGGCCTTGATCACGATGTTCCTCGTGATATCGTCCCTGAAGGAGAGATTCCCGTCATTGTCCTTGGCCATGGAGATGAACTCCTTGGCGATGGTCTTCATGGTATCCGCGGTGATCCTCGAGATGCGGTTCATGTATTTGCCGATGCGCCGGATCTCTGCCGGACTGAGGTTCTTCATGACCTCGGCGGCCAGATCCTCATCGAGGGACAACAGCATCACCGCGGCCTTTTCCTCGTTGATCATTTCAGCCAGTTCCTTAATAGTTCAGCGAATTTTCTAGAGTCTGCCCCGGCCATCTGCTTGACCATGTCGATCTCGCTGAGTGATCGGTCTCCGAAGGGCGACATAGACAGTTGCGGCTGCGATTTCCCGCTTAACTCCACAGAGACGCCGTCTTCATCCGGGAGGGTCAGCTCGGCAGGGGTGATTTCTCCGCTACGCTGGGGTTGGGCGACCGTGTGCCGGATAAGGGGACGGACCACGAAGAGGAACAGGAGCAGGAGCCCGACGAGGGCCACCCCGTACTTGATGATCGGCATGGCAGCCATGATCTTGTCCTGCCACGACTGACCAACCATGCCCTGATCCAGTTCAGTCCGATCAAAAGGCATGCTCGTCACGACGACCTGGTCCCCCCGCTGGGCATTGAAACCGGTTGATTTTCTTACCAGGTCCTCAAGGGATTCGATCTCCTTTTTAGCCCTCTCCTGGTAGGCCATGACGCCCTTGTCATTCTTGACGTAGATCCCGTCGACGAGAACGGCGATCGAAATCTTCTTGATCTCGCCGACCGGCATGACCGTCTTGCTGACGGTCTTATTGATCTCGTAGTTGGTGGTTTCGTCCGTCTTTTCTTTCTCCGCCCCCCGTGCGGCGATGTTGGCCGCATCTCTTCCCGCGGTCGGTGTGGCGCCAACCGACTTGTCCACCTGTTTTTGGGAACTTCTAACGACCGGGGACTCCGGATCGTAGATCTCTTCCGTTTTCTCGGTGATCCTGAAATCGAGGTCGGCGTTGACCCGGACCACCGCTTTGTTGCGGCCCACGACGTTCTCAAGCATCGATTGGATCTGGTTCCCCAAGTCCCTTTCGATGTTCCGCTGGTATTCGATCTGGGTCGATGACATCCTGGCGAGCCGGGAATCCCCCTGGTTCTTCGAGAGGACATTCCCCTGGCTGTCGACGATGATCACGTCGTCGGCGTTCAGGCCTTCGACGCTGCTGGCGACCAGGCGGCCGATCCCGTCGATTTGGGACTGTTTCAATTTCTTGCCGGCCTTCAATTTGACCGTCACCGACGCCGTGGGGTTCTTCTGCTGCGAGATGAACAGGGATTCCTTCGGTAGGGCGATATGGACGCGGGACTGCTGGATCTCGTCCAGGCTGTTGATGGTCCTGGCCAGTTCGCCCTGAAGGGCCCTTCTGTAATTGAGCTGTTGCTCAAACTCGGTCGCCCCGAGAACCTTGTTGTCGAATATCTCGAAACCGACGCCCCCTCCGTGCAGGAGCCCCGACGCCGCCATTTCGAGGCGCAACTCGGAGACCTTGGTCGAGGGGACGGAAATGGTATCGCTCGACGGGGACAATTGATAGGGGATCTTCTTTTCCTTGAGTTTGGCCACGATGCTGGCGGCATCCTCGCTGGAGAGGTTCGAAAAGAGGACGCGATACTCATCCTGGTTGGTCACATAGACAAAGGTCAGGATGCTGACCAGGATCATAAGAGCGACCCCTGCCAGGGTGAGCCGTCTCGAAAGCGGCAGTGCCCCGAAGTCCTGTTTGATCTTGTTGAAATAGGCCAATAGGTTCATGATGCCCTACACCTGGAGACGCATGATTTCCTGATAAGCTTCGATGAATTTGTTTCTCACCTGCAAGAGGGTGCGGAAGGAGATGTCCGCCTTTTCGAGGGCGATCATGGCCTCATGGAGGCTCCCAGCGTTGTCCATCTGGACGTTCTGGACAGCCTTGTTCGCGACATTCTGGAGTTGGTTGACATCGTCCACAGCATTGCGCAACGCGTCAGAGAACTTGCGTGTCGGTGAATCGCCCGGCTGAGTTTTATCGATGAGCGCATCAGGGATCTTTATCCCATTGCCGATGCCGATCTGGTCCATTCATCTACCTCCGTTGACGAGTTACCAATGGGGACCTATTTCCCCAGCTCCAGGGTCTTCAAAGCCATATTCTTGGTCGCATCGAAGGCCGTGACATTGGCCTCGTAGGAACGGCTCGCCGTGATCATGTTGGCCATCTCCATCATGATGTTGATGTCCGGCATGGCCACGAATCCGTCGGCATTCGCATCCGGATGGCCGGGTTCGTAGGTCATCTTGACGGCGTTGGCATCTTCCGTCACGGCGTCGACCTTTACCGACTTCAGGGCGTCGGACATCACGGAATTGAATTTTCCCTCAACGGGTTCTGACGCGAGCGAAACGCTCTTCTTCTTGTAAGGTCCACCATCTTCGGTCTTGGTGGTGTTGACGTTGGCCAGATTCGAGGTCACTACGTCCAGCCTTGCCCGTGCGGCAGAGAGCCCCGCGCCGCAGATCTTGAAAGTCGTCGAAAAATCCATTTTACTTGGTCTCCTTGAGTACGGTTTCGAGTCCCCTGAATTTCCGGGCCAGCATCTCGACGGTGGTGTTGTACATTAGATTGTTTTCCGCGAGATTGGCCATCTCGGTGTCGATCTTGACCACATCGTCAGACGTCTTGAGCTCGTATTCCAGCGAGTCTTCAGAATTCGGGCTGGGCGGGATATGCCGGGGATTGGTCGTCGTCATGGCCAACTTGCCCGCCCTCTCGAATTCGTTCTTAAAGGTGAGTTCCGACGGTTTGTAACCCACCGTGTCGATATTGGTGATGTTCGACACGACCACCATATGTCGTTTCGCACGATAATCCACCATGTTGGACAGCAGATGGACGGTTTTGTCGAATAATGCTTTCATAATCCTCCCGCTGGAAAATGATGCAAGCCATGTACCAGATCATTGGCTCTCGTCGTCCGTCATGCCGTATTCATGGACCTTGTTCCAGAGGGTTCGGACACTGATCCCCAGTATTTTTGCGGCCTTGGTCTTGTTTCCATCGACCTTGTTGAGGGTTTCATAGATGAGGGCTTTTTCCGATTCCTTGAGCGTCATGGTTGAATTCTTGGATTCCGGGGGTGCCGGCAACGGGGCTTCAGGATTCGAAGATTCAGGAAGGGAGACCTGCCCCGGGTCGTCGAGGCAGAAGGCCTCCGGAGAGATGGTGGTTCCCTGGGTGATCAACACGGCCCGTTCAATGATGTTCTCTAACTCTCTGACGTTTCCCGGGAATGGGTAACCGCTCAGCAGCGAAGCCGCCTTTCCGGAAAGGTTCGGTTTCTTTACCCCTTTTTCATTGGCGAATTTTTCCAAAAAGTGGTTTGTCAGGTGTAGGACGTCACCGTTCCTCTCGCGGAGTGGTGGAATTTTGACAGGGATTACATTCAGCCGATAGTAGAGGTCGCTTCGGAACGTCTTCTTGTCGATCGCCTCCGACAGGTTGGTATTGGTCGTGGCGATGATCCGGACATCAACGGGGATAGGGGCATTGCCTCCCAAGCGGTCGACCTCCGATTCCTGGATAACCCTCAGCAGCTTTGCCTGCAGTTGAATGTCCATCTCGCTGACTTCGTCGAGCAGGAGCGTTCCGGTGTTGGCCAATTCGAATTTGCCCAATTTCTTTTGCGCGGCACCGGTAAAGGCCCCCTTTTCATAACCGAACATCTCGCTTTCCAGGAGATTATGCGGAATGGCGGCACAATTGACAGCCACAAAGGGATTGTTTCTCCTGTTGCTGTTCTGATGGATGTGACGGGCGATCAATTCCTTCCCCGTTCCGCTTTCCCCTTGGATCAGGACGCTGGATTTGCTTTTCGCGACATTCGTGAGCATATCCAGGATGGCAAGCAAACGGGGATCCTGGGTGATGATCTTCGGGGCATCATGGGATTCTGCCGGTTTACCGAGTGGACTCGTTCCCGTGGCAGTCAGGACATTGCGGATCGTCGATTCGATATCCTCCAAGGAGAAGGGCTTCATGATGAACTCTGCGGCCCCTTCCTTCATGGCCTCCACGGCGTTACTAACCGTCCCATAGGCCGTGATGAGGATAACCGGCACATCGGGCGCCATATTTTTGACGCCTTTTAAGACCTCGATCCCGGTCATCCCCGGCATCCTCATGTCCGTGACAACCAAGTCGAAATTGGTCTTTGAAAAGAGATTCAGGGCGTCGCCGCCGTTCTCTGCGGATTCGATGGAGTAGCCGCAGCTTTCGAGGGATTCGGAAAGGGCGAGCCTCATGGCATGATCGTCATCGACAATTAAGATGCGTTTTTTTATCATTCGCCTTTTGCCTTTTCTGACTTGGTTTTCTCTTCCTGAGCGGTTTCAGGCATCGCGATACCGACTACGGGAAAGGAGATAATGAATGCGGTCCCTGTCCCCTCGACCAGCTCGATTCGGATGGATCCCTGGTACATGTTGACGATGTTGTGGACGATGGCCAGATCGAGTCCGGCGTTCTTTTCCCTCGGCCGCACGGAGGAATCGAAGATCCTTGCCGCCGTGTCCCGGCCCGGTTCCAGACTGTTGTCGATGAAATGGATTTCGATGGCCTGTGCTTCGGGGCGGTATCGTGTCATGATGTCGAGGCGGCCGGGTTCGTGTATCGTCTGCAGGGCCTTGAGGATGAGATTCAAAAAGACCTGTTTGATCAGGTCGGCGTTGCATTCGATAAGCGGTTGGATGTCGGCATACTGGATCGATAGATAGACCGATTCCTGGTCGATGATCCTTTCCGAAAAGAGCATGATGTCCTTCAGGATGTTATGGACATTGACGACTGTGGAAGGGATCTGGCTGTTCTGTCCAGAGAGGATCAATTCCGTGATCTTGTGTTCCACGCTTTTTACCGCCGCGATGATCTGATTGACCCGGCTGACGTCCTTTCCCCGCGTCAATTCCTTCTTGAGCAGTGAGGCGAACAGTTCGATGCTTCCCAGGGGGTTCCGGATCTCGTGGGCGATCTCCGCTGAGAGTTCCCCGATCACCGCGTACCTCTCGTTTCTCCTCTCCAGAGCCCGCTGCTTTTCGGCTTCCGAGATGTCCCTCAGGGTGAAGACGGTCCCGATGACGGCGCCGTCCTCCCCGGCCAGGGCTGCCCCGATCAATTCGAATACCCTCCCGTCCCGGTTGATTTTCCAGGTAGGGGCGTCCCCGGGACGCAGGCCCCCCAAGGACAAAACCTTTCCCTTCAGGAGGCCGTCGATATGGTGGAGACTCTCTTCAGGGCGACCATTTGCAAAGAGGGCCTTCGCATACCGGTTGAGGGTTTGAATCGTCCCGTTCTGATCGGTGACGATCACCCCCAGGGGGAGACAATCGATGACCTGCGCGGTGTCGTAATGAGGCGTCATAGTTTTTCTAATCAATAATCTTCTAAGGCTTTCCGGACACAACGCCCCGATATTTCTGGGACCATTCCTTTTCCGTGAAGGCGTAGTCGCTGATCTTGGCCCAGAAGGGTTCTCCGCCCTCGCTCTTCAGTTTTGTGAGGGTCTGCTCGGCCATCGGCAGGTTGTTGGAACGGAGGTAGTCCCGTCCGGATTGAAAGAGGGTCCAATTGGCATCGTCGGGAAGCCGGACTGAGGCGTTGGTGGCTCGGAGGTTTTCGATCTCCGCTATCGTCCGGTCGATCTCTGATAACCCCTTCCCCGTGAGTCCGGACTTGAGGGTGTTTACGATACCAAGGGAATCGTCGTAAAATCCCAGATGGGCAAGACTCAAGGCCGACTTCAACAGCGTGTCCGTGTCGCCGGGGACGATCAATCCCTTTCCTTTTGACTTGAAATAGCATTCAGCGGCGGCCAGATAATCGCCGGATTTGTGGTATCGATCGATCAGGGTGGCCGTGGTGGTCTTCAGGGCGTCGAAGGTTTCCTTGCGGTACGGGCTCTTGGGAAATTGCTTGAGCAACTGGGAGAAGGTATCGTAGGATTCCTTCAGGCGACCCTGCTTTTGAAGGGCATGTCCCTTCTGAAACAGAGCGTCTTCGGTCATCTCGGCGGAGAGCGGCCTTGCCAGAACTGTATCATAGCCCAGAATCGGGTTCCGGAAATATTCGGCCCCTTTGAGGAACCCGGGATAAGTCAGGGTGGGGTAGGATACGCCGATATCCGCGATGGCGATGATACTGAGCGAGGCTTCCGGGCTTTGGGGGTACTGTTCCAGGACCCGGCCGTAGATCCCCAGGGCGGTATGGGGCCTGTTCAAGGCTTCAAAAGACTTGCCCATGATGAGCAGGGCCGCTGAAGACCGATTGCCGTTCGTGGAAAGGCTTATGTATCTGGTTAGGTAAGCGATCGCGTCGTCATATCTCAAGTCCTGGTAATTCTGAATGCCGGCTTGATAGGATTCTTCCGCGGTCAATGTCGACAATCCGGCCGGCTCCTGTCTATTTTCTGACGAAGGTTGAGAAACCCCCTTTGATTTTGCCTGTTTGAACTCCTTGGCCGATACCCGGCGTTGAGGGGGAGCCGACTGGGTGCCTTTTTTATCCTGGGGCTTGGTGGGAGCGACCTCCTCAACTGCCGGAGGGGGAGTCACCTGGGGCCGCACAGGGGGCGCCGGTTTGGCCGGATGGACATTGCGCACCGACGGGATTTTGACTCCTGTCCCCTGGGATTTCGGGGATGTCTCCCCGCCTACAACCGGCGGAGGGATCACCATGGGGCGCGGGGCAATGTCCCCCTTGGCCGGAGGGATGCTACGCGCGGCCGGAGATGTGGGGGCCCCTTTCTTAGCCGGCGTCTTGGCGGTCGGGGTTCCAGGCGCAACGGAAGGGGGATTGACCTTGGTTCTTTCCGGGGGGTCCTCTTTGGCCGGTGCCTCGCCGCGCACGGCAGAAGCCGTCGCTCCCTTCTTCTTTTCCTTGGTTCCCGAGGGGTCATCCCCTCGTATGATCTGTATTTTGGATTTGGTGAACTTCCTTATAAAGGCGTCGGGATGGGGTTTCTTCAGCTCTGCCAGCAGCGGTTCGGCCTTGGTGCGGGAAGGATAGGCCCCGACGCTGACCACATAGGAACCGCCGAGTTTCTCAATCCGAGCCGTTTTGTAAGCCGTGAGCGTTTCATAGACGTGGATGGCGCTTTCCAGGTGGACGCACCTGGAGACCTGCACGCAATAGGAGGGTGATTCGGCATGGGCGGTTGAAACCATGACCAACAATGCTGCCAATAAAGAATAAAGAACCTTCACCGTTTCTCCTCTTATAGTAATGTCACCATGCATCAAGCAATTTGCATACCACCGACGTGGTCTGCCCATTCGATATTTCAGGCATCATTTGCCGCTTCACAATGATGGTTATGGCACCTCCCTTGCATATCATCTGGCAGATTTTACCGGTCTGGGATGTGAGAGACGGCTTCCGAAAGGGTCGATCGCACAAGCTGGCCAGGGAGGTTGTCTTTTTTACCATGGAGGAGGCTGGTATGGAACCAATAATTGAAGCAGGCCGCCAGAGGCGCGAATATTCGAGGGTCGAGGCGTATATCCCCCTTGAATACCGTGTCGTCGCCCCGGAGGAGCGGGATTATATCCGGGCGAGGATCTCCGGCGACAAGGCCGCCATGGAATTCAGGCCGATCGCGGACATGGGCGGGTATGATCCCGTCCTGGAGGAGTGGCTGAAGATGCTGAATATGAAGATGGATACGATCATCAGCCTGATCACCCTCCAACGTGAAGGTTATTTCGGACTTCCCTGCAGGGCCGTCAATATCAGCGGCGGCGGAATGAGCTTCTTTTTGCCCGATGCGATACCTCTGGGCAGCATCATGGAGATCAAGATGGTCTTGACCACCCACCAGCCCATCGCCCTGTGCGTTTACGGGGAAGTGGTCAAGCTCGAATCATGCAACGACAAGCATTTTGTGGCGATTCGTTACATCCATATGGATGATCTGGTCCGCAATGAGATCATCCGTTTTGTTTTTGAACGGGAAAGAGAAATCATCAGAGAGAAACGGGGGTAACGCTCAATGTTTGTCATTGTCGGGTGCCTGATAGTCTTGTGTTCGGTTGTCGGCGGCTATCTCCTCGAGCACGGCAACCTGTCCGTTCTCTTTCAACCGGTGGAAGTTCTCATCATCGGCGGTGCAGCCGTCGGCGGTTTCCTGATCTCCTCTCCGATGAAGGTTGTGAAGGCCACCCTCTCGTCCGTCCTGGGGGTCATCAGCCATGCTCCCTACAGCAAGCAGGACTATATCGAGGCCCTGATGCTCCTGAACGGGATCTTCTACAAGATCCGGCAGCAGGGGCTCGTTTCCATCGAATCCGCGGTGGATGATCCGGAACAGAGTGAACTTTTCAACAAATATCCGAAGATCATGAAGAACCGACATACCATCAACCTCATCAGCGATACCTTGCGGACAGTGATGACCACGACCATCGCCGCCCACGAATTGGAGGCGCTGATCGATACGGAGATGGAGACCTATCTGGAGGAAATCCTCCAGCCGTCCAAAGCGGTCAACGCGGTTGCGGACTCCCTCCCCGGCCTGGGAATCGTGGCGGCGGTCCTGGGGGTGGTCCTCACCATGGGCAAGATGAAGGAACCCCCGGAGGTGTTGGGGGCGAGCATCGGCGCCGCGCTTCTCGGGACGTTCCTCGGGGTTTTGCTCTGCTACGGCTTCGTCGGCCCCCTGGGGAGAAATCTGGAGCACGGGGCCCAAGAAAAGATGCAGTACCTGAACGTGATCAAGGTCGCCCTGATCTCCTTCCTGGGAGGCTCGGCACCCAAGGTTGCCGTCGAATTCGGCAGACGGGTCATCCCGGAGAACGTGAAACCTTCCTTTATTGAGATCGAAGACGCGCTTCGCCAGAAGAAATAGTCATGGAAGAAAAAGCAAGAGTCATCATCAAGAAGGTCAAGAAGAAGAGTCATGAGGGGGCTCACGGCGGATCCTGGAAGGTGGCCTATGCCGACTTCGTGACAGCCATGATGGCTTTCTTTCTGCTCCTGTGGCTGCTGGCCATGGCTGCCCCTGAACAGAAGGCGTCGCTCTCCGAGTACTTCACCGAGTTCAACGTGTTCGAGAGCAAGTCCCAGAGTTCCGGCAAGTCGATCCTGGAAAAGTCGGCCGGCGTGATCGAGGTCCCTAAACCCAAACCCCTTCCGCCGGTTGCCGGGAGGACCTCTACCGAGGAGTTGGCCCGGAAGATGCGGGCCTCCATCGATGCCCAGCTTCAGTCCCTGAAGAATCAGGTCTTTGTGGATGCCACCAAGGAGGGCGTCCGGATCCAGATCGTGGACAACGAGGGGAGTGAGATATTCCGTCTGGGAAGCGACGAACCGACCGACAAGGCCCGCCAGATCATCCGGCTGGTCTGCGAGAATATCCGGGACCGCGACAACCGGATCGTCATCGAGGGCCATACGGACTCTGCGCCGTTCAAGTCGGGCCAGAAGACCAACTGGGAACTCTCCACGTCGCGGGCCTCTGCGGCGAGACGGGAATTGGAAAACAACGGAGTTGACCCTAGCCGTATCGCCAGGGTCATCGGCTACGCCGACCAGGAGCCCCTGTTCAAGGAGAACCCGAGGGACCTCAGAAACCGGCGCATCAGCATCATCCTGCTCCAGGAGGGGCAGCGCTGACCGTCCGCCGGTCGTTCCGACAAACAGCCTGCTTCCGGGAACGCCTTGAAAGCATGGCTCAATTCGTATAAAACCCTGTTCCCTGTCCGAAGATATCAGACCACCTCTTTGCGGTCGGGGTCGTGACTCATTTGGTGTCGGATGATTTCAGGCGCTCATGAATCTTTTTCGACCCTGCAGCGTCTCGCTCCGCTGCACCGGCAAAACTCACGCCCCAAAATCCAGCTCCGACACAGGGCTAACGAAGTCACTACCGCGGTTGGTTTGTCATTGACTTTCGCCGGACGTCCTCCTATACTTCTTTCCCGATGAAGGAAGTTCCTGTCAGTTATCAGTGAGTTGACACCGAAAAACCCATCCGCCTGGTTTAGAACAGACTTTCGGGGGGCTATAGGGTCATGTAATGTTAACTTGCGACGTTGACAAATCCATTCCCGCGAAACCTAAAATTTCCGTCGTATTGTCCAGCGGTGGAATGAAAGCCCTGGCAGCCGTTCCCCTCTTTGAATTCCTAGACCTTAACTCCATTCCGATCGATCTCATGGTGGGGTGCAGTGGCGGCAGCATCATGAGCGCCCTGCGCGGTATAGGCTGTGGTACGCAGGAAATCATCGAATTTTTCAAAGGCGTGGAACGGTTCAAACCATTTACGCATATGGATTATCGTGCCTTGCTCGGGTTGGCTAAGCTGCCGTTCGGCAAGTTTGACATGCGGTCCGGACTACTACGGCCAAAAAAATATCGCTCCATATTGGAAGAGACATTTGGAGAGACACGGATCGAGGACCTTCATCCTAAGGTCTTATTGCAGGCGACCGACGTGAGCACCGGTGAAGGAGTGATCCTTGACAAGGGCCTGGTCCGCGATGCGCTTTATGCTTCCAGCGCCTTGTTTCCCCTTTTGCCCCCCCTTGAATTCAATGGCCGATGGTTGAGTGACGGCTACTACACTTCTCCCTTGCCCGTTTCCGAGGCGGTCAAACACGACATGGATGTCATTATCGCCGTGACGTTTTTCGATCCCATTGACATGCGCGCCGATAATTATGCGGCGTGTATCTCAAACTATTATACCATCCAGGGCGATGCAACCACGCGTTATCAAATGGCGTTATCCATCGATATGCACACGCATGAAATCATCATTATCAAGGTAGATTTTAAAAATCCCGTCAGTATATGGGATGTCCAACATATCCCTGAAATCATCGAAACCGGCCAAATCGCCCTCGATGCGCGTAAAGATGATATCTTGTCCGCCATAAAGCATTTTTCTTAAAACCATTTGGCTCTATTTCCTTGAGCTTCTCCCCGAAAGCTGGTCCTGGAATAAGTTATCTCTCTGGTGTAATCATTCCAGAACCCACCGCAGTGTCTGCTACGACGGCACCTTTGGCCGCCTGGCAGCCGCCTCGTCCGCCACAGGGGATCCCTTGCTGCCCCCCTGCTGGGCATAAATGTAAAAGAATTGTAATAGCCGGATTCGGGAAGGTCTCTGATAGATGCAAATCAGCAGCGAACCCACCATTTTTTATTTCAGATGTTCTCGATAAACGAAGCACAATGAATTAGTTATGCCCGACGTCCCGTTAACAGCCGCCTGTATACAGATGCCATCATGACCAACACCCTGCCGAATCGTGATGGGCGGTGCTGACTTGACATCGTGTAACGTGCGTGATAGCGCCCTATGAACAAGAAATCGCTTATAAAGGGATTCAGAGGGTACACTCGTTTTTCCCGAACAGGATACCTGCATGCTGAACAATGGATTATCGCATGGATTATCCACGAATAAGTTTATGTCCTGGATCAGCCGGGTATTTTTGAAAGCAATAGGCTGGCATGTTGAAGGAATAGGCCCGGACATAAAGAAATATGTCCTGGCCGCTGCACCACACACCTCGAACTGGGATTTTCCAATGACCCTGGCCGTTGCCTCTGCCCTGAAACTGAAAATCCATTGGTTGGGCAAAGAAACGATGTTTTGTTGGCCCTTCCGAACAGCAATGCTGTGGCTTGGAGGCATTCCTGTCAACCGGGATCAGGCGAACAATATTGTTGGGCAGTCCGTCCAGGCCTTCCAGAAAAGGGATGATCTCATCATGTTGATTGCTCCCGAGGGGACACGGAAAAAGGTCCATTACTGGAAGACTGGTTTTTATCGTATCGCACAGGGCGCGAATGTCCCGATCGTGCTTGCCTTCATGGATTATCGGCGCAAAGCAGGGGGGATTGGCCCGACTTTTTATCCCACCGGCAATATGGAAGAGGACATGCTCTATATAAAAGCCTTCTACGCCAACATCACCGGGAAGCGCCATAGCCAATTCAGTAATGCAGCCATCAAGTCTTAGGAGACCTGCAGGGCATTCCGGTGAATGAGAATGCTCAGGAGATCATGCCTGAGGTTAGAAACCATTCCCGGGGATGATCCTACTGCTTGTAGATAAATCCCTCCTTCATCACGAAGTCGACCTTGCCGGTGAGCGAGATGTCCAGGAGTGGATTGCCCGGCATGGCGATGATATCAGCCATTTTCCCAACAGCCAGCACGCCGATATTGGGATACCTGAGCATCTCAGCGGCTGTACTGGTCGCTGATTTCAGCGCACGCAACGGACTGATGCCGTTCTTGACCATCGTCGGAAATTCTTTCCAATTGTACTTGAATGGAAACAGCCCCGTGTCCGTTCCGAAGACGACCTTAACGTCGCTGTTGGCCAGGTTTCTCTGCGCCGAACGGATGGCGTCCGCGTATTTGAGCGTCTTGAGGTATTCTGCCCGGGTGTGGCCTTTCCAGTATGCGGGGTTGTCGAGGTTGTTAAGCGAATCCTCAGAAGTGTATTGCGTGGGCACAAGGTAGATTCCCTGCTTTTTAATCAAGGAGAGCATTTCGGGTGTCGCAAGGCTGGCATGTTCAACCGAATCAATCCCGGCGAGGACTGCACGCTTGAGGCCTTCACCACCGTATGCATGGGCGCTTACAGGTATTCCCAAATCATGGGCTGTTTATGGAGTAGCCCCCATTTCGACCGGACACCTGAGCAGTGGAAATAAGTTGTAGGAATAGATATAGTCATACAACTACCACGAGAGAGTAGGTGTCGATGGGACCCGTTGAAATCATTACATCTGTACAGCGGCGACGGCGATGGACGCCCGGAGAGAAGAAGGCCATCGTCGAG
>JAJFUM010000183.1 GCA_021372415.1 Deltaproteobacteria bacterium
TCTCAACGGTGAGGATATTCCACCCTCGGACAAGCGTCAAGAGAGGGGGCAGACCGGCTGGACCACCTAAGATATGGTGGCTTTTTGACGAAAACCCTGCTATACATACCCATGACGCTTTTGTTCGGCAGGGAAGAGCAAGTTCCAGACGACCTGCGATCTGCCGGAGAAAAAATAGCCAAATCGGAGAGGAGTAAGTAATGGAATCGAAGAAGAAACAAATGCTCATACGGCAAAAGGCCTCTTTCGAACATGAACTGCAGGAGAGGCTATCCTTCCTGGCCGGGAAAGGGATCAAGTCCCCCAAGGCCGACAAGGATACGATCGTCAGGAAATTGAAGGCCGATATCAAGGCCGGGAACAACAGGCTGAGGCTGGTCGCCGCGAACGAAAAGAGAACGGAAGAAATGGCGAAGATCAAGGCGGAAAGGGCGGCGGCCCCCCGGATGGACAAAGAAGCCGCTAAAGGGGAAAAAGCCAAGAAGGCCGCCGAAGAGGGGAAGGGGAAAAAGGTAAAGGCGGAAAAGAAGCCGGCCCCCGCGAAGGCGACGGAAGGCGGCAAGGTCCCGGAAACGACGGGATCCCCCGAATCCGTCAAGGTACCGATGAAAAAGAAGGGCGAAGAGAAGAAGGAGAAGCCGGCAATCCACGAAAAGGCTGAAAAGGAATCGAAATAGATAGAAGTTTAAGCTCTCGAGGAGGGAAGGGAATGAACACCATCGAAAAAGCTTTGGTGCACGCCCTGTTCACGCACCTGCATCACAACATCGACAAGGCCATCGACTTCAAGGCGATCGACGCCTTGAACAAGAAGGTCGGTAAGCTCTTTCCCAGGGCCCTCATCGTCGGCCCGGGCGACGATGCCGCCGCCTTCAGGTTCCCAGGCACGAAGGGGACCTTCGTTGGCAAGCTCGAGAGCCATTGCTCCCCCTGCGTCCCCCGGCCCTATGACGCGGCCGCCACCGGGGCCGGCGGGGCCATGCGCGATGTCGTGGCCATGGGAGGCCGGCCAATCTTCCTGATGAATTTCATCGGCACCCGGCCGCTGAAGGAGAAGGTCCTTGTCGGTCCCTGCGGGTTCACCGGGACGTGCACCTGCGGCAAGTGCGTCGAGATGACCAGCGGCGAAAGGGTCAACCTGATGGTCAAAGGCCTGCGGGACATGTGCAACGCCATGGACGTCTTCATCGTCGGCGGGGGATTTTCGACCTCCTTCTCGGACATCGTTCCGGCCGTCGTCGTCTCGGTGATCGGGAAGCTGGTCACGGCCAAGCCGTTGACCAAACCGGCGAAATCCGCGGGGGACCAGTTCATCCTCATCGGCCGGACGGACAGCGACGGCAACGATACTCTTTACCGGGCGGGCCTGGTCACGGAGATGCGGCCGGCCGTCGCTCTCTTCAAGGAAGAAAGGATGATCATGGACGCGTCCCTGGCCGCTTTCAGCACCGGCAAGATCAAGGCCTGCTCCGATCTGGGAGCGGCCGGCATCGGCGCCGCCGTCTGCGAATCCGCCAGATACGGGGGTTTCGGGGCCCGCGTGGACCTGACCAGAGTGCCTCTCAAGAACAAGAACCTCACGCCGGAGGAGATCCTGATCTGCGAAACCCAGGGGCGGATGGCCGTCCAGGTGGCTAAGAAGGACGTCGACCTCGTGTTGAGAAAGATCCGGGCGAAAAAGGTCCGGGCCGAGGTGATCGGCGAGATCAACGACGACGACAAGGAGGTCTTCATGTACAAGGGCAAGACCGTCGCCGTGATCCCGAACCATCCTTCCCGAGCGGACTTGGAAGCTCTATAAAGACCGCAAAGCGATCCGGAGGGGATCAAACTCCCCGCGGCCGAATGAGTTTTTTCGACGCCTCCCGATCCCGGTGAGCCGCTGTCCCTTCGGGGCACCCCGCGGGGAGCGCCGATCTACTTGGTCAGCACCTCCCACTTCATGTCCCAGTCCCACTGGTCGAAGAAGAGGTTGCCGCCCTTCCATTCCACCTCGCCGCGCTGTGAATCCACGGTTTCCGAGCGAAAATGCTCTTTCACCGGGGTGAAGGGCTGGGTGAGGGCGTCGTTGAAGATGAGGCGATAGCTGTCCATGCCGTTCAGGTAGAACCACTTGAGCTTTTCGTCGTCGGTATTGCGCCGGCCGTACGTGACGTCCATCGGCACCCAACCGTACGGCTCGAAGTAGACCATGCCCCAGTCGTGCATGCTGTCGGTCGGGGGCTTGAATTCCCAGCCGGACTGCCAGCGCGCCGGGATGTTGTTCATCCGGCAGAGCGTGATCATGAGCAGGGCCTGGATGCCGCAATCCCCGTGATGGTTCTCGTAGGCGTACATCGAGAGGTTGGGGATGGTCGAATATTCCCGGGACAAGGACCAGGGGGTATGGTCCTCGACCCAGGCGTATAGCTTCTGGGCGACTCGGTAGGGGTTCGTTTCCGTGCCCACCACCTGCTTCGAAAGCTCGCGCAAGGCGTCCGTGAAGACGATATGCGGGGCTTCCTGTTCCAGATATGGCTTCAGGGAGCCTTGAGGGTCGACCGGCTTGACCTGCTCCGGATCGATATCCACATAGACCCCGGAGCTCGTGTATTCGTACTCGATGCCGAATTTCGTCGGCTCGCCCTGCACGGAGCTCTTCTCGAAATAGATCATGCGCTGGAGGTCTTCGTTCGGCGCGAGACGGTGGTCGGCCGGATCGGTGGCGACCAAGCGGATGTCGATCTGGCGTTCCGGGATCTCCCGGGGGTAGGGGATCCAGCAGCGGATCACCTCGCCGGCGGGGACCACGTCGGGATTTACGGATATCGTATAGCGGATCCTCAGACGGATGGGCTCGACAAAGGGCTGTTTTTTAAGAAGGGCCTGGTCACGGATGGTCTTGACGTGCGCGTCGAGGTCCAACGCACCTTCCGGCCGAGGCTTGGCCATCTCCTCCGTGTGTTTCTCATCCCATACGCGCAGGCAATCCTTGTCGATCCGGAAAAGACCCCGGGCGGCGTTGTTGAAATAGCGCTTCTCGCCGTCGATCGTCATCATTTCCAGGGAGCGCTCCTTCTCCCAGCGATCGAGGTCCTGATCGGTCACGGCCGGCATGTACTGCTTGATGAACTCGACGACCTCCGGCCGCGTCTTCTTGAAATCCTTGCGGATGCGGTCCATGCGTTCGATCTCGAAGCGCATCTCCCGGCGGGCCTCTTCGCTTAAGGTCGCGTCGCTCGACAGCGTCTTCTGGATGGCCTCGGTGGCCTTGGTGAACTCGCCGCTCGCGACAAGCGTCCTGAAATCGGCCTGGGGCTCGGGCTTTTGGCTGGACCCACAGCCGGAACAGCAGAGTGCGGCCACGAGGATCGTGCTTAGAAAACCTTTCATATAAAGCCTCCCGTTCGGAATGGAAATAAAACGTGCCCTTGCCGGCATGATGACGGAATACTACTTCCGTCGGGGCGACCCTGTCAATCTCTGATCTCTTTATCGGGAGGCGGAAGACTATTTTCGGCCCGGTCAACGAAACGCGGGCGCGCCGCGTCTAACGGGGTGAAAAGGCGATATAATTTCATCATGGACCCGATGGAGGAAGAACGGATCATCGAACGGTGCCGGACCGGGGACCTGGGGGCCTACAGGCAGATCTATGACCGCTATGGCCCGCCCCTGCTCCGAACGGCCGGGAGGCTCCTGGGCCGTCCCCAGGAAGCCGAGGACGCGGTTCAGGAAACCTTCCTCAAGCTATTCCGCGGGATCGGAGGATTCCGGAGCGGCGCGCGGTTCAGCACCTACCTCTTCCAGATCCTGCACAACACCTGCATGGATATGCTGCGCAAACGGAAGCCTGCCGTCGCGGACATGGCGGAAATGGACGCATTCGGCGTCACGTCGTCCAACGAACTTGCCCATAGCCTGGCCCAGGCGGTCGACAGCCTTCCGGTCCAGATGAGAGACTGCTTCGTCCTGTTCGCGGTCGAACAGTTTTCCCTGGAAGAAGCCGCCGACATCCTCGGCGTCAGCGTCGGGACCATAAAGGCCAGCGTCCATCGGGCCCGGAAGAAGCTCCGGGCCTGGCTG
>JAJFUM010000186.1 GCA_021372415.1 Deltaproteobacteria bacterium
ACGAAGACTGCGTATCTCCCCTGCCAGGCGTCCTGCGCCACAGCGTTTTTCTTCTCTCCAGCATCAGCCGTCATGGTCCCTCCCCAGAGGCCGCCCAGCAGGACGATCGTCCAGGCGGCCTGTCGAACGATATTGAAAGGCCCTTTCATATTCCCCCTGTCCGGGTCGGTCCCTGCGAGGGGTCCGAGCGGCCTCCATTTGTTCCACTCCTACTTCTCCGGCTCGATCAAGCCGTGGACGAACCACCGCTGCAGGAGGATTACCACCAGGACCGGCGGCAGGAGCGCCATCATCTCTGCCGCCATGACGAGGTTCCACTCCGGCGGCTGGGTCCCCGTGGGGACAGTGGCCGCAATTCCCGTGACAACGACCCGCATCTCCTCCGAGTTGGTGACCATCAGGGGCCAGAGGTACTGGTTCCAGCCGTAGATGAACATGACCACGAACAGGGCCGCGATGTTCGCCCCAGAGTTCGGCAGGAGGATCGACCAGAGGAACCGCAGCGGCCCGGCGCCGTCGATCTTGGCCGCATCCACCATCTGGTCCGGGATCGTGAGGTAGAACTGGCGGAAGAGGAAGGTGGCCGTGGCCGAGGCGATGAGCGGGATCGTGAGTCCCGCATAGGTGTCCACCCAGCCCAGGGTGCTCACCACCTGGTAGGTGGAGATGATCCGGACCGGGACCGGGAGCATCAAGGTAATGAAGATGAGCCAGAAGGCGACCTGCCGACCCCGGAAGTTGAAGAAGACGATGGCAAAGGCCGAGAGGAGGGAGATCGCGATTTTTCCGATGCTCACGGCCAGGGCCACGATCGTGCTGTTCATCAGGAGCTGCCCCATGTGGAGGCGGTTCCAGATCCGGGTGTAGTTCTCCCACAGGTGCGTTGAGGGGATCAGGCTCTGTGGGACCTGCGTCACCTCGGCCATGCTCTGGGTGGAGATCACGAAGCCGTAGTAGAGGGGAAAGCCGATCAGGAGGACCGAGACGATCAGCAGGCCGTGGATCCAGAGTCCCCCCCCTGCGCGGAACGGCCTCCTGCCTCTTTCGATCGGTGCTGGGGCCGCCATCAGTAGGTCACCTTCCTTTCGGTGTACCTGAACTGCAGGACCGTGAGCACGATCACCAGGGCCATCAGGATCACCGACTGGGCGGCGCTGTAGCCCATCCGCAGGTGGACGAAACCGTCGACGTAAGTCTTGTAGACCATGATCGTCGTCGTGTCCCCCGGGCCCCCCTGGGTCACCGCGTGGATGATCCCGAAGGTCTCGAAGAAGGAAAAGACCATGTTCATGATGAACAGGAAGAAGGTGACCGGCGACAGGAGCGGGAAGGTGATGAAGCGGAAGAGGCGAAAGCCGCTCGCCCCGTCGACGCGGGCGGCGTCCTTGACCGATTCGGGGATCGTCTGGAGCCCTGCGAGGAAAAAGGCGATGTTGTAGCCCAGGTGGGCCCAGGCGGCGGCGAAGATCACCAGGAGCATGGCGATCCACCCCTTGAGGAGCCAGTTGAACTCGTAGGTCGTCACCATCGAGAGCAGGTAGGGGATCATCCCGTAGCTGGGGTGGAAGATGAACAGCCAGATGATCCCCGAGACGGGCGGGGCGATCCCGTAGGTCCACAGGACCGCCGTCCGGTAGAAGGAGACGCCCCGGAGCTTCTGGTTGGCCAGGGTCGCCAGGCCCAGCGAGGCGGCCAGACCCAGGGCCGTGACGCCCAGGGAGAAGATGAAGGAGTTCAGAACACTCCGGCCGTATTCCGGCGAGGTGCAGAGCTCCACGAAATTTTCCAGGCCCACGAAGACCTGCCGGTCCCCGAAGGGGGTGACCTTGAAGACCGACAGGCGCAGGGAGTCGATGGCCGGCCAGAAGAAGAAGGCCAGGACGACCAGGAGCTGCGGCGCGACCAGAAGATAGGGGAGCCAGGGGTTCTTGAAGATGCTTCGTCTCATCGGGTCGGCCTATTTGTACAGCGAGGCGAACTCCTTGAGGACCTTGTTCCCCTGTGCGACAGCGTCGTCGAGACCCTGTTTGGGGGTCTTCTTGGCGGCGACGACGTTTTCCAGTTCGGCTTCGATGTGGTCGCGGACCGCGGCGAAGTTCCCCAGTCGGATCCCCTGACTGTTGGCCGTGGTCTTTCCGCTCATGATCTGATTGAAGGCGGTCCACATGTCGGGGTTCCTCTGGAAGTGGTCCGTCTTCTGGAGGGCGCCGAGTGCCGACTTGCTTATAGGCAGGTATCCCGTCGCGGCGTGCCACCAGGCCTGCTGCTCGGGTTTCCCGAGGAACTCGAGGAAGGCCGCCACGCCTTTGTACTCCTCGGCCTTCTTCCCCTTCATGACCCAGAGGCTGGCCCCGCCGATGATCGAGTTCCCCTGGGGGTAGCCGGCCATCCGGGGGAGGTTCCCCGTCCCCCAGTCGAACTTGGCGGTCTTGGTGAGGGTCCCCACGAGGGCCGTCGAGGCCAGGCCCACGGCCGCCTCGCCGTTGACGATGGGCTGGTCGCCCTTGCTCGTCCGGCCGGAGTAGGTGTAGATTCCCTCCTTCTGCCAGCGGGCGAGCATCGTCCACATCTTCACGCCGAAATCGCCGTTGAACCGGAGCTTCGTGGCCATCCCCTTGAAGCCGTTGTCCATGTCGGCGAAGGGCTGGTCATGCCAGGCGTGGGCGTTCTCCACCAGGGTCCAGGAGGGCCAGGCCGTGGTGAAGCCGATCTTGGTGGCCCCCGCCTTGACGCAGGCCCTGGCCGCCTTTTCGATTTCCTCGTAGGTCTTCGGGGGTTTGGTCGGGTCGAGCCCCGCCTTCTTGAAGATCGTCCGGTTGTAGTAGAGGATCGCCGTGGAGGAGTTGAAGGGCATGGAGTAGAGGTTCCCGCCGAAGGAGTAGTAGGAGCGGACCACGCTCAGGAAATCGGCCCAGTCGACCTTGACCCCCTGGTCCTTCATGAGTTGGAAGACCGGGACGATCGCCCCGGAGGAGAGCATCGTCTGGGTCCCCACCTCGAAGACCTGGATCAGGTGGGGTTGGGTCTTGGCCCGGTAGGCGGCGATCCCCGCCGTCAGGGTCTCGGGATAGCTTCCCTTATAGACGGCCTTGACCTCGTAGTCGTTCTGGGAGCCGTTGAACTTGTTGACGATGTCGGTGACCCTCTCGCCCAAAAAGCCCGTGTTGGCGTGCCACCACTGGATCTCGGTCTTGGCCGGGGCCGTCCCGGGCGCCAGGAGAATCGCCAGGAAAAGACCCACCATGCCGCACGAAAGAAGCCGCCCCTTCTTAAACATGATGCCACCTCCTTGGATTCCGATAAAAGGACCTCAATCCGGTCGCGTCGGCACCGTTGCCGGCGTCGGCCTTTGAAACCCTGATGCTTCACCATCGGGGATGACCCAGACTATTGCCCGAACGCCGCCCGGGCTCCGGTTCGGATTTCGGAAGGCGTCACGGATCTAGACTCGCCATCCAGGAGAATCCCCCAATTTCACAATGATAGTCCGAATTATGCACCATCCCGAGGCGGAACGGAAGCCTTTTTTCTATTGCCCACGCCCCTGCGTGAGGGGCGACTCACGGCCGGCTGGGACGATTTCATCAGCGATCAGGTTTTCCAAATACGCAAAAACCTGTTGCTGTCTCATTCCCCCGCCATCTTGAGCCAGATCTTCGCCGTCATCCGGGCGTCGTCTAGGGCGCGGTGGCTTTGGCGGAGGAAGCCCGCCTCGGGAAAGAGGTGGAGGTAGACCGTCTCGAGGGTGTGGTCGGCCAGGTGCGGGAAATGGCGACGGCTCATCTCCAGAGTGCAGAGGTGAGGGTTGGGGAGGGGCATCCCCAGCCGGGCAAACTCGTGGCGCAGGAAGCCGACGTCGAAAGCGGCGTTGTGGGCGACCAGGACGCTGTCGGCGATGAAGGTGGAAAAGCGGGGGAGGATCTCCTCCGGCTTGGGTTCGCCTTCCAGCATCGCCCCGCTGATTCCGTGGATCGCCTGGACCTCCGGCGGGACCGGGACACCGGCGTCGACAAGGGTCGAGAACTCTTCCACGACGACTCCCTGTTCGAGGGCGACGGCGCCGATCTCGATCACCCGGTGGCCGCGCCGAGGCCAGAGGCCCGTGGTCTCCAGGTCGAAGACGACGTGGCGGACGGCCGGGTCGGTTGACTCGGGGGGAAGGGTCGTTTCTTCCCGTGAACGGGTGAGGGAACGCATGAAAGAGGCCTCTCTGGACCGATGTCGGGATCGATTTCGCCGATTGACGCCGGTTCGTGCCATGAGGGGCGAACCGGGCAGGTGCCGGATCGGTGGAAACCGTTTCGATACCCCCTCCCAGCCTCGTTTTCAGGGACAAAGAACGAGGAAGGGAATCAGGACGGCGCCCCTGGAAACTAGCGCCGAGCGGGGAGTTTGTCAATGACAGAATGGACTTGACACCTCGGGGTCGCTTCCCTATAGTGGCGCAAGCCCGGCTGCATCCGGCATCCGGCGGACTCCCTGGGTTGGAGAGAGACCGCCCACGGCAGACCCTGAAGATCAATGCGACGAGCCAACCGGAGGGACACTCTGATGGCGAAAGCGGACAAGACGGACAAACTGCTGCTCTCCCTGATTCAACTCTGCAAGGAGATCTCCGAGGGAAAATACAGCCACGTCCAGGAGCTCTTCGAACTGACCAAGGAGGGGACCTATCCGCCCCTCGTGGCGCAGCTCGCGGAAGCCTTCGGGATGATGATGGTCCAGGTGGAGGCGCGGGAATACGGCCTGGAAGGGATCATCGAGAAACTCAAGCGCGCCGAGGCCGACCTGGCTGGCGCCAAGGAACGGCTCGCCCACGAGAACGTCCGACTCAAACAGACCCTGAAACAGCACTTCTCCCCTGTGCGGATCATCGGCAAGAGCTCCCAGATCACCGAGCTGATCCGGAAGGTCGAGAAGGTGGCCGACACGCCCGTCAACATCCTGATCACCGGCGAGACAGGGACCGGCAAGGAACTCATCGCCAAGACGGTCCACTACAACAGCAGCCGCAGCGACAAGCCCTTCGTTGCCTTGAACTGCTCCGCGATCCCCGAGACGATCTTCGAGAGCGAGATGTTCGGCATCGAGAAGGGAGTGGCCACCGGCGTCATGATGCGCATAGGCAAGATCGAGCAGGCCAACGGCGGGACCCTCTTCTTCGACGAGATCGGGGACATGCCCATGTCGAGCCAGGCCAAGATCCTCCGGGTGATCGAGGACCGTCTCATCGACAAAGTGGGGGGACGCAAGCCCATGCCCGTGGACATCCGGATCGTGGCCGCAACGAACGCCGACCTGCGGGAGGCGGTGCGCAAGGGGACTTTCCGGGAGGACCTCTTCTACCGCCTCAACGTGATCCATCTGCAGGTGCCTCCCCTGAGGGAGCGCAAAGGAGACATCGCGGTCCTCGCCAAGTTCTTCCTCGATCAGGCCGTGAAGAAGCTCGGATGTGGGCCGCTGAAGCTCTCGACCGAGGCGATGCGCCTCCTGGAACAGTATGGATGGCCCGGGAACATCCGGGAACTGGAGAATGAGATGGAGCGGGCCGTGGCCCTGGCCACCGAGGAGACGATCACGGCCGCCGATCTCTCGGAGAGCTTCCGCGGGAGCCTGGGCGAAACGGGTCGGGACGAGATCCCCTCTATGAAGGACGCGGAGCGGCGCCTCATCGAGAACACTCTGAAGGCCGTCAGGGGCAACAAGTCCGAGGTGGCCCGGCTCCTGGGGATGAGCCGCGAGGGCCTGCGCAAGAAGATGGTGCGCTACGGCCTAGAAGGCCGGTGACATCCGACACCGGGCGAAACCCCTGGGGCTGCAGGCAACCCGGCCGTCGTTTCGGTCATGCAGCCGATCATCAATTCCAACTCGTGCTTTCGGGTACACTCCACCCTCTTGACCGACTCTTCTATACAGCTTTTGACAATTTCGATGTTTATACCGTTACAGCGCTCGTGATCCTCGTCCCTTTGAGCGTCCTCAGCAGAGAAGATCGTTTCATCAAGAATCACCGAAACTGGTGATCGCTCCTTGAGGCCGGCCAATCTCTCAAAATTTTATCGTTACGGATTGAGGCCTCTGTTTTTCAATTCCATCCGAATGTCAATTCGTCGTGTCCTTAAATCTTCAGCAGTATATCCCGATCCCCCCGAATCCACACCAACGCCGACTCCACCGCTACTGCCAAAACTGCCGACACCAAAACCAAATTGAGGATGCTGCTGTTTTTCCTGGAGTTCGATTTCATCGTTTAGACGATAAAAATAGCGCAGGAGTTCCTCGTTATTCATTCTCTTATAATCTTCGACCAGCAATTCCTTTGATTTCTCGGCGCATCCCCAAAGGAAAAAAACGGTCATAATTATTAAAAGAAAGACAATAATCCCTTGTTTATTTTTGCACATGCAGGCCTCCTTTACGGTATTCTATTTTTGACACAATCCCGATTATAAAATTCACTGTTTTAAAAAGGGTTGCCGTGATACGGCATTTTTTAGTGGATACGTTTAAAATGATACGTTAATTCCTGCACCGTAGTACTCCGCGCGCAATTTGTAGAACTGGCCGAAGGGGAGATTGCCGTGGTAATATTCGCCGAAAATCTGAATGGCCCGTTTTTCGGTATGGGGGCTGCGTATGTTGATGCCGGCTTTGACATTAACGTCGGGGTTCCAGTCGGTTTCCTCCCAGGCATGATACAGGATGCTGGCGAAAAGGCGTATCGTCGGCTTGAAGACCGGCTCCCTGCTTTGATAATCGATGGCTGCCTGGACACTGTAACGCTTGAGGTCGGAGTCGGTGTGGAGGATGTACGAAGGACCGGCGGTGAACTGGAATCCCTTCCATTCCCAGGCGCCGAGCAGTTCAATAGTCTCAAAGCTTAAGTTTATACGCGTGGCCTTCAGCTCCGGATTCTGCGGCTGAAGGAGGAACTCGTCCCCCAGGTGAGAGGACTGGTGGAAAAGGCGCGTCCGCGCCGACCAGGGGCCGTTTCGATAACTGAGCGGAAGGCCGATGATATAGTCGGCGTTGATCAGGTCCTTGGAACTGGCGTCCAGGTTGAATTGGGCGAGAACCGCCCCGCTGATACTGAACTGCCAGGCGTCCTCCTCGCCCCAGCCGGGCCAGCGTACCAGGCCGAAGCTATCGCCGAACCCGACCGATCCGATGTTGATACTGTCGCCGGGGAGGTTGAGGCGGAGGTAGGTGACATGGGTGCGGGGCTCCTTCGGGTTCGCCATCGGGGGGTAAAACAGCTGGCCCTGTGGGAAGAGAAGGGTTTCTTTGACGGTGGCCTGCCTGATATCCTTATCTGGAGGAACGTCGCCAAATCCTACGATAAAGGGAAGAAACGCTGCCAGGAACAGCCCTAAAAAGAAATTTCGCATCGTATATCCCTTCTCTCGGATGATGAAATCCGATGCGGTCGCAGAGCGATTTCTCCCGGAGACCAGCGGTTTTTCCGCCTGCCTTCTTCTGTGATGTGGCTGTTGGCCGGTTTTGACAGGGCGGGTAGCCTTTACCGGGCTATTTTGTTTCATAGGCAAGGGTCCGGATCGATGTTAAACACCTTTCCGGACCCTTAACCCGATGGGCCTATTGCACGAGGATTTCAAAGACCACTCTCATGTTGGCCTTTGCTGCTTTTGAGCGGATCTCTTTAGGTTCGGCTTCGTACATGGCCGGTTTAGTCTCGCCATAGCCGATTGTGGAAAGCCTGTCCTGTGCGATAGTGCCTTCGTTCATGAGGTATTCCTGGACGGCCTTTGCCCTTCTTTCGCTTAACTTCTGGTTGTAGGCATCCGTACCGGAAGCAGAGGCATACCCTGCAATGCGGACCTTAGCTTTAGGGTTATCTTTCAGGATCTGAATGTTTCTTTTCAGTATCGTCTGCGCTTCCGGCCTAAGTGTCGACTTATCGAAATCAAAATGTACGTCCTCGAAGACAAGGACAATGACCTTCTCTTCAGCTTTCGGTTCCGACACAGCGGCAACGGTCTTCTCTTCAGGCTTTGTCTCCGACACAGCGGCAGCGACCTTCTCCTCCACCTTCGGGTCAGCCGCTACAATGGCGACCGTCTCCTCTGGCTTTGCAAACATCTGTTGATAATGAGAACAATCTCCGGAAATGACCTTTTCCACAAAAGCGGCCATGGCTGCCGGGGTCGCCAGTGTATCCGCATTGACGGTATATCCCCCCATAACCTTCTGCACAATCTGTTCGGAAAGTTCTTTCCCATCGCGAGAGTATCCTACCTGAATGGCATAAACGCAGAGTTTGTCGCCGTACTCTTCGTTAACCTTGGTTATGGCATCCAGGACAATTGCGGGTCTGAGGTCATCAATACCCGGAAGATCAGAAAAATCACTGACAATGACAATGGCTGAACTGCCATCCGCCGATTTGAGATCATTGCCTGCTGCCGTAATAGCTGTCCCTATATCGGTTCCACCGTAAGGACTTTCGATAGAGTTTATTGCCCCTGTGTAATCTTCTTTAACAAGGGACTTCATTCCATAAATCAGAGCCGTTTCTTCGGCCCAGAAGGTCCTGAGCCCTGCGTTCAGCTTGATTTCTGGAATCGTCGCGATCATATTTTTTGTAGTCTCTTTGGCATGTATCAGACGAGTGGCTTCATTGACCATCGGCTTGCCGTGCAACTCACCCATGGAGGCAGATTTGTCAAAGAGGACAATTAAATTGTCCATTTTCTGAACCAACTGCCCTGATTTAATCTGCGGGTTCAGATCAGCCGACCTAAATGACGCGCAACCGGCAAGCAGTATGCAAAACGTCAACAAGTATATTAATCCATAGCTGATTCTTCTCATAGCAAGGTCTCCTTTACATTTATGTTGTTAAGGATTCATGGATCGTTTCCGCATACAACTTCTTAATCTGTTAAGCTGCCGGAACTCCGAAATTTCACAGCGGTCTGTCTTTTCCCGGACCGTGGCAGCCGACGCACCTTGACACCAGCCAGCGGACTATGAATCTCAAAGAGTCAAAAAGGTTAACGGCCGCCTATTTCACGATCAGGCTGTTTTTCAGGGATTTGACCCCTTTGACGCTCTTTGTGATTTGTCCCGCTTTATCGACGGCCTGTTGGGAATTGACGAAGCCGCTCAGTTGAACGGCGCCCTGGAAAGTTTCGACACTGATTTGAAATGACTTCAGAAAATCATCTTCTGCCAGCAGGGATTTTACCTTGGTCGTGATGACCGAATCGTCAACGTATTCACCTGCACTTTCATGTGTGCGTGTCGATGCACAGGCTGCAAAAGTGGCGATCACCATAAGAAGCACTAAAAAGTGGATCACGATATTTCTCTTTTTCATAACGGTTACCCCTTTTATAAGTTTGTGATGAAATGGTCAGTACGGATCCCAAAATTACAGTGGTTTCCGCCCCTGAATGACTCTGACCAGCACGACGATGATGGCAATGACCAACAGGATGTGAATAAATGAACCCATCGTGTAGCCGCTCACCATCCCCAGCAGCCATAGAATGACCAGTACCACTGCAATTGTCCACAACATGAGCTCCTCCTTCTTGATTGTTCCTTTGCCTTTGCACTGCCTGTTACTGCATCAGCACAGACCCATCGGCAGTGATCGTACCGTCCCCGGACCTTGGACCCGGCCTACTCGATGGTCATCCGATTGTTTACGCTCTTCACCCCTTTTACGTCGTTGGCGAGTTTGGTGGCCAGGTTCAATTCGGCTGCGTTGCTGGCCTTGCCATACAATGTGACCACTCCACGTTTTGTATCGACCTTGGTATTGATCGCACTGGTTGAACGGTGATATAGCAATGTCACCTTGACTTGGGCAGTGATGGAAGCGTCGTCAATCTTTTCGCCTGCCGTTCTCGTCTTTTTCGAGGGCTTTGACACGGCCATCTCATTGATGACGTCTTTGACCCCTTCGACATCCTTGGCATATTCGGTCGTCAGATCTTTTTGCGCCTGACTGGTCGCATCGCCCCTCAGGGTCACGACGCCGTATTTGACGTCGACCTCGGTGGTGTCGACGCTCACGCTGCGATGAAACAGGAGCGTGACTTTCACTTTATCGCGGAGCCACGCATCCGAGTCGCTGATGGGGGCATCTTTGACTTCCAGCCTGTTGTCCACGCTCTTGACGCCCGGGAGGCCCGCCACGGTTTCCTGGGCCATGGCTTTGTGGGATTCTTCGGAGACCGTTCCCGTCAAGGTTACGGCACCGTCCGTGGACCGGATTTTGATATCATCCGCCCGGAGGTAGGTCGTAAACAAATACGAATTCTTGGCAGATGATTCGATGCGGCTGTCCATTTTCGACGCGTACCCGGGCACGCCAAGTGCCAGCAGAGCCACCGCTACTGCCGTCAGAACTATAGAGTATCTTGCTTTCATGGGACATTCTCCTTGTATGGCTACTGCCTTTACTTCCCCAAGACCTTCTTGACCTGACCGATCTTTTCCTGAACTGCGCCGGCGATCTTTTCACCGGTCCCTTCAGCCTCCAACTTTGGATTATCACTCAGTTGCCCGGCGACCTCCTTGAGTTTACCCTTTTCTTTGTGAAACCTGCCTTCTGTTTGGTCTTTCGTGCTGGACTTCATGGTACTCCTCCTTATGGAAATTCAATTTGACTGCTCGACTGTTTTTTGTTCCATCTGCGGCAACCCCTTTCCCTTTTCATGAGGGACCTTATATTCCAGTGACCACGAGGATCATGAAACGGTAAGAGCAAATAGCCTGCCACCGGCCGAAGGAAAACAATAAGGGCGGACTCATCATTGAATAACAGGGGGTTAGGTAGGTGCATGGGGGAACGGTAAAGAAGGGAACGATTCGTTTAACCTCAATATTTGGTGGAACCTCAACATGCTGAGGGAACCATTGAGAAGAACCGGGCCCGTGTGTTCAGTAATGTAAGCTGATCGTTAGATCTAAGGTGCCGCCACTGTATCGAAAGCTGGCAGCAGAGAACGAAGGGGCGCCGAGGAGGGCTTTGACATCGTTTGAAAAGCCGTAACCCTCCGAGGGGATTCCCAGCCAGTTGGTATCAAGCTTGCCGTTCCTATTTTCATCATGAATGACAACAAGCGCATACGTTCCCGTCTGAATGTCTTCAAAGTCGCAACGCGCTTTCGTACGCCGTACCTTGATGATCATTACATTCATTGCCGAGTTCAGAACATCGATGGGGAAACCAACTGAAGACTCGAAAAGCGCGCAATCCACGGTTCCGGTGCTGTTTCTAATGTCCAGGATCTTCACGTGAATTCCAGGACATGCTGATTGGGCAAATACGCCAGCGGGAAGATTCGCCAAAGCCAGCACTGCAAACAATGCTATGCACCGAAGATCCATGGGGACCCCCTTTTAGATTTTAGACCGTGGCGTTGGATCCATGATTACCCCTCACCTATGTAGACCTTCTTTTTCCCCTTTGTTTGTTTCCTTTCTCGGCTTCACCGGCTCCGGCCTCCTTTTTCTTGCCACGGCCATAATCCTTTTCGACTTCTGGCGAGCCTTTGAGAGATGTCGATCGGCGTCCTTCTTCAACTCCTTTGCTTGATGCTTGGCTACCCCAAGGATCTCTTTTGCTTTCATGTCGGCATCAGAATAAATTTCCTTCCCATCCTTCAAAATCTCGCGTCCTTTCTCCTTGATATCAGCCCTCAGTTCTTTCCCGGATTTCGATGCGAAGAGAATGCTTGCCAATGTGCCAAAAACACTACCAATCAAGAATCCCACGAAGAAATGACCATGGAGTTTTTCATCCTCTGTCATATTAAATTCTCCCGTCTGCCGGCCGATATTCCCCAATTAAGTGGATACGATTAGGAGTCAATCTGCAAGCGCTGCTGCCACCCAAAAGGGGTGGCAGCAGCATGATCTTCCTGGTTTCATGGTGGCTTGGATGGGGTGAATATCAATAGCTGCTCACGGCTTGAGACAGTAATGCTCTAGCAGTTTATTTTCATTTCCATCCGCCCGCGCAAGGCCCGAAAAATAGATCATATCTGTCGAATGGGTTCGTCGGGATGTGTTCTTTGGATACCTGGACGACATTTTGCTTAACCCGGCATTGATAATAGTTGTTTTTGGGATCCCATATACAACCTCATATTTTATGGTGTGGGAAAATCGAGCGTTGTTTACAAATTCAGGGAATAATAGTTCAACGAAATATTGCCAATGAGTTAATCGCCTATAATGAATCTAACATCACGTTTATTTAGCGAAATATAAAATATCACCGTAATCCGCATAATGTGTAAATTGCTTTTTTATCAGTCCCTGAATTTGTAAACAACGCTCGGTTTTCTTACATTTTAATGAATCTTACTTACACTTTTTTGATGGCAGAATTGTCCCAACGGCTCTTCAATAAATCCAGGTTTCGGATCAACGGCGACCACCATGTTTCATCCGGGAATGGATTACAGTCGCCTATTTCACGATCAGATTATTCTTTACGGATTTGACTCCATTGACGCTCCTTGTGATCTGATCTGCCTTCTCAACGGCCTCCTGAGAATCGACGGAGCCGCCCAGTTGAACGACGCCCCGGTCAGTTTCGACGCTGATCTCAACCAACTTGAGAAAATCATCTTCTGCCAGATGAGATTTTATACTGGCCGTGATGACCGAATCGTCAACGTACTCAGCGGGGTTTTCATGTCTGACCAGCGATGCACAGGCGGCAAGGGCGGCAATCAGCATGAACAGCGCTAAAAAGTGGATCCCGCGCGTTCTCTTTTTCATAGCGCATACCCTTATCTGTAGGTTTGGAGTGAACCAATGGGTTGCGAAACCGTATCTCCTGAAGGTGATGAGCGGTCCGGCAACATCTTTCTGGAACCGCCGGCCACCCTTCTTTTCGAAGGCCTCACTCTCTTCCGGCGAGAACCGAAATAGCCGCATTCCTCTTCAAATTGGAACAGGATGGCGATGATGGCGATAGCCGGCGAGATATGGATAAAGTCGCCCATCGTAAATCCGCTCACTATCCCCAGCAGCCAGAAAATGATGCATGTAACAGCAATTGTCCACAACATGTGGTCCTCCTTTAAATCTCCTCTATTCCCGCCGGGCAAAAAGTGGTGTAGAATATCCTTCCCCTATTACAGCCCCGAATCCAACGGTATGGCCGAGTCCTTCGTCAAGACCTTCAAGCGGGACTATGTGCATATGAACCCTTTGCCCGATGCCCAGACCGTTTTGGAAATGATCCCTGGATGGTTCCAGGATTACAACGAATATCACCCCCACAAGGGGCTAAGAATGCAGTCGTCCAGACAATTTAGGCTAAACCAACTTAAGTGTGAAGAGTGTCCGGTCAATTAGGGGCAACTCCACGAAACACGCTGAAATACTCCGACGTCAGGTGAGCCATAAGGTTCTCCTGGGTATCCCATTCCTCAAGAAGAAAGAGACGATCTTCATCATCAGCGCTCTGGCAGAAGTCGTAGCGCCGGCAGCCCTTCTCCAGCCCTATGGAACCGGACAGTGACGCGATCGTCTGTGACAACTCCTTGCACTTCTCAGAAAGGACCCTCATTCTCATGATTACGAGGATCATGAGGACATAAAAGCAAATGTCCTGCCAATTGCCGGGAAAATGGACAGGTTAGCATTAATCCTGTCATAACAGCTGGTTAAATAAACAGGTAAAGTGAAGGAAGGATTCGATTGGCCTCAATATTTG
>JAJFUM010000226.1 GCA_021372415.1 Deltaproteobacteria bacterium
GGATGGTATTGACCTTCACGCCTTTCTTCTCCAAAAGCGCGGCGCTTCCCTCGTCGACTTTGGCCTGCTCCATCCTGGCCCAGCGCAGGGCTTCCGCAGCGGATTCCTTGATCAGCTTCTGCTCGGCGGGGGTGAATTTGTCGAAGAGTTTCTTGCTCATGATCAGGGGAGCGGTCTCGTAGTAGTGCTTGGTCTGAGTGGCGTACTTGGAGATGTCATAAAGCTTCAGGGCGTAACCCAGTCCGTAGGTGGTGGAAATGCCGTCCACGGTCCCCTGGCGGAGTCCCAGGAGGCATTCGTTCCAGGACATCGGGGTGGCCACGCCGCCCATGCTGTTCATCGTCGACATGTCCAGGGGGGTTTCCACCGTCCGGATCTTCAGTCCCTTGATGTCATCGGGTTTGACGATCGGGCGGACATTGTTCCAGACGCCGCGGAAAGACCATGTCGCCCAGCCCAGACCGACCAGGTCCTTGGGCTCCAGCATGGCGAACAGCTTATCGCCGAAGGGACCGTCCAGATAAGCGTTGACCTCGGCATGGTCGTTGAACAGATAGGGCAGAGGGATCATGAAGAACTGGGGAACCAGGTTGGAAAGGACCGAACCGCTGACCACTGCCGAATCCAGGGTCCCCAAACGGCAGGCCTCGATCATCTCCCGGTCGCCGCCCATGACGCCGCGGTCCAGGATCGTGATCTGAAGTTCCCCTTTGGATTTCTCCTGCAAGATCGACTGCCATTTCACCAGGGCCTGGTGGAGTGTGGTCTCGGGAAGGGCCACAGTGCCGGTGCGGACTTTCTTGACCGCCATGGCCGGGGTAAAAGTCAGGGCCACGAAACAGACACACATCAACCCGACCAGAATGAGTTTCAATGATTTCTTCATGGTGGACTCTCCTTTCATCAATGGCAAAAGTGAACGGAGGCATGGCCCCCTTTTCGAAACAAGATGCCTTTCAACCGATACCCGGTTTCAGGCCCTCTTGAATCGTATACTGGACTTACGTCGTCTGCCCGACCGCTAAATGGTCAACGCCATTTCAAACGCCGCATGAACGGCATTCAGGGCGTTGCCCAGGGAACGGCAATCACCGATGCTGCACAACTGTCCCGTGCAGCCGCACGCCGCCCCGAGTCTGTCCATCATCCCTTCGGCGCGGTTACCCAGGCCGAAGACCACGCGGCAAGCGGACATTCTGACTTCCTTTCCACCTCCCTTCAGGGGTCTGTCGGACGCCACCACGGCACCCGGCTCGATGGCAATGGCCCGATGGCCCGTGACGATACGGACCCTCTTTTCCTTGAGCCTAGCCAGCAGCGCCTCCCGAACGCCGATGCCGGACATCATGTCCCGACCGCCGGCATCCAGCATCTCGATCACGGTCACGTCGAGCCCCAGCTCCGAGAGATAATCGGCCGTCTCCAGGCCGGTGGCCCCTCCACCGATAACGACGACCGGGCCCTCGGCAATCGTCACCCGGCCCGCCAGGACATCCTGGGCTGTGGTGACATGGGGCAAAGCTGACCCGGGGATGTTCGGCACAACGGGAAGGGACCCGGTGGCCGCCACAACCACGTCGGCCGCCAGGGAAGCGATCATCTCGGGGGTGGCCTCGGTGTTCAGGCGGACCTTCACGCCCAGCCGGGGCAGTTCGACGGCATAGAACTCGGCAAGTTTGGCGAAATCCTCCTTTTTCGGAGGTTTGGATGCCAGTGTGAACTGGCCGCCCAAGCCCCCTTCCCTTTCGATCAGGAGGACCTCATGGCCACGCAGACGGGCCACTCGGGCCGTTTCGCATCCGGCCGGTCCGCCGCCGATAACGACCACGCGGCGCTTGACCTCCGAAGGACGAATGGCCCTGTCGATTTCGTGGCCGGCCGCAGGGTTGTACAGGCAGGTAAGGCCCGGGGTCCGGAGGTCCCGCAATCCTCCGAAGCACCCCTGGTTGCAGCGGATGCAGGCCCGGATCTCCCGGGACCGGCCTTCCCGGACCTTGCGGGGCCATTCGGGGTCGGCGATCAGGGGACGCCCCAAGCCGACGAGGTCCATGTCCCCCCTCCCGAGGGCCTCCTCGGCCATCTCCGGGGTCAGCGAGTTTCCACAGATGACCGGGACTTTGACCGCCGCTTTGATGCCCCGGGCCAGGGGCAGCAGGATTCCCCGGGGGACATCGCTGGGGGGGATGGAAACATGGTTGATGTGACCCAGCCCTCCGGAGACGTTGATGGCGGTGACGCCCCCCTTCTCCAGCGCCAGGGACAGGGCGATCCCGTCCTCCTCGGTGAATCCGCCAGGATAGAACTCGCTTCCCGAGATCCGGTAGATCACCGGATAATCGCGGCCGAGTCGTTGGCGTATCGCCTCCAGGATCTCGATGGCGAAACGGAACCGTCCCGCCTGATCGCCCCCGTATTCGTCTTTACGCCGGTTCCAGTAAGGCGAGAGGAATTCGGAGAGAATGCATCCGTGGCAGGCATGGATCTCGACCACATCGAAACCAGCCGACCGCGTCCTTTCGGCCGCCTCGACGAAAAGCCCTGTCAGGTAACGGATCTCATCAGGGGTGAGCTCCCTGCACCCCGGAGAGCAGTCCGGGGCATCGGCGGAAGCGGCGAAACGGGGGAATCCATTGACATGCTGGCGGAAATAGAGGCCAATCTGCAGGGAGGCGCGTGCCCCCGCGTCATGGATTCGCCGGGTGAGGTTTTGCAGTCCCGGGACGAGGTGGTTGCCGAAGATACCCAAGGCGTTGGGGACATGGGGAAGCTGGGGATGGATGGAGGCCTCCTCGATGGTGATGAGTCCAGCCCCACCCTCGGCCCGGGCAGCGTAATATTCGATGAGTCGTTCGGTTGTTTCTCCCCGGGAGCCGGCGAACCGGGTCGACATGGCCGTCATGACGAGCCGGTTTTTCAACTCCAGAGGCCCTAGCCAAGCAGGTTCGAAAAGCTCCATGAAAGGCCTTTCCAGTGAGGAAGTTTCTGTGACCCTATCCCGACTCGCGGGGTCATAGGAACAAAAGCGCCTTCAGCAACATATTATCAACATACTTGGTATCAAAATTGTTAACAACAATTATAACGGCTTTTTCAACCTGTCAAGGATAAATTTCATCCTGTGGGCTGCCCCGCTGGGCCTAATGATCCAGATCAGCAAGATCCTTAAAGATCAGAACCGGTAAATGATCATTTTGGGTTTGGTTAATTCCGTCTGTTTTGGAGAACGCCCTGAAAGACAGCGGGCAAAATGGCCCGGAGGGATCCGATTGGGGAGGGACTTCGGTTGGGGAGGGTTGGCGGCAGAGACCCCGGCAGCCGCCCGTACGTGCGTCAGGCGGCTGCCGAAAAGAGCCTTAATGGGCAATCTGGTGCGGGATGTAGGGTTCCTCGAGCCTGTGGACCTCGTCGTCAGTCAGCCGGACCGAAAGGGCGGCAACGGCATCTTCCAAATGGACGGGCTTGGTGGCACCGACGATCGGAGCCGTGACGACACTCCTACTGAGAATCCAGGCCAGGGCAACCTGGGCCATGGGGATGCCCCGCGCGGAGGCCACCTCGGCCAGCCGGTCGACCACGACGCGGTCTGCGTCCTCGCTGACCCGGTAGAGATTGTTGCCGTAATGGTCGCTCTTGGTCCGGCCAGTCTCCTCGGCCTTCCAGGGCCTGGCCAAACGGCCGCGCGCCAGCGGACTCCAGGGAATTACGCCGATGCCTTCGGACCGGCACAGGTCGAGCATCTCCCGTTCCTCCTCGCGGTAGAGCAGGTTGTAATGGGGCTGCATAGAGACGAACCGTGTCCAGCCATGGAGGTCGGCCAGGTACAGGGCCTTGGTGAACTGCCAGGCCAGCATCGACGACGCGCCGATGTACCTGGCCTTGCCGGCCTTGACCACGCCATGGAGTGCCTCGAGGGTCTCATCGATCGGAGTCTCGGGATCCCAGCGGTGGATCTGGTAGAGGTCGACGTAGTCCGTGCCCAGGCGCCTCAGGCTCTCGTCAATCTCGCGGAAGATCGCCTTGCGGGAGAGCCCCTGGGCGTTGGGATCGTCCTTCCTCATGGGGAAGTAGACCTTGGTCGCGATCACCACGTCGTCGCGTTTTGCGAAATCCCGGAGCGCCCGGCCCAACACCTCTTCGCCGGCGCCGAGGGAGTACATGTTCGCCGTGTCGAAGAAGTTGATGCCCAACTCGAGGGCCCGCCGGATGAAGGGCCGCGAGTCCGCCTCGTTGAGGACCCAGGCGTGATGGCCCCTTGCCGGATCGCCGTAGCTCATGCACCCCAGACAGATCCTCGAAACCTTGAGGCCCGACCGGCCGAGATTGACGTAGTCCATGTTCACCTCACAGGAGTAAGATGGTCTGCGGTGGATGGAACGCATGGTCCACCGGAAGCATCATAACACTCAAGACGAAAACTTTCGACCCTATTCACAGTCCGGTGGTAACTCATGTTGTGCGGGGTGATCCGCGCGGTTCACGGACGGTTCGAAACGGTCAGCCCCGCGCCCTGGGT
>JAJFUM010000343.1 GCA_021372415.1 Deltaproteobacteria bacterium
GACAGAACACCCGTGTATTCCGAAAATATCTCTTCGGTGAGACACAAATGGATATGGCCGTCCAGCACCAGGGACAGGATCAGCGCCGGAGCGCTGCCTTCCTTGATGAGGGCCGAGACGACGATGTTGGTGTCCAGGACGATCCTGATCACTTGGCTGCCCTGGTCCGCTTCTTCCCGGTCTTCCTGAAGGCCTTGATTTCTGCTTCGATCTCGGCGTCTCGGATTCGGTCAAGCCCTGCTTCCCTGGCGCTGATCTGGACCTTGGTGATCAACTTGGGCTGCTTGATGATGTTCTTGAGATAATCCTCCACCCCGAGGATCACCACCTTGGGTCTGCCGCGGCGGCTGACCAGGAAACGGACGTTCTTCTTCTCCGCCTCGTTCATTATCCTGCCGAACTGGGTCCGGGCGGACAAGGCATCGATCAAGGTCGTCATGGGTCGCACCTTCCTTCTGAACTGATGAGTTCACTGATTACTTCGTAGGTTCCATTATAGGGCGATCCCTTCAGTTGTCAAATCATATTCTTCGCAGACAGGCCGCACCGGGCCGGGACAGGCGCTTTCCCGGTTCCGGGGGAGGGAGGGGCGCAAATGCCCGCCGGGCCGGGGCTGGACACCCCGGCCGTCAATGGGCATGCATCGCGGGGAAAATGCCGCCGGTCACCGCGCGGGTGCGGCGTAGGAAAACTTTTCCTGATTCACCGCCGAAGGCTCCACGCCGAGGGGGCCGAGCTCCTTCACGGCGGCCTCCATCATGGGGGGCGGGCCGCAGAGGTAGAACGCGGCGTCCCGGCCGACGCCGTGCCTCTGGAAGATGTCCGCGCTCAGGCGGCCCTTCTCATAGAGGACGCGGGGGAACGAGGGCTGGAAGCGGGCCTGCACGTCCTCCTCGCGGCTCAGGCAATGGACCACGGTCAGGTCGAGCCCCCGGGTCATCTCCCCGAGCTCGTCCAGGGCAAAGGCGTCCTCCAGGGTCTTGTTCCCCCAGAAGAGCGTCACCCGGTTGGCCGCCTTGATATGGGCGAAGTGCCGCAGCACGCTCAGGAACGGGGTGACGCCGACCCCGCCGGCCATCATGACGATGACGGGCCGGCTGTCGATGTCCCTGCAGAAGACGCCGAGGGGACCGGTGCATTTCACCTGGGTGCCGGGTTTCCAGTCCGGGACGGAGGAGGTGAAGGCGCCTTCCTTCTTGATGGTCAGGCGCAGGAGGGCGTCCTCGGGCGCGCCGGAGATCGTGAAGGGGTGGGCCTCGCTCCAGCCTTCGGGCCTCATCACCATGATCGACGCGAACTGGCCCGCCTTCCTGGCGGCGAACTTTTCGTCGGAGCCTTCTAGATAGACCGAGTTGACTTCGCGGTTCTCCGGCGCCACCCTGACGACCTTCCAGATGTTCCGCCCGCCTTGATCCACGCTGGTTTCAGCCATTTGGTCACCTCCCTGCATGCTGTTTCGGGAATTGCGGATGCGATCCCTGCGGCCGGCCCGATTCGGGTCCTCACAGGCGCGGGGATCTCCCTTCCATCATGGACAGTGTAGGACATCCGGCCCCCGGTGTCAATCGGAGCGGCCCCGGGCGGCGGCCCAGGTTGCCCTGGGCCGGATGGATTCCGGGGTGCGGGTTTTGCACGTGCAGAGGAGCAGGAGGTTACAGGGCTGAGAAGGAGTATGAGCGCCCGGAATCCATCCGACGCAAAAAGTGTGTCGCTACCGGCCCGCGGCAGGGGCTTCCCTTTCGCTCACAAAGCGGTTCAATCCGTTGATGAACGCATCCGGATCGGCCACCTTCTTGATCTCCAGCAGCCTGCCGAGGGTCTGGGGAAAAGGCCCCGAGCAGGTGACCGGGGAAACGCCGTTCTGGATGAAATAGCCCACCATGCCGGGAATCTTCACGATCTCTTCGACCTGGGTGTCTCGGGTGATCATGTCCGCCGTCCTTTCTTCCTCCGGCTTTCGCGGCGCCCGTCCCGGTTCGTTTATTGCCGGGGCGCAGGGCAAGCCCCGCACCCCGGCCAAGGGAGGGCTTTTCAGTCAGCCATCAGTAAAATCCCCACTTCTTGTCCGAGAGGCTGATGAAGATGTTCTTCATCTGGCTGTAATGCTCGAGGATCACCTTGTGGGTCTCCCGGCCGATCCCGGACTTCTTGTAGCCGCCGAAAGGCGTGTGGGCGGGCAGGTTGTTGTA
>JAJFUM010000393.1 GCA_021372415.1 Deltaproteobacteria bacterium
CTTCACGGCCTTCCTTTTTCGTTTCCTGAGTGGACGACTCTTCGGAGGCCTTTGCGATTTGCAGCACCTGGCCGGTCTTAAGGATATCCTTTTCCATGTGGTTGATCTTCTTGAGATCGGAAATGGTGGTGTCGTACTTTTTTGCAAGGGAGGCCAGGGTGTCGCCCCTTTGAACGACATGACGGGTGGCCTTCTCGGATTTCTGACTTCTGTCGGAAGAGCCTTTCGCGTCGGAAGAGCCCTTCGCGTATGAAACCGGAATGGTCAACCTCTGGCCCACGTCAATATCTTCCTTCTTTGACAGACGGTTTGCCGCTCTTATGGCGCTGATGGATGTCTTATATCTCCTGGCAATGGATGCCAATGTTTCCCCCTTGCGGACCTTGTGCTTGAGGGTCATCCCGCGGCTGCGGCCGGTTGCGTAAGGCCTCTCGGCCTGAGGGATATCGTCTATGGCCGCCAGAAGCCGCTCAGACATTTCCTGTGGAATCTTAAGGCTATAGGGCCTGTCCGGCGTCATTTTGAGCCGGAGTTCGGCATTGAGGATATTGATCGTCTCCTCGGGGACCTCCAATTTTTGGGCGATATCCTGCAATCGCATGGACTTGTTCACTTCCATCACTTCATAGGCCAAAGGCGCGGCTTTGCCGTTGCCGGTCTCCAAGTCGATGCCGTATTTCTGCGGATCCCGAATAATCAGTATCGTGGCAATAAATCTGGGCACATACCGGGCCGTTTCATAGGGAAGCTGGTGATAGAGGTCCCAGAATCGGTCCAGGTAGTTGATGTGCTGGGCAGCGATGGTCCTCATGACCCGTCCTTCACCGCAGTTGTAAGCGGCCAGAACCGTCAGCCAGTCCCCGAACATCGTGTGCAGTTCCTTGAGATAATCGATGGCGGCACGGGTCGATTTTTCGATGTCCATCCTTTCGTCGACCCAGTCGTCCCTGTTGAGACCGTATTTGTACCCGGTGGAGGGGATGAACTGCCACAGGCCGAGGGCGCGGGCCGACGACAGGGCGCTGATCTTGAACCCACTTTCGACCAGCGGAAGCCAGGATAATTCTTCAGGGATCCCGGCCTTTTTCAGTTCCCGGATCATAATGGGCCGGTACATCTCCGATCGCTGATAAGATGCAATGAAGAAATCCCGTTCGACTGTTTGAAAAAGGCGGATCTCCTTTTCAACATCGGCATTGGTGACGATCGGAATCTCTCCCCGCTTTCCTTTTGCCGTGGTTTGAATCGAGTTGTAGATGGAAAGGATCCTCTTTGAGATCATCAGGCGAAGGTCATCCTTCTGCCTGGCCACATCCGGATTTCCGTTGGTATCCAGCAGAAGCGCATAGGCCTGGTCGAGCATTTCCAGGGCATCCTCGAGGTTGCCGTTGACCCAATAGGTCTGCGATTCATTCAGCAGGACGAGCGCCTCTTCCATGATGTCCCGTTCCACCTCTTCTTCGCGGGCCGCGCTCGTGTCCGGCTCGGGCGGCTTTGACGGATCGGAGTAGCTAAGAGGCTTTGGTGGTTCTGCCTTTTTCGGTGGGGGGGGTGTCTTCTTCTGGGGAGACTCTGTCAGGGAGGGCTTGTTCTTATCGCTCGAAAGGGAAGGACTGCTGCTCTTATCACTCAAAGCCGGGGGATTCTCACCCCCCACCGCTACAACCGTCGGCGTCGAGGTGTCCGCAGGGAAATCCTGTCCATCTGCCGACAGAAGAAGGGCGGGTGCGCTTACGGTAACCGCGAGAGATAGGGCACTGAGAACAAGAAACATCTTGATTCTGGACATTGATCTGGACTCCTATATCACTTCTGCGTCTAGGAATACTTCATCCCTGATCTTTGTTTGCCTGACAATACCTCAACCTTGTCCGGGTTCCCTATATCATATTATTTTTGTGACCCCAAACATTAATGCATCAGATAGGCCTCGATAAATTCATCGATGTCACCGTCCAGGACCTTGTTGACGTTCCCCGTCTCAATGTTTGTCCTGTGATCCTTGACCATTTTATAGGGATGCAACACATAGGAGCGGATCTGGCTCCCCCAGGCGATGTCCTTCTTGGTCTTATTGATTTCCCTAAGCTTTTCGTTCTGCTCCCGCAGTTTCATCTCATAGAGACGTGACTGCAGGTATTTCATGGCCATCGCCTTGTTCTTGTGCTGCGACCGTTCGTTCTGGCACTGGACCACAATGCCCGTGGGCATATGGGTGATTCTTACCGCCGAGTCCGTCTTGTTGACGTGCTGGCCGCCGGCCCCCGTGGAACGATAGGTATCGATGCGCAGGTCCTTTTCATCAATCTCGATGACGATCCTGTCGTCCACCTCCGGATAAACGAATACCGAAGCAAAGGAGGTGTGTCGCCTGGCCCCGGCGTCAAAGGGAGAGATCCTCACCAACCGGTGGATGCCGATCTCCGCCTTGGCATAACCGTACGCATATTCTCCCCTCAGCGTCCATGTCACGCTTTTGATTCCCGCCTCGTCGCCGGGAACATAATCAATAATCGTCGCCTTGAAATCCCGTCTTTCGGCCCAGCGCAGATACATTCTCAGGAGCATTTCGGCCCAATCCTGAGCCTCTGTTCCGCCGGCGCCTGCATGAATCGACATGATGGCGTTCATGGAGTCCTGTTCGGACCCCAGCATCATCTTGAGTTCATCGTCCCGGACCGCGGACCTGAGATTTTCGATTTCCCTGTCCAGTTCCTTCAGGGTCGTTTCGTCCTGCTCCGCACTGGCAATGTCGTAAAGGTCCTTGAGATCGGCGACATTTCCCTTCTGTCTTTTCCATCTCTGGACAGCGTCGTCCAGCCGGCTCTTCTCACGGAGAATGCCCGTCGCCTTGTCCGGGTCGTTCCAGAAGCCTTCCCGCTGAGAGTCCTTATCCAGTTCCCTGATTCGCAGCTCTTTTTCAGGGATGTCAAAGACACTCCCCTAAATGGGATATTCTCTTCTCCAAATCGCCGAGTGTCTCACGGATGCCTTCCAACATGATTCGATCTCCTTTTTCCTGTAAAAATGTATGCCGCAAGCAAGAGGACCACGCAAAAATACACAAACACGTCCCCATATGCCGCATAATAGCTCTTTTCGTCAATACTTTTGATTTGTCCCGCCAGAACCGTCCTTTCAAATATGCCGGTCTGTGAAAGGATCTCCCCGAGGGGGTTGATCACCGCGCTGATCCCGGTGTTGGCGGCCCTCACCAGATACAGCCGGCTCTCGACGGCCCGAAATGCCGTCATGGAAAGATGCTGGTACGGTGCGGACGTCTTCCCGAACCATGCGTCGTTCGTGATGTTGACGAGCAGTTCGGCGCCCCTGTTCTTGTAGTCCCTGGCCGCTTCCGGAAAGATGCCCTCATAGCAGATCAGCACCCCCAGCCTGAGGCTGTCGCCGGACAAGGGGTAAAATCCTTTGCCCTGTCCGAAATCGCCGACGCCGACCACCAGCTTCCCGATGAAGGGGAACCACTTTCTCAGAGGGACATACTCGCCGTATGGAACCAGATGCACCTTGTCATACCGTCCCGCGACCTGCCCGTCCGGTTTGACCAGATAGGCGCTGTTCAGGTAGGAGATGTCCCCCCCTTCGTCCCGATAGCTCGGGCTTCCGAAGAGCATGGGAGACTTCGTTTTTCGTGCAACATCGACGACGGCCTCCTGAAGCGGCTCCGGACGCTGGAAGTAGAAGGGCACGGCGGTTTCCGGCCAGACGATCAAAGTCCCTTCCGGGAGAAACGGCACCATGGACAATGAGCGGTAGATGTCGATGGTCCGGGACTGGTACTGCGGGTTCCATTTGACGCTCTGGTCGATATTCCCCTGGACGAGCGCCACCCCGAACTCTCTTGCATTCTTGAGCTTCCCGCTGATCTGGGATATCCGGAAATGACCGTAGCCTACGACCAGCAACACCGCGGCAAGGGCGACGGCCGCCTCCTTGAAAACAGGCCTCTTGCCGGAACGGAATCTCAGGAGGTCAAAGAGGACCGCATTGACCATCACGATCAGGAAGGTGAGCCCGTAGATCCCCGTGAGGTCGGATATCTGTATGAGACTGGTGAAACGGTACTGGGAGTAGGCAAGGCTTTCCCAGGGGAATCCGGTCAGGAAAAAGGAGCGCAGGTATTCCAGCAGGGTCCAGATCAATGGGGCCGACAGATACTTGGGGACCCCTCTGTGCTCAAGATGGATGACCCCCGCGGCGAACAGACCCGTGTACAGGCTCAGATAACAACACAGAAGCAGGAGGGCGGCGATCCCCACGTAGAACGGCAGGTACCCGTAGTGGACAACCACGTAGACGACCCAGTAGAGGATCCCTGCATAGGCCACCAGGCCGGTCAGAAAACCGAGTCTGAATCCCGCCCCTTTGCAGGCAACGCCTTCCAGGGCGAAGAAAAGCGGGATCAGCGCGATCCAGGCCACCATTCCATTTCCGAATTTCGGAAAAGAAAGGGCCAGGAGAAGTCCGGACAGGATGGCCAGAATGATGTTTCTGTGAACCCTCAATGAATAGGCCTCTGCATCAACGCACGTGGTTTCCATCGCCCCGCCGGAAGGCCTGACGGCGAATCCCGGTCATTTCGGAAGTTCAAGCTCCCGGCCTGCATGGGCAACGCCATATAAGAAAAAGGGGGCTTACCAGTGACGGCAATCCCCCTAGGGTTATTGGCGGGGCCGATGGGACTCGAACCCACGGCCTCCGGCGTGACAGGCCGGCGTTATAACCAACTTAACTACGACCCCGTAAAAGACCTTCTATCTCTATCGAAACCCGACCATGCACATTTTTTCAAACCGTGCAGCCATCAGGTTCTCTCAATTTCCATGGTAGGCGGAACAGGACTTGAACCTGTGACTTCCACGGTGTAAGCGTGGCGCTCTCCCAGCTGAGCTACCCGCCCGTATCACCATTTTCCAAGCGTGATCACTAACAGCTATGCCTCTCGTTGTCAAGGAATATGTTGACTTCGCAGTGCCTCCCTGTCAGCGGAGGCGAGACGCTGCAGGGTCGAAAAAGATTCATGAGCGCCCGGAATCCATCCCGGACACAAAATGAGCCGCTTATGCCGATATATGAACTTCCGAAACGGATTCCAGGACCCCGACCGCCGGGACGTCCTCCCTGGGAAGGAGCGCCACGTTCATCACCTCATCGACATGCTCGACGGGAATGATTTCCAGGTTCTTCAGGACATTGGCCGGCACTTCCGCCAGATCCTTCTCGTTGTCCTTGGGAATGATCACCTTGACGATCCCGCCGCGATGCGCCGCGAGCAGTTTCTCTTTAAGGCCGCCGATCGGCAATACCCGTCCCCTCAGGGTGATCTCGCCGGTCATGGCCAGATCGCCCCTGACCTTCCTCTTCATGAAGGCCGATGCAATGGAGGTCGCTATGGTGATGCCCGCCGAGGGTCCGTCCTTGGGAATGGCCCCCTCCGGGATGTGGACGTGAATGTCCACTTCCTTGTAAAACCCTTCCGACAGGCCGAAGGCGGCGGCACGGGCGCGCACGTACGTGAGCGCGGCCTGCGCGGACTCCTGCATGACGTCGCCGAGCTTGCCGGTCAGGGTCATCTTGCCCGTTCCCTGCATGATGGTGGCCTCTATGGCCAGGATTTCGCCCCCGACTTCGGTCCAGGCCAGGCCGATCGCAAGCCCGATCTCATCCTTCCCCTCGGTTTCGCCGTGACGGAACTTCGGAACGCTGAGATAGCCCTGGATGGCTTTCGAGGAAACCCGGATAACCTTTTTCCCGCCCTCCTCGACGATCGTTTTGGCGACCTTTCTGCAGATGGAGGCGATTTCCCTCTCCAGGTTCCGGACCCCGGCCTCGCGGGTATACTGACGGATGAGGGTCAGCAGCGCGCCGTCCGAAAATATGACGCTGCCGCTCTTCAAACCGTTGGCCTCCATCTCCTTGGGCACCAGGAAACGCTTGGCGATGTTGAGCTTCTCGGGCTCCGTGTACCCCGCCAGACGGATGACCTCCATCCGGTCCTGAAGGGGGGCCGGAATGGTCTGCAATACGTTGGCCGTCGTGATGAACATGATATCCGAGAGGTCGTAGTCGACCTCCAGATAATTGTCGTTGAAGGCGTAGTTCTGTTCCGGATCGAGAACCTCCAGGAGCGCCGACGAGGGATCCCCGCGGAAGTCGGAGCTCAACTTGTCCACTTCATCCAGGCAGAAAACAGGATTGTTGGTCCCCGCCTTCTTGAGCAGTTGGATGATCTTTCCCGGCATCGCCCCGATATAGGTTCGCCTGTGCCCCCTGATTTCCGCTTCGTCCCTCACGCCCCCGAGCGAAAGGCGGACGAACTTCCTGTTGGTGGCACGGGCCACGGATTTGGCGATCGATGTCTTGCCCACTCCGGGAGGGCCGACCAGACAGAGGATGGGTCCCTTGTTCTTCTTGACCAGGGTCTGCACGGCCAGGTATTCGATGATCCGCTCCTTGACCTGCTTGAGCCCGTAATGGTCTTCTTCAAGGATGTTCTCGGACTCCTTGAGGGTGAACTTGTTCTCCGTCTTTTCCGCCCAGGGCATGTCCAGGAGCCAGTCGATGTAGTTGCGGACCACCGTCGCCTCTGCAGACATCGGGGCCATCATCTGCATCTTCTTGATTTCCTGCTTGACCTTCCGATGGGCCTCTTCGGACAGCTTCTTCTGCCTGAGCCTCTTCTCCAGGTCGGCGATCTCGTTCTTGAAATCGTCCTTTTCGCCCATCTCTTTCTGGATGGCGCGCATCTGTTCGTTGAGATAATAATCCTTCTGGGTCTTCTCCATCTGCTTCTTGACCCGTCTTTTGATCTTCTCCTCGACCTGAAGGAT
>JAJFUM010000412.1 GCA_021372415.1 Deltaproteobacteria bacterium
CCCAGGAGGTCGCCCAGAAGGTGGTCATGACCATGGCCACCACGACGGTCGCAACTACCGCAGCAACAACGATGCGACCGAAAACCGCCGTGTCATCAACGACGTCGACGATCAAGTCCCCCCGTCGATAAGGCCAACAGCGGAGGGCGGAAATCGATGAGTTAGAAGAGGGGTGCGGGTTATCCAGACCCGCCCCCTCTTTTTATGACTGTGACATCGGAAAAGCGAAAAAGATTAAAATGATCGGGCTTGCTTTTTTCTTAAATCCATATTAAAAAAGTCAACTAGACTAACGGAAAGATGGAGAGAAAGCATCCTTGCAGCATATGGCATCATATTCAAGAATATTCAAGGGGCCGGTCTGGCGGCTCCTGTGGGCAGCCGCCTGCCTGATCCTGCTCCTGGCCTGCAGTACGCTCGACGGCGAAGTGGTCAAGGTCACCGAGGTCTCCAAGAACCCCTTTGAGGGCCTCAAGCGCGACGACATGGCCAAGATCGAGGAGATCAAGAAGAGCCTTACCCAGACCCAGAAGGACAGCGGCGATGCCGCCGTGACAGGGCTCCTGGCAAAGACCCCTTCCTTCACCGTAGCGGAATACCTGGCGAAATATCCGGACAGCAGGGATCTGGGCGAGGACTACCGGATCGGCGGTTACGATGTCCTTTCGATCACCGTCTACGAGGAGAAGGACCTGACGATCGAGTCGATCCGCGTATCGGCCGACGGCTTCATTTCCTTCCCGCTGATCGGCCGGCTCCGCGTGGCGGACCTGACGACCTCGGAGGCAGAGAAGCTCATCGCCAAGAAGCTCGCCGAGGGGGATTACCTCCTGGACGCCCATGTCTCCGTCATGGTGAGCAAGTACGAGGGACGCAAGTTCTCCGTTCTCGGAGCGGTGAAAAATCCCGGCAACTACCCCCTTCAGGCAAAGGAGCGGGTCCTGGACGGGATTTCCAAGGCCAGCGGCCTTGCTACAGAAAGCGATAACCAGGGCCGGATCCTGGCAGGAGAGGCCCAGACCGCGATGGTCATCCGGACGCTCAATCCGGGGCTGCCGAACGCCACCAAGATCGTGATCCAGATCGACCTCCAGGGCCTCCTTAAGGGACGCGACCAATTCGCCAACATCTATATGGCCGACCAGGACGTCCTGTACATCCCCAAGGCTGACTTCTTCTACATCATCGGTGAGGTCAAGAACCCGGGCTCCTACGCCTTCACGAAGAAGGACATCACCATCGTCGAGGCGATCAGCATGGCCGGAGGCTTCACACGCATCGCCGCCCGCAATCAGACGCGGATCGTCCGCATCGAGGACGGCGTGGAAAAGATCCTGGACGTCAAGGTCGACGCCATCACCAAGGCCGGCAAGATGATCCAGGCCGTATCGATCAGGCCCAACGACCTGATCGTCGTTCCGGAGAGTTTCTTCTGATGGAAATCATGGACCGCCAGATCAACCTATACGATTACCTGAGGGTCGTCCTCAAGCACCGCTGGACGATTCTGACGGTCTTTGCCGTCGTCTTTGTCAGCGTGATCATCTTTACCTTCACGGCAACGCCCATCTACCGGGCCACGGCCCGCGTCATCATCGAAAAGGACGATCCCAAGGTCGTCTCAATCCAGGAGGTCATGACGGTCGATTCCTCGGGCCTGGACTACTACCAGACCCAGTACAAGATCATCGAGAGCCGCGCCGTGGCCCGCGAGGTGATCAAACGGATGAGGCTGGCAGAGAGCGAGGAATTCGTCCCGAAACCCAAGGACACCTTATTGGGGAGAATGGGGCGCTCCGTCTCGGAGATGATCGATGCCCTCAAGTCGATGATAAGGGCCGAAAAGAAGATCCCCGAGGGTGGGGTCCTGGTCCCTGAAACCGAGGAGGAATCCCCGCTTGTCTCCGCATTCATCAGCCGGATCCATGTGACGCCCATCCGGAACAGCCGTCTGGTCGATATCGGCTTCGAGGCCAAGGACCCGGCTCTCTCCGCGAAGATCGCCAACAACCTCGCCCGGGCCTACATCGACCTCAACCTGGAGACCAAACTCAAGGCCACCCAGGACGCGATGAACTGGCTCAACAGCCGGATCGAAGAGGAGCGCAAGAAGGTCGAAAAGGCCGAGCAGGCCCTCCTGCGCTACAAGGAACAGCACAACATCATCACCGATTTTTCAAAGGATGTGGAGACCATCACGGCCCAGAAGCTGGCCGCCATCAATGCCCAGGTCGTCGAGGCGGAGACCAAGCGGGTGGAGGCGGAAACCCGCTACAAACAGGCCGTGGCCCTCCAGAAAACCCCCGAGATGCTCGACTCGATCCCCGAGGTCCTCAACAACGACCTGATCCGCCAGATCAAACAGATGGAGGTGGAACTCTACAAACGCCGCTCCGAACTTTCAAAAAAATACGGGGCGAACCATCCCCAGATCGTCGCCATCCAGAACGAACTGGCGACCCTCCAGGGCCGTAAGGCCGAAGAGGTCAACCGGGTGATCAACTCGCTGTACAACAGTTTCAAGGTCGCCCAGGCACGCGAGCAGTCCCTGAAGAGCTCCCTGGAACGCCAGAAGGGGGAAAGCTTCAACCTCAACGAGAAGGCGATCGACTACAGTGTCCTGAAGCGCGAGGCGGAAAGCACCAAGGAGATGTACGACCTGGTCATCAAGCGCTTCAAAGAGACGTCCCTCACCGAAAATATTCGGACAGGGAACATCCGCATCGTCGATCCGGCAGAGATCCCCAAAGCGCCGGTGAAACCTAAAAAAATGCAGAACATCCTCCTGGGTCTGATTGTGGGCCTGGTTCTGGGGGTCGGCTTGGCCTTTTTCCTGGAGTACCTGGACAACACCATCAAGATCCCTGAGGACATCAAGGATCGGCTGAAGATCCCCTACCTGGGCCCGATCCCTTCCTTCGCAGAGAGCAACGGCAATCCCGGCAACCTGGAAAGGAAACCGCAG
>JAJFUM010000432.1 GCA_021372415.1 Deltaproteobacteria bacterium
GCCAGAGGCGAGTCCGAGACGCCCGGCCAGATCCAGAGAAACCCTGCCAGGAACAGGGTCGCGATCATTCTTTTCATGACACCCCTCCAACCGAGACAGACCGAAGCAGTTCTGGCCTGCGGCTTCTGATGAACTTCAGCGCCCCGGCGCAGAGGGCCCCCTCGACCAGACCCAGGGGGATCTGGGTCGGGACGAAGGCCAGGAGGATCAGGGAGAACATCGCCGAAAAGGAGCCTCCCCCGTGAAGGGCGGCAGCCAGCTCCAGGGAGGTCACGGCATAGGTCCCCCAGTCCGAGAGGACCCCCGCCAGGGCCGCCGCGGCCAGGACGTGGAGCCCCAGGCGGCGGCCGATCCAATAGGTTCCGTAGCCGATGTAGGCCCCGGCCACGCCCATTGAGAGGATGTTCGCCCCGAGGGTCGTCAGTCCCCCGTGGGCCAGGAAGAGCGCCTGGAGCGTCAGGGCGATGCTCGCGACGACGACGGTGAGCCCCGGGCCGATGAGGATCGCGGCGAGGCCTGTGCCGCAGGGGTGGGAGCAGGTGCCGGCTGTAGGGATGGGGATGGGCATGCAGGAGATCAGGAAGACCGCCGCCCCGACGAGGCCGACGAAGGGTTTGAAGGCGGGTTCGTTCCGGCTCCGGCGCTTCAGATCCCTGAGTCCCCAGGCCACGAAGGGGATCGCCAGCGCCCCCCAGAGGACGGCCCAAGAGGCCGGCAGGATCCCCTCCGAGATGTGCATGGCGAAGGCCGCCTCGGGAAGCAGGCAGACCGCGGCAGCTGTCAAGACTGCCAGGGCGGTTCTTTGCGAATATCTTGTCATGGTGCCTTTCTCCTTATTGCCTCTGCCGGACGGCCCGATTGCCCTTCCGGCCTCTTTCTGGGGTCGTGGTCAAGACTGTCCCGTCTTTCGGGCAGGGACCTCCCCGGGATGCCGGTCGATCGGCACCTCAGCCGTCTCGCGGATATCGCAGAGGTCCATGGATTCCTCGACGCGCTTTTCGACGAGCGCCACAAGGGCCTCGTCGTAGCCGAGGTGCAGGCCCAGGACCAGGCGGACCCCGGGATGGCCTGCGACGGCCATGCGGAGGATCTCGGGGATGTCCTGGCGTAGGTGGACGCCGAAGTGGAGGAAGTAGGGGATCACGAGGACCGTCTTCGCCCCTTTGCGGATGCACCGCTCCAGGACCTCGGCGAAGGGGGTTCCCCGCCCCATCCGGCAGACCTCCACGATCGGCTCTCCATTCTCCTGCAGGCGGTAGGCCACCCGCTCCATGTCGTCGTCGGCCCCCGCAGCACGGCTGCCGTGGCCGATCAAGATCACGGCCCGATTCCCCTTGTTGTCGTTTTTTCTTACAGTGCACGGCATGGTTAAAAAACCTTTCCCTGAATCAAGATAAGTTTATGGTGGGATTTCACAGCGGGGCGCATCAAAAAAAGATTCCGCACCCCGGAGAAATCCCCCCACAGGTCTCTTGATGGGTTCATCATGGTGTTTCCTTCCCCCTGGCTGCTGCCGCCAGGCCGCAGAGGGCATGGACGACGCTGACCGCCAGTGGGCTCCCGCCGCGGCGTCCCGCCGTGGCGATATAGGGGACGCCGAGCCCCATCAGCTCTTCCTTGCTCTCCACGACGTGAACGAAGCCTACCGGCATCGCCACGACAAGGGAGGGCCGGAGCCCCTCCTCGACAACCATCCGGCTGATCTCCATAAGCGCGACCGGGGCGTTTCCGATCACCGCGATCGCCCCTTCCAAGAGGGGTTTCGCTTTCTGGACGGCGTGGAGGGAGCGGGGCAGGCCGCTCCTGCGGGCCTGCCGGATCACGTCCTCGTCTGCCACGTGGCACAGGAGACTCTCCTTTCGATAGAACCCGCAGACCGCTCTAAGCCTCTCGATGGAGATTCCCGCCCGGATCATGTTCGAGTCGGCGTAAATCGACCGGCATTCCTGCAGGGCCTTGATCCCAGCGGCGACAGCATCCGGAGAGAAACGGACGGCATCCATGATGGCAAAGTCGCCGACGGTGTGGACCATCCGGCGGACGATTGGCCATTGCTCTGCCGTGAATCGGTGCGGCGGGGCCTCTTTTTCGATGATGTCGAGGGATCTCACCTCGATCTCCTGGCCGCTCAGGGGCGCTTCGAGGAAGGCCCCGATCAGGGGCCGACGGGGTGCCTTGTTCATGGCCTGCCTCCACAGATCCTGAGAAAAAAGTCGATGGATCCCGGCTGGGACGCATGGTGCAGGTGCGTGTAGGAGGCCAGGATCGCCCCTTTCTGGAATCCTTCGGCCTCGCTTCCCTCCGAGCGGCGCCGTCTTAGATCGTAGATCCTCCGCCAAGCTCCGTACGCCGACGGATCGCCGACCATCTCCGAGTAGTGGAACTCGTGGCCGCGGAGGATCGTGCCCCGAGGGCCCCAAAGAGAGTCCTCCCGGAGCGTGACCTCGACGTAGCCGAGCGTCTTTTTGCGGGCCAGCATCTGCGTCCGGACGGGGAGGATCCCCAGGAGAGGGTGAAAACGGCCATCCGACTCGATCCCCTCGGAAAGGTACATCAGGCCGCCGCATTCGGCGTAGAGGGGCCGCCCGGAGGCTGCATAGGCCCGGATAGCAGACAGCATGCCAGCGTTGGCCGAAAGGGCAGCCGCATGGACCTCCGGATATCCCCCCCCGATCACGAGTCCGGAGAGCCCCTCCGGGAGCCGCTCTTCGGCGAGCGGCGAGAAGAAGACGATCTCGCACCCCGCCGCGGCCAGGGCGTCGAAGAGGTCCTGGTAGTAGAAGTGGAAGGCGGCGTCCCGGGCGACGCCGAGGCGCAGGCGGACCGCCGGGCTGTATTGGGGGGCGGGTGGAAGAACGGCCGGCGCTTTTGCCTCTTCCCATTCCGAAAAAAGGTCCAGTTGACAGTCGCCGGGCTGCGGGGATGCCGTAGGACTTTCCCCAAGACCTTTCGGCGTTGCCCACTCTTTCCCCGGGTTATCGCCCCCATCGCTCTCCCCCTGAGAAAATGGGACCCGGCCTGGGGGGAGCGGTTTCAACCGCAGACCCGGAAAGAGCCACTCCAAGGGGACATGCCTCTCCACGGTCTCGGCCAGGGCGTCGAGGACCGCCTCGGGGAGCCGCTCGGAGTCGGCAGTGACCAGACCCAGGTGGCGGCTGGCAAGCCCGGGAAAGGCTCCCCGGGGCAGGGCGCCCAGAAGCGGGGGCAGGCCCGCGGCCTTCAGCGAGTCGGCGAGCCAGGCGGCGTGACGTTCGGAGCCGCAGTGGTTGGCCACGACGCCGGTGAAGCAAAGATCCGGCTCGAAGATCGAGAACCCCTTGACCAGCGCGGCCAGGCTCCGGGCCATCCCGTGGACATTGACGACCAGGAGGATCGGGGCGTCCAGCCTCCGCGCGATCTCGGCCGTGCTCCCCTCGTCGGTTTCAGGGTCCGCCCCGTCGAAGAGCCCCATCACCCCCTCGACGATGGCCAGATCGGCATCCGCCACAGCTCTCTCGAAGAGCCGCTCCAGGTATTCCCGGCCGGACATCCAGCCGTCGAGATTGTAGCAGGGCCTCCCCGAGGCGAGAGCCAGGTAGGTCGGGTCGAGAAAGTCCGGACCCACCTTGAAGGTCTGGACACGCAGTCCCCGGCGGACAAGGGCTCGGGCAATCGCCAGGGCCAGCGACGTCTTCCCCGAGCCGCTGCAGGTTCCGGCGATGACCAGGGTTGGGCAGCGCGCCATCAGAACTCCACCCCCTTTTTCGCCTTGAGGCCCGCGTCGAAGCCGTGCTTTACTGAACGCACTTCTGAGACGGTGTCGGCGGCGGCGATGAGGCCTTCCGTGGCCCCTCGTCCCGTCATGACGATGGTGACCGAAGGGTCCGCCGCTTCCAGGAGACCAAGGACCGCCCCTTCGGCGACCAAGCCCCGGGCGACGGCGTAACAGAGTTCGTCCAGGATCACCAGGCCGTACCGCCCGGAGCGGAGGACCTCGGCGGCGATCTGGAGACCCTCCTCGGCGGCCCGGCCATGGGCCTCGAACCTGGGGTCGTCCCGGGGCGGAACAAAGCCGAGGCCGGCCACGCGAACCTCGATGCCGAGCCTCTCCAAGGCAGCGTATTCCCCGGTCGCCCGGTCGGACTTGACGAACTGGATCAAGAACAGGGGGATGCCGTGGCCCCAGGCCCGAAGCGCCATCCCCAGGGCGGCCGTCGTCTTCCCCTTTCCGTTGCCGGTCACGATCAGTATCCTTCTCTTTTCTTCCATGAATTTTCGTCTTTCTGCCTGTACCCGCGGTTTCTTTGAGCCGCTGTACCCTGCATCTTTCAGTCGAGGGCGGAATCTCATGTTCCGACCTCATGGTTTGGCCGCCGCGTCCTGCGCTGCGGATTTGCGCCGCGCGCTAAGGCATAGCCAGGAACGAGACAATCCACCACCTGGCCGCGGCGAAGCAGGCCACGGCGATCAGGGTGGCCAGGAACATCAGGCGGTTCGCCGCCAGGATGTGGCGGCGCGCCAGGGGGACGATCGGATCGCCGATCTCGGGCTGGTCCACTGGCCGTCCCCGGCGCTCCATGAGGCCGCCAAGGCGGATCCCCAGTGCCCCGGCGACTGCCGCCTCGGGGAAGCCCGCGTTGGGGCTCATATTCCTGCGCCCGTCCCGCCGGGCGATGCGCCAGGCACCCGAAGCCCTGAATCCTAGGAGGGCCGCGGCCAAAGCGAAGATTGGCACCGAGAGCCGGGCGGGGATGTAGTTTGCCCCGTCGTCGATCTTGGCGGCGGTCCGGCCGAAATCGATATAGAGGTCGTTCCGATAGCCGATCGTCGAATCGAGGGTGTTGACCGCCTTGTAGGCCATCGCCGCCACGGGTCCGCCGAGCGCGGCGAAGAAGAGCGGGGCGATGATCCCGTCTACGGTGTTCTCGGCGACGCTCTCCACGGCGGCCCGCAC
>JAJFUM010000237.1 GCA_021372415.1 Deltaproteobacteria bacterium
GGCTCATTGTCCACTCCGGGCGTCCGGACCCTTAAAAGGTCCCGGGGTACTTCCCGCCGTCGATCAGAAGATTCTGGGCGGTGATGAAGCTGGCCTGAGCGCTGCACAGATAGGCGCAATACTGGCCGAACTCTATGGGCGTCCCGAAGCGGCCCGCGGCGACCTGGGCTATCCGGCTGGCCCGCACCTCCTCGTAGGTCCGGTTCTGGAGCTTGGCCATGGCCCGGGTATTGGACTGATGGCGCTCTGTGTCGAAATCGCCCGGGAGGAGGTTGTTGATCGTCACGTTGTGTTTGGCCACCTCGCGGGCAACCCCGGCGACGAAGCCGGTCAGGCCCGAACGGGCGCCGTTCGAGAGCCCGAGGATGGGGATCGGGGCCTTCACCGCGCTCGATGTGATGTTCACGATCCGTCCGAACTTGCGGGCGATCATCCCGTCCACCGTGTCCTTGATCATGAAGATGGCCGACAGCATGTTGCCGTTGAGGGCCTTGACCCAGGTCTCCCGGTCCCAGTCGCGGAAGTTTCCCGAGGGGGGCCCCCCCGAGTTGTTCACCACGATGTCCGGCTTCGAGCAGGCCCTGAGGACCGCCGCCCGTCCCTCGTCGGTCGTGATGTCTGCGGCGACCGCCGTCACCCTGGAACCGGTCGCGGCACGGATCTCCTCGGCCGCGGCCTCGATATTGGCGGCAGTGCGGGCCACGATGGTGACCTCAACGCCCTCGCGGGCCAGCGCCATGGCGCAGCCCTTGCCCAGCCCTGCGCTTGCTCCGCCGACGATGGCCTTTCTCCCGGCAATTCCCAGATCCATAACCCTGTCTCCTTTTTTTGTGGTGCCTCTTCTATACCCTATGGGTGGCTTGAATTCAATTCCCTTTCCCGCGGTCCCTTCCCGGTCGAAGGGACAAGGGGGTGGCCTCCAAGGTTGGAAATGACTTGCTTATTCGCGTCGAATCGGGCATAAAGCAAGGCCTGTTTTTTAAAATGGCCGGGACCGCGTCGATCAGACACCGCGGGCCGGCCCGAATCTGAACCTTAGTGGGGGTGGAGCCGAACAATCATGGAAAAGATCAAAGTCAAGAATCCCGTTGTCGAGATGGACGGCGATGAAATGACCCGGGTCATCTGGGCCAAGATCAAAGAGAAACTCATCCTCCCCTATCTGGAGATCGATCTGAAATACTACGACCTGGGAATCCAGAAGCGCGACGCCACGGGCGATCAGGTTACCGTCGAGGCCGCCGAGGCCATCAAGCGTTATGGCGTCGGGATCAAGTGCGCAACGATCACCCACGACGAGGCCCGCGTGAGGGAGTTCGGATCGCCCAGGATGCTCCCTTCCCCGAACGGGACTATCCGGAACATCCTCGACGGGACCATCTTCCGCGAGCCGATCATCTGTCGGAACGTGCCGCGCCTGATCCCCCACTGGGACAAGCCGGTGATCGTGGCCCGCCACGCCTTTGGCGACCTGTACCGGGCGAGCGAGTTCCTCTTCCCCGGCAAGGGGACGCTGAAGCTCTCCTTTTTCCCGGAGGACGGCGGCCCGGCGATCGAAAGGGAGGTGTACAAATCCTCCGGGTCCGGAGCGGCCCTGGCGATGTTCAACACCGACGAATCGATCTCCGGTTTCGCCCGCGCCTGCTTCAACTACGGCCTGGCGCGCAGGTATCCGGTCTACCTCTCCACGAAGAATACGATCCTCAAGGTCTACGACGGCCGATTCAAGAACCTCTTCCAGAAGATCTTCGATGCCGAATTCGCTGAGAAGTTCAAGGCTGCCGGCCTGACCTACGAGCATCGTCTGATCGACGACATGGTCGCCTGCAACATCAAGTGGCGCGGCGGCTATCTCTGGGCGTGCAAGAACTACGACGGCGACACCCAGTCCGACACCGTGGCCCAGGGCTACGGGTCGCTGGGGCTGATGACTTCGGTCCTGATGAGCCCGGACGGCAGGTCCTTCGAGTCCGAGGCCGCCCACGGCACCGTGGCCCGCCACTACCGGGAATACCAGGCCGGTCGTGAGACTTCGACGAACCCCATCGCTTCGGTTTTTGCCTGGACGCGCGGCCTGATCCGCCGCGGTCAGCTCGACGCCACGCCAGATGTGGTCCGCTTTGCCGAGACCTTGGAGCGGGTCTGCATCGATTCGGTCGAGGCGGGCCACATGACCAAGGACCTGGCCCTCATGGTCGACCCCGATCAGGAGTGGGAGACCACCGACCGGTTCTTCGAGACGCTGGAGGCCGAACTCCGTCGCCGGATGGGGTAAGGCGCGGACAGTGAGGACTGCCGGAATAAGGGCAGAAGGGGAGGGACGATAAAGGCCCGGCTGCGGCGACGCAGCCGGGCCTTCTGTCAATTGCGCCCCTTCAGGATGAAGAGGGCGTCGGCAACAACGGGCCTTGAGCCGGCGACAATCACGGGGTTGAGGTCGATCTCGGCGATCTCCTGGTGACGCAGGGCGATGACGCCCAGACCCTGGAGGATCCGGGTGAGGGCCTGGGTGTCGGCTGCGGGAAGACCCCGGAACTTCCCCAGGAGCGCCTTGGCCCGGATGTCGAAGAGCATCTCCTCCGCCTCGGTCTCGCTGAGGGGGGCCGACCGGAGCGTCGTGTCCCGGAAGGCCTCGGTGAAGGCGCCTCCCAGGCCGAAGAGGATGCAGGGACCGAAACCCGCCAGTCGGGTCATCCCGGCGACGAATTCGCGGCCGCCGGGGATCATGGCCTGGACAAGGATCGGGACCGTCTGGCCGGCGGCTCGGCGGATGGATCGGAAGGCATCGCGGAGCGGGACCTCCGAAGGGATGTTCAGGGCGATGAGTCCCTTGCCCGATTTATGCATGATCTCCCAGGAGCAGGCCTTTGCGGCGACCGGGAAGCCGATCCTCCGGGCAATCTTCACCGCCTCGTCCTCGGTCGCGACGAGGACCTCCTTGGTGACCGGGATGCCGTAGGCAGCCAGGATCTTCTTGGCCTGGTGCTCGTTCAGGGCCTTCTGGCCGGCGGCGATGGCTTCGGCGATGATCCTGGAGGCCGAAGGGTTCTCCTCCGGCAGTTCAGGCCTGACGATCGCTTTACGCTCCCGGATCTCCTTGTGGCGCAGGAGAGAGGCGATGCCCCGGGCCGCCTTTTCCGGCGAGTCAAAGACGGGGATGCCGTGGTCCCGGTAGACGTCGGTATAGTTGTCCTCCCGGCCGAAGAAGGAGGAGATCACCAGGGGGATGCCGTACCGCTCCGGGAGTGCGGCCTTTTCCGAGAGATCTGTCTTGAAGGGCGCGAGGAATTCCTCTAAGGACGGGTTTCCGACCACTTCCCGGACGTGCGGGTAGACCTCCCGCATGAAACCGGTACCCATCGCCCCGTGCACGACGAGGGCGTCGACTTCGCCGCTCCGCAGGATTCGTTCGGGAAGGCCCGTCGACAGGAGGTCCATGTCCATGTTGAAGGTGACGTCGACGGGGTTTGCACTGGAGGCGTGGCCGGGGATGAGCTCCGCAATTCCCTTCCGGAGGGTCTCCGAAAAGGCGGGGACCGTCAGGCCGCCCTGGTCGGCGTTGTGGGCAATCGCCGTCCCCGGGCCGCCGGAGTTGGTAACGATCCCGAGCCGGGTCCCCTTCAGGGCGGGCTGGGTGGCATGGACCCACCCATGGCTGTAGAGGTCCTCGATGCTCTGGCAGCGGATGATGCCTGCCTGGCGGAAAATGCCTTCGTACAGCTCGTCCGGTCCCGCCATGGCCCCAGTATGGCTCAGCCCCGCCCGCGCGCCGGCGGCCGATCCGCCTACGTACTGGGCGAGGACCGGCTTGACCGGCGTGATCCGCTGGGCGGTCTCGATGAATCGCCGGCCGTCGCGGATCCCCTCGATGTACAGGATGATCGCCCGGGTCTGTTCGTCCTGGCCCAAGTATTCCAGGACGTCCACCATGTCGATGTTGGCCTCGTTCCCGCAGCTGACCGCCTTGCTGAAGCGGATTCCCCGTTCGCGCAGATAGGCGAGGGTCTGGGTGATGTAGGTGCCGCTCTGGGAGGCGAGTCCCAACAGGCCCGGCCTTGCCTCCATGGGGGCGATGGTCGCGTTGAGGGATTGGGCGGTGTTGACGAAGCCGACGCAGTTGGGGCCGAGGAAACGCATCCCGTTGGCCGCGGCGATCTCGTTCAGCCGCTCCTCCAGGCGCCTGCCCTCCTTGCCGGTTTCCTTGAACCCCGCGCTGACGACGACGACCCTTTTGGTCCCGATCTGGGCGAACTGCTCGAAGAGCGGCAGAACCTGGGCCGTCGGGACGATAAGCATGGCCAGGTCCGGGGCCTTGGGCAGGTCGAGCGGCGTGGCGTAGGCCTTGTGTCCCAGCACGGTCTTTTCGGTGGGATGAACGGGGTAGAAGGTCCCCTGCCAGCCGTCTTTCAGGATCGAGAGGGCCTGGAGGGTTCCCATCTTGAGCGGGTTGTTCCCCGCGCCGGCGGTAGCGATGGATTTAGGGTTCAGAAGCAGATGCAGCGGATTGTCCAACATAAAGTTCCCCCCTTTTTGCTGGATCATCGTGAGCATTCATCTGAGGCGCCGGAACTATAGGCAATCCCTGTTGTCCTGTCAAGCTGAAAGGAAGGTCCTTTTTCGGCTTTACAAACCACCGGTTTGTCGATTAAATGGACCAAAGGCAGGCCCTTGTCCGCCTCGTGTGGAATGGGTCGGAGAAGACAAGAAAGGGGGAGAGAAGGGCGATGGTTGAAGAGGCGGTTTCCACCCAACCTTATGACGTCGTCATCATCGGAGGGGGACCGGCAGGACTCACGGCGGGGATGTACGCTGCCCGGGCAAACCTTCGGACGCTGGCGATCGCCGGAGAGACCTCCGTGAGCCAGGTGACGATTACCGACATCGTGGAGAACTATCCGGGGATCCCCGGTGGGATCAACGGCTTCGAGCTGGCCGAGCGTTTCAAGACGCAGGCCGTCGAATTCGGCCTCCAGACCGCCTCCGGCGATGTGACAGGCCTGGTGAGGAAAGACTGGGGCGGGCTGGCAGGTTGGGAGATCGCGGCCGGTGAGGCGCGCTACGGCGCCCTGTCGGTCGTCGTCGCGACGGGGGCCACCTGGCGTCGCCTCGGGATTCCGAGCGAGGAGCGGTTCATCGGCCGGGGGGTTTCCTTCTGCGCGACCTGCGACGGCCCCTTCTACCGGAACCGCGAGGTGGCGGTGGTCGGCGGCGGCGATACGGCGATCCAAGAGGCCCTCTTCCTGACCCGCTTCGCGAAGAAGGTGACGGTCATCCACCGGAGGGACCGGCTGCGCGCCACAGGGATCCTCCAGAAGCGGGCCTTTGCGAACGACAAGATCGCCTTCGCCTGGAATTCGGTCGTCGAGTCGATCGACGGCCTGGACCTCGTCCAGGCCGTGCGGCTCCGGGACGTCAAGACCGGCCAGACACGCGATCTGGCCGTGAGCGGCCTTTTCATCTTCGTCGGTCTCACCCCCAACACGGCCCCCTTCCAGGGGGCGCTGGCCCTTGATGCGGGCGGCTACATCCAGGTCGATGCGAACATGCAGACCTCGGTACCGGGGGTCTTCGCCTGTGGGGACTGTACGGCGAAGCGCTTCCGGCAGGTGGTCACGGCCTGCGGCGACGGGGCCACGGCGGCCTTTTCCGCCCAGCTCCATGTCGAAGAGCTGAAGGGGGAGGCTTACTGATGCAGGACTGGATCCTGGCCTGGCGCCACCTCCCGGCGCAGATGAGCCCCACCCTCCTGGAGATCGGCTCCTTCCAGCTCCGATACTACAGCCTGATGTACATGGTGGCCTTCGCCTGCACCTATTTCCTCGTCCTCTACCGGATCAAGCGGGAAGGCTACCCCTACACGGCCGAGCAGGTCCAGGACTACTTCGTCTGGGCGATTCTCGGGGTGATCATCGGCGGACGGCTCGGCTACGTCTTTTTCTACAACCTGGACTACTACCTGGGCCATCCCCTGGAGATCTTGTTTCCCTTCCAGTTCTCAGGCGGTTTTCACTTCGTCGGGATCAGCGGGATGTCCTACCACGGCGGCGTCATCGCGGTCCTGATCGCCTCCGTCGTCTTCTGCCGGCGGCGGAAGATCGCCTTCTGGCGCTTCGCGGACTTGATATGTCCCGCGATTCCGCTCGGCTACACCTTCGGGAGGCTCGGCAACTTCATCAACGGCGAGCTGTACGGCCGGGCCACGACGGTCCCCTGGGGGATGGTCTTCCCCCTGGACCCCCTGCACCTGCTGCGCCACCCCTCCCAGCTCTACGAGGCCCTCTTCGAGGGGGTCGTCCTGTTCGCCGTCCTCTGGGCGGTCCGCAGGAAAAGCCCCTTCGACGGGGCCCTCTTCGCCTGGTACCTGATCGGCTACGGGGCGATCCGCTTCGTCATCGAATTTTTCCGGGAGCCGGACGCCCAGTTGGGCCTGGTCCTGGGTCCCTTCAGCATGGGGCAGCTCCTGTGTCTGGCCATGATGGCCGCCGGCGCGGGTCTCTATGCCGTCCGCCGCTCGGCGGCGAAGGCAGGCTGACCCGACCCCTGGCCGTGACGTCGGAAGCAGGTTTTATGCCATCGAGCAGGCTTTCTTTCTGACATGGACATCTTTCGTCCTTGACCACTTTCCGGCTTGACTCCGGGATGAAAAGGGGAGGTCCTTATGAAAAAACAGGTGTTGATTGTCGGGGCCGGGGCGGGCGGCGCCTCAGTGGCCGCCGAGGCCAGGCGACGGGACCCGGAGCTTTCGATCGTCCTGATCGAACAGCGTCCCGAGGTCTCCGTGGCTGCCTGCCCGATGCCCTATTACATCGGCGATGTAATCCAAGACGAGAAGCGGTTGATCGCACGGACGCCCGAGCAGTTCCGGGAGCAGGGGATCGATACCCGGACCGGTGTCCGCGTGGAAGAGGTCGACGAAAAGGGAAGAACGGTCCGGCTCTCACAGGGGGAGCCCCTCCCCTATGATGTCCTGGTCCTGGGGACGGGGACCGTGCCCCTGATGCCGGGGATCCCCGGGGAGAACCGGAAGGGGGTCTTCACCCTCAAAAAACTGGAGGACGCCCTCCGGATCAAGGCGTGGCTC
>JAJFUM010000458.1 GCA_021372415.1 Deltaproteobacteria bacterium
CTTCTCCCCTTCACACTGTACATTGAAAGACAAGCTTCGATCCCCTCACTCGCCGAGATATTTCGTTCCCGCTTCTTCCATCTTCTCAAGCGGTGACGATAGACTAAAGGCAACTCTTGGAAACTTGATAGCAAAGCAATAGAGATACTGGAGTGATGCTATGATATCAGAAAACAGGTGTGTCCTTGAACGATCTTGTTCCAGAAGCGGTAAAATGGCGGTAAAAATTGCTTCAAACAAAAACAGAGGGCTAGGCAACTATTACCTAACCCCCTGTTTTTACTGGAGCCGATGAGCAGGATCGAACTGCTGACCTGCTGATTACGAATCAGCTGCTCTACCGTCTGAGCTACATCGGCTTTTTTGCTGTCGCTGGTGAACCTCCTCTTGCGAGGCTTTGCCTTTCTATCGTAACCCACCCACCTTGTCAAGATTTTAGTGTAATCGGGACTCTGCCTTGACTTTCGGGTCTTCTCTGATATGATTTCGCAGATTTTAGGCGGAGGGCGGCTCTTGAATGGGCGTATGCGGAAGATCCTGGTGGTAACCCCCCTGAAGATAACGATTTTCGTCATCTTCATCGCCCTTGTCCTCTTCGCCTTCGACGCCCCTTTCCTGCGTTTCATGGAACTCAAGGCCCTGGACCTGCGGATGGTCTCCCGGGGGGCCTCCCGGGCGGGCGGCGAGACTCTCATTGTGGCCATCGACGAGAAGAGCCTGGCCGAACTCGGCCGGTGGCCCTGGCCGCGGGCGACCATCGCCCGCCTCGTCGATGTCCTCAAGGGATACGGGGCCAAGGCGGTCGGCTTCGACATCATCTTTGCCGAACCGGCCGGCGAAAGCGACGCAGCTCTCGCCCGCGCCATCCAAAGAGCCGGGAACGTCACCCTCGGCTACTTCTTCCACATCACCGGTCAGGAGGTGGGTCATCTAAGCCGGGGGCAGATCGCCGCCGGGCAGGAGGCCATCGCCAACTCCCGCTTCCCGACGGTCCGGGTCGAGGCGGGGGCGGGCGAGGCGCCCCTGATCCGGGCATACGCGGCCCAGCCGAACATCCCGGCGCTCACCGGAGCCGCCCGCAACAGCGGCTTTTTTAACTCCCTGCAGGACAGCGACGGCGTTATCCGCTGGGCGCCGCTCGTGATCCGCCATCAGGGCCAGCTCTACACCTCCCTGGCCCTCTCCCTGCTCCACCAGTACCTGGACCGGCCGGACCTCGTCCTTAACGTCGCCGGCTACGGTGTCGAGGGCATCCGCCTCGGCAGGGAGGAGATCCCCGCCGACGAAAGCGGGAGGCTCCTGATCAACTATCTCGGCCCGGGAGGCACGTTCCCGCACCATTCCGTCTGCGATGTCCTGGCCGGCCGCCTGAAGCCCGAGACCTTCCGGGGTAAGATCGTCCTGGTGGGCGCCACGGCCACGGGCATCTACGACATGCGGGTCACCCCCTACGGCTCCGTCTACCCGGGCGTGGAGATCCACGCCAACGTGATCGACAACATCCTCCACCGGAACTTCCTCATCCACTCCGGCTGGACCCGCCTTCTGGACCTCTGCGCGATCGTCGTCATGGGTCTGGTCATGGGGATCGCCGTCCCCAGGATGAAGGCCCTGGCCGGAATCGCGCTCTTTCTGGCCCTCATCGGCGCCTTTGTCGCGGCGAACACGGCGATCTTCATCCGGTACAGCCTGTGGCTGAACATGGTCTATCCCCTCCTGACGATGATCGCGATCTACCTGGGGATCGCTGTCTACCGGTACGTGACCGAGGAGCGGGAGAAGAAGAAGATCCGCGGCGCCTTTCAGTACTACCTGAACGCCTCGGTCGTCGCCGAGATCCTCAAGGACCCGGCGAAGCTGAAGCTTGGCGGCGACAAGCGAAACCTCTCGGTGATATTCTCCGACATCCGGGGCTTCACCGCGATCTCCGAGAAGCTCTCGCCCGAGGAGCTGGTCCATCTGCTCAACGAATACCTGACGGCGATGACGGACATCGTCTTCAGGTACGACGGCCTCCTCGACAAGTACATCGGCGATGCGATCATGGCGGTCTTCGGCGCGCCGCTCGACCAGCCCGACCACGCCCTGCACGCCTGCCGGACCGGGATCGGGATGATCGGGGAACTGGAGCGCCTCCGGAAGAAATGGTCGGCCGAGGGGAGGCCGGAGGTCGCCATCGGCGTCGGGATCAACACGGGCGACATGGTGGTGGGAAACATGGGCTCCCAGATGCGTTTCGACTACACGGTCATGGGGGACAGCGTGAACCTGGCCTCCCGCCTGGAGGGGGCTAACAAGGAATACGGGACGAGCATCCTGATCAGCGAATCCACCCACGAGAGGGTCCGGGACGAGCTCTTCTGCCGGGAGATCGACGCCGTCCGGGTCAAGGGGAAGGAACGCCCGGTCCGGATCTTCGAGCTCCTGGGCGAGAAGGGCGACGCGGCCCGGTGGCAGACCTTCACCGTTCCCTTCGAAAGGGGACTCGCCCGTTACCGCGCGTGCCGGTGGGACGAGGCGATCCGGGACTTCAGGGAGGTCCTCGGGATCAGACCCGACGACGGCCCCGCCCGGCTCTATATCGAGCGGTGCGAAACGATCAAGGACTGTCCGCCTCCCGAAGGGGAGTGGGACGGCGTCTGCACGATGACCAGGAAATGATCCCCCTCCCCTTCGGGGAAGGGACTGGGATGGAGACAAGTTGATGGCCATGAAAGAAGATCTGAGGTATCGAAGCTGGGTGGAGGTGGATCTGGGACGCTTCGCCGCGAACTGGAAGGAGATGCGGCGCCTGGTCGGCCCCGATGTCCGGATCATGCAGGTGGTCAAGGCGGACGCCTACGGCCACGGAGCGATCGAGATCTCGAACGTCGCCCTGAAGAACGGCGCCGACTGCCTGGGCGTCGCCAACGCCGACGAAGGGGTCCAACTCCGGGTGAGCGGGATCACGGCCCCGATCGTCATCCTCTCTCCGGCCCCCGATTCCGAGATCGACCAGATCATCAAGTACAACCTGGCACCCTCGGTCTCCGACCTGGGCTTCGCACGCAAATTCCATGACAAGGCCCGCCGGGCCGGGATCCGGTCGCCGATACACGTCGAGGTGGACACTGGGATGGGCCGGGGCGGCATCCTGAAGGAGGAGGCCCTCGCGGTCATCCGGGAGATCACCCACCTGCCCAATCTAAGCCTGGACGGGATCTTCACCCATTTCGCCGAAAGCGAGATCCTCTCCTACTACAACGATCTGCAGTGGCGTGAATTCACGGACGTCCTGGGACAGCTCTCGCTGCAGGGGATCCACATCCCCGTCCGCCACGCCTCCAACAGCGGCGCAATCCTCAACTACCCGGCCTTCCACCTCGACATGGTCAGGCCGGGAATCATGTCCTACGGGATCTATCCGTCGCCCGAGACCCGGGACAAGGCCCGGATCGCCCCGGTGATGAGCTTCAAGACCCGGGTCGTCCTGGTCAAGGAGTTCCCGGAGGGGTACAGCATCGGCTACGGACGGACCTTCATCGCCCGCCGTCCGACCCGGATCGCCACGATCCCCGTGGGCTACGGCGACGGCTTCGGCTGGCTCCTGGGAAACCAGGGGGAAGCCCTGATCCGCGGGAAGCG
>JAJFUM010000472.1 GCA_021372415.1 Deltaproteobacteria bacterium
ACAAGACAGCCGCACGCTGCCGGGAGGACTTTCCGGCCCTGGCCCGGACCCATAACGGATATCCCCTGGCCTACCTGGACGGTCCCGGCGGAACACAGGTCCCGCAAAAGGTGATCGATGCCGTCTCCTGGTACTACAAGACCTGCAACTCCAATACCCACGGCATGTTCATCACCACGAACGAATCCGACGCCGCCATCCAGGAAACCCGTGAAGCCGTTGCGGCCTTCCTGGGGGCCCCTGACTGGAACTGCATCTCTTTCGGCCACAACATGACGACCTTGAACTTCTCCCTGAGCCACGCCCTGGTGCGCGAAATGGCCCCGGGAGACGAGATCGTCATCACGGAGCTCGACCACGAGGCCAACCGGGGTCCCTGGCTGCACCTTGTCGAGCGGGGCATCGTCGTGAAGGAAGTGAAGCTGCTTCCCACGGGACGGCTGGATTACGCGGACATGGCCGCCAAGGTCACCCTGAAGACCCGTCTTCTCGCCATCGGCTTTTCCTCAAATGCCCTCGGCACGATCAACGACATCGCGGAAGCAAGACGCCTTTCGAAGGCCGTCGGGGCCTGGCTATTGGTAGACGCCGTCCATTACGCCCCCCATTTCCCGCTGGACGTGACAGCCCTCGACGTCGACTTCCTGCTCTGCTCGGCCTACAAGTTCTACGCGCCCCACATCGGCATCCTCTACACCCGGCCGGGACTCCTGGATTCCCTTACCCCCGACAGGCTTCGCACGCAGGACAACGTCGCCCCGTTCAAGATCGAGACCGGCACGATGAACCACGCCGCCATCGTGGGCGTGAAGGCCGGCATCGAGTACATCGCCTCCTGGGGAGAGGGGCCTGACCTCCGGAGCCGAGTCGTTTCGGGCATGACGGCCATCGCCGCATACGAGCACGGGCTGGCCTCCGAGTACTACGAAAAGGTGAAGGCCATCCCCGGCGTGACGGTCTGGGGAACGGACTTTTCCAGTACCCACCGGGCGCCCACCGTTTCGATCACGATCGACGGCGTGCACCCTGCCGAGGCGGCAAAGGCGCTCGGGGAGAAGGGGCTGCTCGTCTGGGACGGTGACTTCTATGCCGTCCGGGCGATCGAGGTCCTGGGCCTGGCACCCTCGGGAGGGGTCATCCGGGTCGGCTTCTCCATGTACAACACCCGGGAGGAGATCGCCCGCCTTCTCGAGGAAATCCGCCGACTGGCGAAGGGATAGCCTCATGGGCCGGGACCGCTTCCCCCTGAAGCTCCTTTTCGTGGGCTTCGGGAACGTCGGCCGGGAGTTGGCGCGCATCCTGGTTCACAGGGCCGACTATCCCGGCCTGGCGGACCTCGACGTGTCCGTCGTCGGAATCACCACCGGAAAGCGTAAATCCCTGGCGAACGAAGGCGGCATCGACTTGGCCCGTGCCCTGCAGGAACTGGGCGAGCATGGCCGGTTCACGCCCGGAAACCCCGACTACTCCGAACTAAACAGCCTGGAGGCCGCGGAAACCCTGGACTACGACGTGCTGGTGGAAATGTCCCCCCTTTCCATCGAAAACCGCGGGGAACCCGCCATCAGCCACGTCCGCATAGCCCTGGGGCGTGGCCGCCACGTCATCAGCTGCAACAAGGGCCCCCTGGCCTTCGCCTTCCGCGAGATCCGCAAGAGTGCCGACGAAAGGGACGTCGCCTTCCTGCACGAGACGACGGTCATGGACGGTTCCCCCGTGTTCGACATGGCAAGAAGCTGCATGCGGGGGAACACCATCCTGAGAATCGACGGCATCCTGAACTCGACGAGCAATTACGTCCTGTGCGCCATGGAGAAGGGGCAAACCTTCGCCGAGGGCGTGGCCGGAGCCCAGGCGGAGCAGATCGCCGAGGCCGACCCGTCCAACGACCT
>JAJFUM010000473.1 GCA_021372415.1 Deltaproteobacteria bacterium
CATACGGGGTGGGTCTACGAATCGCCCTACACCCTGGGCGAGTTCATCGCCCTCGTGCGTTTCTTCAGGATCGACGGGACAGACGAACTTCTGAAGGAAGCCGCCGCGGTCGGGCTCACGCCTTTTTTTCTTCTCTTCCATTATCTTTTGCAGGTCAAAACAGGCTGGCGGGACAATTCTTCCGTGCCGATCTCCGGAAGGCTGCAGAGGGCCTTCCATCGTTACCTCAGTCGAGAAACTCTCTCTCCGGCCTGGCATGGCCTCCATGTCCGGCGCCTGATCTTGGGAGGGTTCGGAGGAGGGCTCGGCGCACGGCTCCGACGTCTCCTGCAGATGATCGTCCTGGATAAGGGGACGGGTCGCGAGACTCTCCGAAGGGTCTGCCATGCCTTAAGGCGAATATCCCCTTGACAGACCAGGTCCCCCTTCTTTATCCTTATCCTTAAATCAGATAGGGGGTCGGGTCCATCCCGCAGAGACCTCGCTCGGACTCGATCGAGACGTGATGACATGCCCTTGATCACGATTGAGGCGGTCACCTTTGAAAGACGTCCCCTTCAAACCCGAGGTGAATAAGGCACAGGCAGTGAGGATGCGGCGCTTCTGGATGGCGGCCGGGAGCGCCTTGATGGTACTGCTGCTGGCGGCGCTCTGCCGGTGGGAGGGGATCCTCGACCGTACCCCTTTTCTTTTGTCTGCCGCGGCCACCCTCTTTCTCATCGCGTTCTTCTACACCCTTTTCCGTACGGGCTGGAACCTCCGCTTTGCGGACCCCAGTCTGACGTTGCCGCAGATCATCACTTCCATCCTGGTCATCAGCCTCATGGTCTACTCGGCCCGCGAACTGCGTGCCGTCTTCCTGCTCTTCTACCTGGTTTCCTTCCTATTCGGGACCTTCCATCTCCACAGCCGGCAGATCTTCGGCATTGCCTTTTTCATCGTGGCCTGCCACGCCGCGGTCATCGCCCTCTTGCAGGCCTTCCATTCCTCCTTGATCGATCTGCGCCTCGAGGTGTTGCAATGGGTCGTGACGGCCGCGGTCGTCTCCTGGTTCGCCGGGATGGGGGCCTACATTTCCAGCCTGCGACGCAACATGTGGAGTCGGAATGAGGAACTGCGCCAGGCGAAGGAGGCCGCGGAGGAGGCGAATCGGGCCAAAAGCGTCTTTCTGGCCAACATGAGCCATGAGATCCGTACCCCCATGAACGCGATCATCGGGATGACCGACTTGGCCCTGGATACGCGGCTGGATGCGGAGCAGACCGAATATCTTTGCACCGTAAAGACGGCGGCGGGGGGATTGCTCAGGGTCATCAACGATGTCCTCGATTTCTCCAGGATTGAGTCCGGGAAACTGAACCTGGAGGCCATCGATTTCTCTCTGAAGGATGCGGTGTCCGCGGTGGTCGCGCCGCTGGAGAAGCAGGCCCGCGACAAGGGGCTGTCTCTTCTGTCGCACATCGATCCCGATGTGCCTGACGTCCTCCGGGGGGACCCGGGACGTTTGAAGCAGGTGCTGCTGAATCTGGTCGGGAATGCCGTGAAATTTACCGAACACGGCAAGGTGGCGGTCCAGGTCTCTCTGGAGGGAAAAACGGAGGATAGGGTCGGGCTGTGCTTTGCGGTCCAGGATACGGGAATCGGAATCTCCGCCGACAAACAGGAACTCATCTTCGAATTCTTCACCCAGGTCGACCCGTCCGCCACCCGCAAATACGGTGGCACGGGGCTCGGGCTGGCCATCTCGCAACGGATCGTCCAGATGATGCAAGGCCGTATATGGGTGGAGAGCCAGTTGGGGGTCGGGAGCCGCTTTTTCTTTACCGCCTATTTTGTCTCTCCTGAAGAGGGGGACGCCAAAAAGGTTCCTTGACAGTATGGATTCCTTTGTTTATCCTGATGTTATAAGGTTTCAAGGAGTACCGACTTCGGGTCGATTTCCGGCAGGATGCTCCAGAGCGAAGGCGACGGCAGGCTATGCTGGACGACGTTGTGCGGATGGCCTTTCGCGCTTATCGTTTCGGTCGCCATTATGGACATGCGTTCCGCCCTCATGGGATTGCTCAAGATCGGCCTGCCGATCCTCCTGGCGGTACTGCCCCTGGGGGCAAAGGCCGCCGAAACCATCCCTGAGGTCTTCATCATCCATTCCTACCATTCCGGCTTGAGTTGGACCGATTCCATCATGAACGGGATCCGGGACGGGTTTGCCCAGGGACGGATCCCTGTCCAGATGGGTGCCGAGTATCTCGACGCCCGCAGATCCGTGGACGCCCAGCATGCGCGTCGGATCCGGGAGTTGGTGATCTCGAAGTTCAAGCGGGACACCCCGGATCTTCTGATCGTTTCGGACAATGCCGCCTTCGATTTCGTCCTGGAGCAGCGCGAACGGTCCTTCGCCGGCGTTCCCATCGTTTTTTGCGGCGTCAACAATTTCGATCCGGCCGTCCTCTCCAGGCATCGGGGAATCACCGGTGTGGTCGAGGATGTCTCGGTTCTCGACACGGTGGATCTGGCCCGCCGTCTTCACCCCGAAACCGACAGAATCATTGTCATCGGCCGAACCCGCGTGGCGGCGGACAAGGCCAATCGGGACAGTTTCGCCGCGGCCCTGACCAGGCGTCCCGATATCCCGGTCACCTTCTGGGACGACCTGCCCGTTTCCGAATTGCAAACGAGGCTGGAAGGCCTGGGGAGGGGAACAATCGTCTTCCTCAACGGCCTGATCACCGACGAGACGGGGCGGGAGCTCATGTACGGCGAGTCGACCCAGTGGGTCAGTCGCCACAGTCCCGTTCCCATCTATTCCCTCTGGGACGTCTATCTGGGATACGGGATCGTGGGGGGCAAACTGGTCAGCGGGTATCGGCAGGGCCGGATGGCTGCGAGACTGGCGCTGCGGATCCTGGGCGGTCAGATCGCCGACGGGATGCCCGTCGTCACTGCCCTGGAGGCCAACCAGTATATGTTCGACCACCGTCAGCTCAAACGGTTCGATATCCCGGCCTCGAAACTCCCCAGGAGGGCCGTGATCATCAACCGGCCCGACTCCCTATTCGAGAGATACAAGGGGTACGTCTGGACCACATTGCTGGTGGTCTCCCTTCTGAGCGTCATGGTCCTGTTCTTTGGCCTGACCATCATCCGCAGGCGGAAGGTTGAGGAGGCGCTGAGGCAGGCCAACATCGTGGTGGAAAACAGTCCGGCGGTCCTCTTCCGCTGGGGGACCGGGAAAGGCTGGCCGGTTTCTTTCGTGTCGAGCAACGTGAAGCAGTTCGGCTACACACCGGAGGAGCTCCTCTCCGGTGAGGTCCTCTTCGCCTCGATGGTCCATCCCGAGGACCTGGATCGGGTCGCTTCGGAGGTCCGGGATTACACTGATCGGGGAATCAGCACATTCCGGCAGGAATACCGGATCGTCGCCAAAGGAGGAGACGTCCTGTGGGTCGATGACTGCACCCTGGTGCTTCGTGACCGGGAGGGGCGTGTAACCGGTTATCAGGGGATTCTCATCGACGTTTCCGAACGCAAACGGGCACAGGAGGAACAGTCCGCCCTCAGGGAACAGCTCATCCACTCGCAGAAGATGGAAACCGTCGGTCTTCTGGCCGGCGGGGTCGCCCATGATTTCAACAACCTGCTGACCCCGATCCTCGGGTATATCGACCTGCTGGCGATCGGCTTGCCCGAGGGACATTCGAATCTCCGGAAACTCAAGCATATCAGACAGTCTGCAGAAAAGGCCCGGGATCTGACCCAACGGCTGCTCGCCTTCAGCCGCAAGCAGGTGCTCGATTTGAAGGCCGTGCGACTGGACGATATCGTCCGTCAATTTGAAGGGGTCCTGCGCCGCACCATCCGGGAGGATATCCGGATCACCGTCCGGATCAAGCCGTCAGTGAGTCCGATATGGGCCGACCGCGGGCAGATCGAGCAGACCCTGCTGAACCTGTCAATCAATGCCCAAGAGGCCATGCCCGAGGGCGGCTCCCTGGCCATTGAGGTGGGCGATATCGAGCTGGACGAGATCTACGCCTCCCATCATGTGGAGATCACGCCCGGCCGGTATGTGTTGCTCTCCGTTAGCGACACCGGGCGGGGGATGGATGAGAAGACCCTGGAGCATATCTTCGATCCCTTTTTCACCACCAAGGAACTGGGCAAGGGGATGGGGCTGGGGCTCTCGACGGTATACGGTATCGTCAAGCAGCATGGGGGGACCATTTCCGTCTATTCCGAAGCGGGCCGGGGAAGCATCTTCAAGATCTTTTTCCCGAGGGTGGTGGAGGGGAAGTCGCCGTACCTAGAGCCGTCTGCCGTAAAGGCCGAAGTTCCGCGCGGCGAGGAGGTGGTCCTCCTGGTCGAGGACGATGAAACGGTCCGCAGGACCGCGGCCGACATGCTGACGGGGGCATCGGCTACCGGGTCCTCGCGGCAGAGGACGTCGACCACGGCGTCAGGACGGTGAAGGAACACCCGGGTCCTGTACACCTGCTCCTGACTGACGTCATCATGCCCCACCTGAGCGGCATGGAACTGTACGAGTTGATCAAGCCCCAGCGTCCAGAGATCAAGGTCCTGTTCATGTCGGGGTATACGGGCAATGTCATCGCCCACCACGGAATCCTGGAGGAGGGGGTCAACTTCATCCGGAAGCCCTTTTCGCTCCAGGCCCTCTCCCAGAAGGTCCGGCAGATCCTCGATTCCTGACCGGGCGGGAAAGGGCGGGACAGTCTGAAAAATCTTCTTGACAGACCAGGGGGCTCTTCGTATTCTCGCCTTCGCGAAAGTCCGTTCCTGTGTCCGTGGACCCGGGGGAGGGGCTTTCCCTAGTGCGGAAGGATTGAAAGGAGAGGGCCGCGGGGAAATCCGCGGCCTAAGAGGATGAAGGTCTTAATCGCAGAAGACGATCCCATCAACAGCAGGCTCCTGAAGACGCTGCTGTTCAAGTGGGGTTACGACATCGTCACCGTCTCCGATGGTCTGGAGGCCTGGAAGATCGTCCAGCAGGAAAACGGGCCGCAGATGGCCATCATGGACTGGGGGATGCCGGGGCTGGACGGGTTGGAGGTGTGCCGCCGCCTGCGGGAGTTCGAAAGGAGCGGGGATCGGTACACCTACGTCATCATGCTGACCGGCCGGAGCGACAAGGAGGATCTGGTCACCGGCATCGATGCGGGGGCGGACGAGTACATCACCAAACCCTTCGACACAAAGGAGTTGCAGGCCCGCCTCCATACAGGCAAGCGGATCATCGAGCTGCATGGGGCCCTGCGGGCCGCGAACAAGAAGCTCCTGTTCATGTCGCGTCTGGACTCCCTGACCGGCGCCCTGAGCCGCAATGCCATTCTAGACGACCTGGACCTGGCCTTTTACCGATCCACCCGGGAGAAGAAACCCCTCTGCGTGGTCCTCGTCGATGTCGACCACCTCAAGCAGATCAACGAGCGCTATGGCCGCCAGGCCGGCGATTATGTCCTCCAGGATTGCGTCCGCACGATCAGCGGCTGTCTGCGCCGCACCGATTCCTTCGGCCGTCTGGGGAGCGACCGGTTCCTGGTGATCCTGCCGGGGGTCGACAACAGAACCGGGATGATCGTCTGCGAGCGGATCCGGAACGCAGTCCGGGGAAAGGCGTTCCAGTGCGGCGATCAGATCCTCCCCGTGACGGTGAGTCAAAGCCTGGCCCTCTGGGACGGCAAGATCAACATCGAAACCCTGATCACGCTCGTCGAGAACACCCATCTGGCGACCAAGCCCCACGGCACCAATCGGCTGGAGAAGGTCTGTCCGGACCCGTGACGCCGTTTGACCTCCCGGGGCCCCGCCTCGATTCGGCGTGGTCGATGCTGACCCCGTGGCGGGGATGGGGGGGAGGATGAGCCGGAGCCGAGATGGCCGCTGAAGGGCCCTTCAAGGGTAAAAAACGGTTCCCGCGGATGATGCGGCTGCTGGGGCGGTTGGGATCCTCGCCGCTGCCGCCCGAGTATGGGGACTGCCGGGTCCTGCTCTTCCCTCGGGGACGGGGCTTCTTCCGAGCCCTGCACGCGGCGATCCGCCGGGCGCGGGGCTCCATCCTGGTGGAATACTACCTGATCCGGGACGACCGTACCGGCCGGGCCCTGGCCGAAGCGTTGGCCTTGGCCGTCCGGCGCGGCGTGCGCGTCTGGCTTATCTATGATGCCATCGGTTCACTGGAAACCCCGTCGGCCTTCTTCGAGGACATGGCCCGACAGGGAATCGAGGTGACCCCCTTCAACGTCCCCTCCGTCCGGCGCGGTTTGCACTGGTTCGATCGACGCGACCATCGCAAGATGGTCGTGATCGACGGGGCCATGGCCTTTCTGGGGGGCTGCAACATCGGGGACGAGTATTCGGGCCTCCTGCAGGGGACAGGGCGCTTCCGCGACTTCGGTTTCAGCATCTCCGGGGATGCGGTGGGGGATCTTGTGCGCAGCTTCTGCCAGACCTGGCGGATGGAGCGGGGCGGACCCCCCTCAGTCCCCGCCGGTATGGCCCCGGACCCCTTTCTCGCCAGGCGCGGTCGGGCCGGGGTCGTCATCGTCAGCGGCGGTCCCCAGCAGCGGGGTTCCTACATCCGCAGTGCCTTTCTGTTCCACATTGCCGCCGCATCGGAGGAGATCCTCATCGCAACCCCTTATTTCGTCCCCGGTCTGCGCCTGGTCCGCTCACTCATGCGGGCCGCACGCCGTGGGGTCAAGGTCCGGCTCCTGCTCCCGGCCCGGAGTGACGTGCCGCTGGTCCAGTTTCTGGGACGCAGCTATTACACGCCGTTGCTTAAGAGGGGGATCGAGATCTGGGAGTTGACGGGAGAGATCCTCCATGCCAAGGTGATGCTGGTCGACGGCATCCGGACGATCCTCGGCTCGGCAAACCTCGATCAGCGCAGCTTTCACCGCAATTTCGAGATCAACGGCATCGTAATGGACGCCCGATTCGGCGTCCAGGTCAGACGGATGCTCTCGAAGGACCTTCGGGCGGCCCGCCAAGTCACCCTGGATGCCCACGAAGGGCGCGGATGGGTGAGCCGTGTCCTGGAGCGGGTGATTGGCCTCTTTGGCCGTTTCCTCTGAGGGGTGCCCCAGTCCCCAAATGATTCACCACCGACCGGCCTCTTCGGTTGACACGATCGCCCACTTCCCCTATACTGCCCCCCTTGCATGATGACCAGGCGGCTGACGTTGTTCGCGCCGGAACGATATCCGCCGGAGGAGATTGGGATGATTACCGACAAGATCAAGCATCAAATCCGTTCCATCGTGGGGCCGGAGAACGCCCTGGATTCCGACCTGGACCGTTTCGGCTATTCCTACGATTCGTCCTACGTCCCCCTGCGGCCCGAAAACAGACCGGACCTGGTCGTCCGACCGCTGACTGCCCGGGAGGTTTCCTCGGTGATGGCACTGGCCTCGGAGCATGAGATTCCCGTCACACCGCGTGGGGCGGCGAGCGGGCGGACCGGCGGCAGCATCCCCCTAAGGGGAGGGATCTCCCTCTGTCTGGACCGGATGACCCGGATCGTCGAGCTCGACGAGGGCAACATGATGGTCACGGCCGAAGCGGGGGTCCGTACGATCGACCTGTACAACCATTGCGCCGCCAAGGGGCTCTTCTTTCCGCCCGATCCGGCGAGTTGGAAGTTCTCGACGATCGGCGGCAACGTGGCCGAGAACGCCGGCGGCATGCGGGCCGTCAAGTACGGGGTGACGTCCAACTACGTCATGGGCCTTGAGGTGGTCCTTGCGGACGGGACGATCCTGAAGACCGGCGGCAAGGCGCTCAAGAACGTCACCGGCTACGATCTCAAGAGCCTCTTCACGGGGTCGGAGGGGACGCTCGGCATCATCACACAGGCTCTGCTCCGGCTTATCCCGATGCCGAAGAAGCGCGGAACCCTCCAGGTGATGTTCGGGTCCCTCGAGGAGGGCTGCGCGACGGTTCACCGGATGCTGCAGGCGGCGATCGTCCCGGCGGCCGCCGAGATCATGGACCGCTTCTCCCTGGAGGCCGTGGCAAAATACCGTGGGACGTCCCTCGATCCCACGGCGCAGGCCTGCCTGATCATGGAGATTGACGGGGAGAGCGACGAGGCCCTGGCCTCGCAGGCCAGGCAGATCCAGGCCGTGGCCGAGGGGTGCGGGGCACTCGCCTTCCGGGTGGCCCAATCACAGCAGGAGTCGGACGAACTTTGGGCCGCACGGCGCGGCCTGAGCTCGGCGGTGGCGTCCCTGGCGCCCACCCGGCTGGGCGAGGACATCTCGGTCCCGCGCGACGCCTTCCCTGAGGTGGTGCGCCGCATCCGGGTCATCTCCGAGAAATACGGCCTTCCCATCGCCGTGTACGGCCATGCCGGCGACGGCAACATCCACCCGTCGATCCTCTGCGACCTGGGCAACCCGGAGCAGGAGAAGCGGATCCACGGGGCCGTCGACGAGATCTTTGCGGCCGCCCTGGCCGTCGGAGGGACCCTCTCCGGCGAGCACGGTATCGGCATCACCAAACAGCCTTACATCACCCAGGCTCTGGGCGATGCCGGCATCAAGACCCTCATCGCCGTGAAGAAGGCCCTCGATCCGAAGGGAATCCTGAATCCCGGCAAGATCTGGTGAGGGTCCTGAAGGAAGTCTGAACCATGTATGAGAAACTGAACGAACCCCTGCTTCGGAGCGCGAGAAAGGCCGTGGCTCCCTGCGACCGCTGCGGCTCCTGCCTGACGGTCTGTCCCCTCTTCGGGGCGAAGGACGTGGAGGCCTCGAGCGCCCGGGGAAAGAACGCGATTACCCGGGGCCTGGCCGATGGCGTCATCGAACCCGGACCGGATGTTCTCAAGGCCGTCAACTTCTGTCTTCTCTGCCGGGCCTGCGTCGACAACTGCCCGAGCAAGGTCCAGACCGACGAGGCCATGGTGGACGTGCGCCAGTACCTCTGGGAGAAGACCGGAGGGATGAACGCCAAGTACCGCGCCGTGGGCGGCTTCCTGAAGAACAACACTGTGGTGAAGCTGGCGGCCCGGTCGCTCGCCCTCTGTCGAAAGCTCGGCCTCAACAGGGTCTTCCCCTACGGCATGGCGCCGGACGAGTACACCCGGGCCCATTTCCTGGCTGCCTTCGCCGGGCCGGCGGCCCTTGGCCAGCCGGCCCCCCGGACCGACATCGACGTGAGGGCCTCAAGCCGGGTGGCCTACTTTCACGGATGCGGGATGCGGATGATGTTCCCTGAGGCCGCCTCCGAGACGCTCGAAATCCTGAAGGGCACGACCCGGCCGGCCCTCAGGGACAACCTCTGCTGCGGCCTTCCCCATCTGGCCCACGGCCTCCGCGGCGATTTCCTCGCCCTCGCCAGAAAAAACATTGCCCTCTACGACGACGCCGACATCGTGGTGAGCGACTGCGCCAGCTGCGGCGGGACCCTCAAACATATGGCGGCCTGGTTCGCCGACGATCCCCTGTGGCGGGACCGGGCAACGGCCTTCAGCCGCAAGGTCATGGACCTGACGGAATACCTCGTGAAGGTCGGCTACCGGCCGCGCCTCAAGGTGGATGCCCTGCTCACCTACCACGACCCCTGCCATCTGGTGCGGGGGCAGGGGATCCGGTCCGAGCCGCGCGATCTCCTCAGGGCCACCGGGCGGTTCGTCGAGATGCGGGACCCCGACACCTGCTGCGGGGGGGCTGGGTCCTTCCACATGGACTATCCCGCTGTTGCAGCCAAGATCCTCGGGAAGAAGCGCCGAAACATCGAGGAGAGCGGCGCCCAGGTCGTGGTGACCGGCTGCCCCGGCTGCCTGATCCAACTGAACAAGGCCGCCAAGGCCGGCAAGGGCCGCTTCAAGGCCATGCACATCAGCCAGGTCATTTGACGCCACGTCGCTCCGTCGCGCCGGGGTCCACAAGGGCGAGGCCAGACACGGCGGGGCCGATCCTACCGGAAGATTTCGATTGACAAAAGGGCCCTTCGGCGTTACCTCTTTAGAGTATTCCCTGATATATCAACTCTTTAAGCGGTCAGGAGGTGCGATATGGCTGGTTATGAGGTCGGCGGTTATCGTTTCGATCTGAACCGATTCTTTCCCAGGGGCCTCTTCGACTCAGTGAGCGAGGTCCGAGTGGCCGATCCCGGTATCATCCTGGCGGAGGCCAAGTCCAGGAAGAGGAGAAGGAAACTCACCAAGGACGGGAAACTCGTGATCCTGGCTGCCGATCATCCGGGCCGGATGATCACCAAATCCGAGGACGATCCGATTGCCATGGGGGACCGGCATGAGTACCTTGGCCGGGTCCTGAGGGTCGTGACCGACCCGGCGGTAGACGGGATCATGGCGACCACGGACATCATCGAGGATCTCTTTATCGTCAATCACCTGGTCAAGAAAGGCGGCGGCCCCTCGTTCCTGGACGAGAAGGTCATGATGGGCTCCATGAACCGGGGCGGGCTCTCCGGCGCCCTCTTCGAGATGGACGACACCTTCACCTGCTTTTCCGTGGAGAGCATCCGGCTCCTGAACCTGGATGCCGCCAAGATGATGTTCCGGCTGGACGTGACCAGCCGTGAGGCCGGCAGGACCATGCTGGCCTGCGCCCAGGCGATCAACGAGCTCAACCGTCACGAGATTCCCATTTTTCTGGAACCCCTTTATGTCCTCTCCGAGGGCTACAAGATGCAGAAGACCGTCTTCGAAATGGTCAAGATCATCGGCGTGGCCTCGGCCATGGGGGATTCCACCCGAAACCTCTGGCTCAAGATTCCCTATGGCGAGAACTACGGCCGGATCGTAAAGGCGACGACGCTCCCCCTCCTGATGCTGGGCGGGGAATCGAAGGGGGATCCCACGGGGGCGATCGGCGAATTCGTCGAGGGGATGAGGGCCGGGGCGAATGTCCGGGGGGCCCTGGTGGGAAGGAATGTCCTCTTCCCGGGGAAAGACGATCCGCTGGCGGCGGCTCTGGCTGTGGACAAGGTGATCCACTCGGGCTATACCAAGGAACGGGCCGTGGAATTCCTGATGGCCAGCCGGGACCTGAACCTCGATACCCTGACCCGCTACATCCGGTGACGAGGCGCCGAGGAGGCGGCCACGCCTTATAGGTCAGGAAACTCCTGTCCCGATGGGGGGAAAATGAAGGGGAACTGTATCGTTGCACAGAGCGGCGGTCCGACGGCGGTCATCAACGCGAGCGCCTGCGGCGTCATCCAGGAGGCGATGCGCCATCCCGCAATCGAGGGAATCTACGGGGCCCACAACGGGATCCTGGGGATCCTGAACGAGCGGATCTTCGACATCCGAAAGGAAGATCCCGCTATCGTCGAGGGCCTCAGGACGACGCCTTCGGCGGCCTTGGGCTCCTGCCGGTACAAGGTCAAGAGCGAGGCCGATTACGGGAAGATCCTGACCGTCTTCAAGAAGTACAACATCCGCTATTTCTTCTATATCGGGGGAAACGATTCCCAGGACACGGCCGACAAGGTCAACCGGCTTGCCCTGAAGGAAGGCTACGGGATCCGGGTCATCGGCGTTCCCAAGACCATCGACAACGATCTGGCCTATACGGACCACTGTCCCGGCTACGGGAGCGTCGTCAAGTACCTGGCCACCATGACCTTGGAGGCGGGCAGGGACACCGAGGCCCTCTACACGGCCGACACGGTCAACGTCATCGAGGCGATGGGCCGCAACGCCGGCTGGATCGCCGCCGGGACGGCCCTGGCCAAGCGGGACGAGTTCGACGCTCCGCACATCATCCTCCTGCCCGAGGTCCCGTTCGACCCGGAGGCTTTCAAGGCGCGCCTCCGCCATTTTCTTTCGAAAATCGGCTATGCTGTCGTGGTCGTCTCGGAGGGGACCCGGCGGGCCGACGGGTCCTACATCTCCGAACAGAAGGGCGAGTTTGCCAAGGACTCCTTCGGCCACACCCAGTTGGGCGGTGCGGCGAACTTCATCAAGGACCTGATCGAACGGGAGGTCAAGGTCAAGTCACGCTTCGCCATCCCCTCGACGATGCAGCGCAACGGAATCCACCTTGCCTCCCTCACCGATTCCCGGGAGGCCTACGGGGTGGGGAAGAGGGCCGTCGAATGCGCCGCCGACGGCGTCTCAGGGAAAATGGTGGCCCTCAAGAGACTGTCCGATTCCCCTTATCGCTGCGACTACGATCTGGTGGACCTTTCCCTGGTGGCCAACGGGGAGAAGGCCTTTCCCCGGGAATGGATCAGCCCGGACGGCTTCTTTGTCACGGAGGCATTTCTCCGGTATGCCCGGCCCCTGATCCAGGGGGAGGTGGCGCCCGTCATCGAGGACGGCATCCCCCGCTTTTCCAGGTTCAAGAGGTATTTTGTCACTGTCTGACGCTCGGGACGAGCCAATGGGAGAGGAGGGACCAATGACTGCAATGATCCATGACGACTTTCTGCTCCGCAACGAAACAGCCAGGAGGCTCTACCACGGATACGCCGAGGGAATGGGGATTTTCGATTACCACTGCCACATCCCGCCGAGGGATATCGCCGAGGACCGAAGGTTCGACAACCTGACACAGATCTGGCTCGCCGGGGACCATTACAAGTGGCGGGCCATGCGGGCCAACGGGGTGAATGAGCGGTTCATCACCGGCAATGCCTCGGACTGGGAGAAATTCCTGTCCTGGGCCGAGACTCTGCCCGGGACCGTGCGGAATCCCTTATACCAGTGGAGTTATCTGGAATTGGACCGCTATTTCGGTGTCCGCGACACCCTCCTGAACGAAGCAACTGCAAAAACGGTCTACGAGCGGTGCAGCGAGATGCTCCGGACCGAGGCCTTCGCCGTCCGGAATCTCATCCGGAGGATGAACGTCAAGGTCCTCTGCACGACCGACGATCCGGCGGACGATCTGCAATACCACCGGAAGCTCCGGGAGGATGGCTTCGAGGTGAAGGTCCTGCCTGCCTTCCGGCCTGACCGGGCCATGGCGGTGGAGTCGGCCGAGTCCTTCAATACCTGGGTCCTCCGGCTGGAGAAGGCTGCGGACGTCGAGATCTGGAATTACCATACCTACCTGGAGGCCCTGAAAAAACGCCACGATTTCTTCCACGAGGCGGGCTGCCGGATCTCGGACCACGGCTTGGAGACGGCCTATGTGGAGGATTACACGGACGGGGAAGTGGGGGGCATCTTCGAGAAGATCCGGAGCGGCACAGACCTCGATGAGGGAGAGATCCGCAAGTTCAAATCGGCCCTGATGTTCGAACTGGCGGCCATGGATGCCGAGAAGGGGTGGGCCCACCAACTCCATTTCGGGGCCCTGAGGAACGTCAATACCCGGATGGCCGCCAAACTGGGACCCGATACGGGGTACGATTCGATGGGCGATTGTGCCATCGCGGCCCCGCTGGCCAAGTTTCTGAACCGTCTGGATGCCGCGGACCGCCTCCCCAAGGTGATCCTCTTCAATGTCAACCCCAAAGACAACGAGGTCCTCGCCACGATGGCCGGCAATTTCCAGGACGGCAACATGGTAGCCAAGATGCAGTTCGGCCCGGCCTGGTGGTTCCTGGATCAGAAGAAGGGGATGACGGCGCAGCTCGACGCCCTGTCGAACGTGGGTTTGCTCAGCCGCTTCGTCGGGATGGTCACCGATTCGAGGAGTTTCCTCTCCTATCCGCGGCACGAATACTTCCGGAGGCTTCTGTGCAACCTCCTGGGGACCGACGTGGAGGGAGGGGAGATCTTCGAGGAGATCGATACCCTGGGCCGGATGGTCCAGGACATCTGCTTCCACAACGCCGTCCGGTATTTCGGCATCGACTCCCCCAAGTGAAAGGGGCGTATGAAAATCGTAGCCCTTCCACGTGTGGGACATTTTTGGACCCTGCATTTCCCCGCTCCGCTAACTGAATAGTAAAAAGGAAGGGGCGGGTTCCGGTCTAAAAGGGATCCCGCCCCCTCACCGGCGGGGGTGCCGTTAGGCTCCGGCTTGGGGGGCGGGATCCCGGGGTTGGATAATTGAGAGGCTGCTTCATCCGGGCCAGGCGGGCGGTCATTTGGCCGGCCTGGCCCGGATGTGTGTGTTATCGGGGTGTTACCGCGACAAAGAGGCTCCCGGTCCCCCTCTGGATGAGCAGCAGGATGCTCTCCTGCCCCTTGGTCTGTTCAAGCTTCCGCATGAACTCCTCCACATTCTTGACCGGTTTGCGGTTGACCTCCCGGATCACGTCTCCGGCCTGGAGCATGGCCTCGGCCGCGGCGCTCCCCGGCTCGACCTGGGTCACGACGACCCCGGCCGCCCCCTTGATGCCCAGTTCCCGGGCGATCTGGGGCGTGAGGTCCTGGACCCCGATCCCCAGGGTCTTGTGGGCCGGTGCGGCCTTGGCCGTTTCAACGGCCTTCTCCTCCATCTCTGCCACCCTCACCTGACGGTCGAGTGTCTTGCCGTCCCTAAGGAGCGTCACTGTGACGGCCTTGCCCACCGGTGTCGCGGCGACGATCCGGGGCAGTTCCTTCGAGTCGGCGACCGGCTTGCCGTCGAACGCCACGATCAGGTCTCCCGCTTCGATCCCAGCCTTTTCGGCCGGCCCGCCGGGATTGACGGAGGCGACCAGGGCTCCCTTCTTCTCCTTCAGACCAAAGGCCTTGGCCAGCTCCGGCGTCACGTCTTGGATGGCAACGCCCAGCAGACCCCGGGTCACGTGGCCGTGTTTCTGGAGCTGAGGGGCGATCTCCTTGGCCATGTTGATAGGAATTGCGAAGCCAATGCCCTGGCCGGAGGCGATGATCGCCGTGTTGATGCCGACCACCTGCCCCTGCAGATTGATCAGGGGCCCGCCGCTGTTGCCGGGATTGATCGAGGCATCGGTCTGGATAAAGTTGTCGTAGGGTCCCGAGCCGATGACCCGGCCCTTGGCGCTGACGATCCCTGCGGTCACCGTCTGTTCCAGTCCGAAGGGGCTGCCCACGGCCACCACCCAGCTGCCCACCTTAAGGGCGTCCGAATCGCCCAGGGTGAGGGGATGAAGAGCCGAGGATGCCTCGACCTTGATAAGGGCCAGGTCGGTCTTGGGGTCGCGACCGACGATCCGCCCGGCCAACTCGTCGCCCCCGGCGAGCTTCACCTTTATCTGATCGGCCCCCTCGACGACGTGGTTGTTGGTCAGGATGTACCCCTCGCGGTTTATGATGAAACCGGAGCCGACGCCCTCCTGGCGCCTCTCGGGCGGATTCATACCGAAGGGTCCGAAGAAATCCTCGAAGGGGTTCCGGCCACCAAAGGGGTTCCCCTGGAAGCCTCGGAAATCGGCGCCCTGGACCTTCTTGACGACCTGGATGTTTACGACGCCGGGACGGACCTGCTCGGCTAGGTCGCTGAAGGTGGCCGGGACCATCTGTGTCTGGGGTGCCGTCGGAACGATTGCCTGCGCGGCCTTTGCATCCGACGAGGCGGTGGCCGACAAGCCGTACCCGATGCCCAGGACGGTGACGATCAGCAGCACCGCCAAAACGATCTTTATGGTTCGATTGGTATTCATGATCGATCCTCCTTGTGGAAATTAAGGGCCGGTTTCTTCGGCCTTTGGTTCCAGTATAGGGATGGAACCTGACGGGAGGATGACCGGAAGATTACCTTTTGGTCATGTAGCCTCGGTGATCCATGAAAAAGGCCGCCCGTGCCGCTCTGGGACGGCGTTGGGGCGGCCCGAAAAGGGCGACTCTCGGGGATGCTTTAGAACATCCCCTCTTCCCGGATCCCGTAGCGCTCTTCCATCGAACGGGTTGCCTCTCCGTCGAAGAGCGGCTCCGTATGGGAGGGACGGAAACAGGCAGGAGCAGATCCGCAGCGCTGGTCCAAGGTTCCGCCGTCGCTAATAAGGGCTGGGTTAAATGTATCGATTGTTCCACGTTTCATCGGGGTTCTCGTTCCCATCGTCCTGCCTCCTTTCCTGTTTTGGGTTTCCGGATCGGACCCGGAATAGGTCCTCTCGTTTTATTCACGCAATAATCCTGCCAAGAAAGGGCTAAAATTTAACTATTTGTATATAATAGGAAATTGTTGAAATTCCGGGTTTGAAGATCTTCTCAAATGGAACGATACCGTGCCGGAGGGGTGGAAAAGGGACAAATTTGTATAGGGAAGGGATCGTCCAGGGGCTTCAATCGGACAGACAGACATCCACGACAAAGGTCATCCCTTCGACCTCGAAGGGGATGATGATGCTGGGGCCGCCCAGAACATGGGTGACCTTATGATTCTTGCCCGAGACGACGGTGGGGATCGCCGCCTCGATCGTGTAACCTTCCGCCTGCAGCATCCGGCGGGCATCGCCGGAGATCATGTTGGTGATCTCCCCGACTGCGTCCTCAATCTCCTTGTTGATCCCCTTGTGCACCTCTCCCAGCATGCTGGAGACGATCCGGATGATACACTTCTCGCTGAAGCTCAGGGCAAGCGATCCGGTGGCCGAACCGGTCATCCCGACGACGCCTGAGACGTCTCCCACGGCAATATTGTTCGTTTTTTCGTAGGGACGGCTCGCCTTCGGCTCGACGAGGGCCATGGTCTTCAGGACATGGACGGTGGCATGCAGGAATGCATTGATGAATTTGGTGTTCAACTTCAGGTTACCTCACGCCACACGGCATCCGCTCGCCCATCCCAAGAATCCACTGCAAAAAGACGGTTACATATAACACTTTTTGCACGCCAGGTTAAGTAAAAAAACCCGGAACGAAGAAAGGCCGGTCCATTCGGACCGGCCTTCCCTCTATTCGCCCAATTTTATTTTGGAACAGTTGCTTTGGTACAGTTACTCCAGATGGATCAGATGTTGTCCTCTTCGATGGTCACCACCTCGACGGGGATGACCCCCCTTTTGATGAAGCCAAGTCTTTCCGCCGCCTCCCGGGAAACATCGATTAGGGGGAAACTTCTGGGGCGACAGCGGTCATTGATCCGGACCTCCACCTCTCTCTGATTGGTCAGGTTCACGACCCTGACCCGAGTCCCCAAGGGGAGAGTCGGGTGGGCGGCCGTCATCTTGTTCGGCCGGTAACGTTCCCCTGATGAGGTCCTTCTCCCATTGTACTTGTTGGCGTAGTAGGTGGCCACACCTATCACGCCCCTTCCACTTTTCGGGGCTGCAATCTTTTTGCTGCCCCACTCCTCCGGTTTCGCTGTAAGTTCTTCAGCCTGTAGGGGAAGTGTGTGGATAAGGAGGAACAGAAAGACGGTCAGAACCAGGGCCGTCCTGCCCCCCAGGTCCAAGGATGCCATACGCACCTCCTTGTTGGGCGAGGTTCCCTTATAGGACGGACAGGTGCCCCCCGTCAAGCAAAATGGTCGTCTCTTGGGGGAAAATAATGTTATAGTTGTTTGATATTAAATGGTTACATGCATTTTGTGGCCGTAAAAACGGAAAAACTTGATCCAAGCCGCTCAGGGGGGACTGGACCGGAGAACGGGGCGGGCAGGGTTCGACGGGGCTGTTCGTGGGAGGGTGACGGTGAAGGTGCTGCCCTCACCGGGGCGGCTGTCCACCGCGACCTCCCCGCCGTGGGACCGGGCGATGGCCCTGGCAAGGCTGAGGCCCAGGCCGGTCCCGGCCGTGGAGCGGCTCCGGTCACCCCGGTAGAAGCGCTCGAAGATCCGGGGAAGCTCTCCGGCTTTGATCCCGATCCCCGAATCCTTCACCCCGATGAGCCGGTTTCCATCCGCCCCTTCGGCCAGCGAGATCTCAATCTTTCCGCCCGGGTCGGTGTATTTGATCGCATTGTCGATGAGGTTTGCGATCATCCGCTGGATCATCCGGGTGTCTCCCGCGAGGTCGCACCATCCGGGGACACTGCAGGTCAGGATCAGCCCCTTGTCCTCGGCCGCCGACCCGAAGAGCTCGCAGGCCTCCTTCAGGAGGGCCGCCAGGTCGATCGGTTCCCGGACAGGCCTCTCGACGCCCGCCTCGGCGCGGGATATCATGAGCATCGTGTTGATCATCTCCAGAAGCCGATCGCACTCCTCGACGGTGCCGGCCGCCAGGGCCTCGTACTCGGCCAGGGTCTTTCCGGTTGTCAGGGTCACCTCGGCATTCCCCCGGATCCGGGTGAGGGGGCTCTTGAGGTCGTGGGCGATATTGTCGCCCATCTCCTTGATTTCGTTGACCAGGGCCTGGATCCGATCGAGCATCCGATTGAAGGTCATGGCCAGTTGGTCGATCTCGTCACCCCGTCCCCGGACAGGCACCCTCCGCTCCAGCGTCCCGCCGGAGATGCCCTGGGCCGTCCGCCGGATCGCCTCCACGCCCGAGACGGCCCGGCGGGCCATGAACCAGCCGACGCCGGCCGCCAGGCCGATCAGGAGAGCCATGGTGATCACGAAGGTCCGCCGGAAGGCGTCGGTGATCCGGGCGTAGTTTTCTGTGGACTGGCCGACCTGGAGGATGATCCCTGGACCGATCAGGGCGTAGAGGATCCGGATTTCCTCCCGGCGGGCCTTGAGGTCCACGGTTTCGAAGACGGGTTTTCCTTCGGCCAGGAGCTTGTCCAGGGCCGCCCGGTGGACAGCGATCTCCTTCCAGTAGGACATGCTTGAGGAGGAGAATGCCTGTCCAGTGGGGTAGAGGAGGCGGAAGAAGACCTTCTTCTCTCCGGCTGCCTGGGCCTCGAGGACGGCCAGTTCCTCGACGACCTGGATCCCCCTTTCGGCCAGGAGCGTCGAGAACTGGCCCGCATGGCCCAGAAGTTCCTGGTCGGTCCGCTCCCGGATCACCGAGACGATCAGGAGATAGAAGAGCAGGAAGGCCGCCAAGGTACAGAACGTAAAGATCCCCGTATACCAGAGGGTCAGGCGGAGGGAGAGGCTATTCCAGGGACGTCTGGGTTGCTCTGAGGACATACCCCACCCCCCGTACTGTTTGGATCAGTTTGGTGTCGAATCCCCGGTCGATCTTGTCCCGAAGCCGGCTGATCCTGGCCTCGACTACGTTGGTCTGGGGATCGAAGTGGTAGTCCCAGACGTGTTCCATGATCATTGTCTTGGAGACGATCCGGCCGGCGTTGCGCATCAGGTATTCCAGCAGGGAAAATTCACGGGGCTGCAGGTCGATCCGCCGGTCCCCCCGGAGGACCTCCCGGGTAAGGAGATTGACGGTGAGGTCCCCGACGACCAGCCGAGTCGGGTCGGAGATCCCGCCGGCCCGGCGGATCAAAGCCTGCAGGCGGGCCAGGAGTTCGGAGAAAGCGAAGGGTTTGGGGAGGTAGTCGTCTCCCCCCCGCTCCAGTCCCCGGACCCGGTCCTCTACCGTTCCCTTGGCGCTCAGGATCAGGATAGGGGTGTTCACCTTCCGGGCACGCAGCCGCTCGATGAGGGCAAGGCCGTCGAGCCTGGGCAGCATGATGTCGATGACGGCCGCATCGTAGGGCTCCGTCAGGGCCATCTGGAGGCCCTCCTCGCCGTCTGCGGCGTGGTCCGCGGCATAGCCCGCGGCCCTGAGCCCCTTCAGGACGAAGGAGGCGATCTTGGCGTCGTCCTCAACCAGCAGAATCCGCATCACAACCCTCCGAAGCCTTTTTGGCGGGACCGCCACCGCGTCCCTGGGATCACGATTCAGGAAGGGGATCTTCGCACCAGCCCTCAATACTGAAGAGAGGGGCTGCTCCGTTCAAGTTCTGTAGCTCCCGATCAGGATCGGTTTGCTTATTACGGGCCGGAAAAGGATATGCGGCATTTCCGTCTGTTTCAAGTCTTTTCTCTTTCCACGAACTGCCAACTTCGTTGGCAGCGCCAGCCGGCTTCAGAGGGAAGAAAAGAGAGGAAGATGATGAAAAGAAGAATATCCGGAACCCTCTCTTTTTTGATCCCTCGGACCATACCCTTAAGGAGAGATTTCATGAAGACAACCCGTTTCGCGTTCCTTCTCGTTCTGCCCGCTCTCTTCATCCTGTCATCTGCAGGTGCGGCCCTGGCCGACGAGCACTCCTACCAGGTCACGAATACTGCGGATTACCCATACGGGTGCGACGTCAAAATGGTATTCAGCAACGGGGACGAGGCTGAGTTCAAAGAAATCACAAAGGATCAGTCTGTCACAAAGAAATCCAAAAAGTGCCTAGAGGACCTGAGCGGCTGCTGCACGACCTATAAGTGGGAGGGTTCCGGTTATCCTCCTTATGGTGTGGCAGCCGGGTGTTACGCTATTGACGCTCTGTACGATCAGCACATTTGCAGTGACGCCACCTTTGAAATCCGGCCAAGGCAACCCGCCGGGTTTTCTGTTTTCGTGAGGGTCAAATAACGGCGGCCGCCCGTCGTAAAAGGGGGCCATCAACCGACCCCCTGATTCCCGTATGCGGTCGTCGCGATGCTGTCTCGCCTCCTGCAGCCAGATAGGCGTCGCTTCCGCAGTCCCTTGGGATGTTTGCAGGACTGCACTCCCCCCTGTTGTTATCTCTGCAGACCTGCGTGTTCAGAAACGCGGTCATCAAAGACCAGGGCTGTCTTCTCCATAGGGACGGCAGTGGGTTTCCCTCGTCATGAGGAGCGCGCCGAAGGCGGCGAGGATCCAGAGGAACAGAAAGATGAAGGCGACCTGGTAGGCCTGTCCGTCGTAGACCCGCACGCCCCCGGCCAGGACGCCAGTCCAGTAACGGTCCAGGATCCAGCCGATGACGGGCTGCTGCGTGAGCGGGCCGATCATGACCCCCATGTTGGCGGCTCCGGCTACGGTCCCGGCGAGACGGGCCGGGACGGACTCCTTGGCGAAGAGGAAGGTCAGGCACATGGCGCCGGACCCCAGTCCGCTCAGGAGGGCCAGCGGGACCAGGAGGGCCAGGGGAGCTCCCGGCGCGACGGCCAGGACCGCGAAGCCGACGAGGCACAGGAGGCCGCCCAGGAGGTAGGGGGCCTTTCTCTTGACCCATCGGTCGGAGAGGTGGCCGAAGAGGATCCCCCCCAGGGAAAAGGCGATCATCATCCCGCTGGTGATGAGTGAGGCGGCCTGGGTGCCCAGCCGGTGCACCTGGACGAAGAAGGGGACCCCCCAGAGGCCGGTGAAGGTGAGAAAGACCCCGCAGAGACCCGAAGGGATAAAGACCAGAAGGGCCACGTTGGGGTAGCGCCAGATCTCCAGGAGCCCCTTGAGAACAGCGGCCAGGGATTGGGGCTCGGGGGAGGGCGCTGTAGCGGCGTGGCTGATGTAGCCCCGTTCTGAGGGGTCGTCCCGCATGAAGGCCCGGATGGCCGCCGCCAGGGCCAGGATCAGGACACCCGAAGCCGCGATCACCCAGCGCCAGCCGAACCCGTCGGCCAGGGCCCGGAGTGGAAGACCCGCCAGGACCGCCCCCATTGTCCCGACGGCCAGCGAGATTCCTGTCACGATCCCCAGGCGGCGGGCGTCGAACCAGTGGGAAGAGAGTTTCAGCATGGAGACCCAGGCCACGGCCACGCTCCCTCCCACCAGACCCCGCCCAAAGGCGGCGGCCGCGACGCTCTGGGCCCCGGCGAAGAGGAGCGCCCCGATCCCTCCAACAAGGGATCCGATCCAGAAGATCCGTCGGGGGCCGAAGCGGTCCACGAGCATTCCCGTGGGAATCTGCATCCCTGCGTAGAAATAGAAGTAGAAGGCCGACAGGTTCCCCAGGGCCGCCGCGGTAAGGGAGAACTCCCGCATCAGTTCCTGCGTGAGGACGGCGGGCGTCACCCGCTGGAAGAATCCGAAGAGGTAGAAGGCGACCGCCATCCCCCACATGGCCAGGGAGAGGCGCAGGGGAGGCGGGGATGCCGACGTTTGGGGGATCATACTCGAGGCGATCAATCCGGGTTGACCTCGCCGACGAGGATGTATGCAGTCATCTCACCCATGCCCCGGACAGCGATCCGGCCGCGCTCTTCGAAGGTGAACTCGTCCTTGATGAGCCGATAGGTCGCTTCCGAAACCTGAATCTTTCCATGGACGCCCTGCGATTCCATGCGGCTGGCGATGTTCACCGTCGCTCCCCAGAGGTCGTAGGATAATTTCTGCGAACCGATCACGCCGGCCACGACGGGACCGGAATGGATGCCGATGCGCAACTCCAGCGGCGCCTGTCCGACGAGGGAATATTGGCCAATTTCCGTCTGGAGTCTCAATGCCAGTTTCGCGATGATGCGGGCATGATTTTCGTTGGGCAGGGGCAGGCCGCACACCAGCATGACGCCATCGCCGATGGTCTTGATCTTTTCGACCCCGAACAGGACCGCCAGTTCGTCAAATTTGGAAACGATGGGGTTAAGACGTTGAACCAGTTCCTGTGCCGTGATCTGGTTCGACAGATCGGTGAAGTTGACGATATCGGTGAACATGACGGTGACGGCATCGTGCGTGTTTGCGATGACATGCTCGCCTGCCTTGAGGCGGCCGGCGATGGACTCCGGCATGATGTTCAAAAGCAGGTTGTCGGATTTCTGCCGTTCCCGCTCGATATCCCGCATCAAGGCCTGTTCCTGGTCGCGCAGGTGTTTCCGTTCCAGGCTGGCCTCGATGCGTGCCTTGAGCAGGGTATGGTTGAAGGGCTTGGGCAGGTAATCCTCCGCGCCGATCTGGATACAGCGTACGACACTGTCCATCTCATCGACGGCGGAAATGACGATCACCGGAATGTCGTGAAAGCGGCTGTCCGACTTGATGGCCGACAGGACCGAATACCCGTCCATCTCGGGCATCAGGATATCCAGCAGGACCAGGTCGAAAGGCTTCTCGGCCAGCTTCCCCATGGCCTCCTGGCCGTTTTTCGCCTGATCGGCTCGCAATCCCAGGGCCTTCAGGCGCGCCGACAGAAGGGCACGGAGGTCCGCCTCGTCATCCACGATCAGGATACGGCTGTCCGGATCAATCACGTCGTTTCCTCTCACCTACAGAAGCGTTTGAGGATATGGCCTTCATGCCCTTACCCCCGCCTGGGGGGCGGTCATCACCGATGAGGGACAGGCCGGCTTCACTGTCAGAGAAGTCTCTTGATCGTCTCGCTGAGCACGTTGTAATCGACGGGTTTCTGCAAATAGGCCTCAACGCCTTCCGCCTGGATTTTCTGTTGCAGCTCCGGGTCCCGCATGCCGGTCAGGATCACGATGGGGGTTTGCGAGCCCTGCGGCGTCAAGCGGATGCTTTTCAGGGTGTGGTACCCTCCTCCGGCGGGAAGCATGATGTCCAGGATGATCAGATCGGGCTTTTCCCTGTGGGCGGACTGGATGCCGGTATAGGCGTCAACGGCCACCACCACTTTATACCCTTCTTGGGAGAGTTTGAAGCGCAGGAGTTTCAGGATATCGGGGTCATCATCGACGATCAGGATCTTGCTCATTTCGGATGCGCCTTTTGTTTTCCTTGTCTGGTTTCGTGCCTCGCCGTCAATCCATGGATATTATTGAAGAGGGTGCCCTTGATTCCGGGAGGAGTATACGAAGAAGGCCGTGCTAAGTCAATGAAACATTTGCACTGTCGCTTTCCTGATTCCGGCTTGCATGAGCCGGTGACGGCGGTCAGAATGCAATTGACACCTCCGGCCGTTCTTCATATACTGATCTTGAACTCCAATAATCAAGGAATTTCCGATAGGTACTGGTGAGCATGTTTGACAGGGGCGGATTCCCTTTCAGGGTAAGGCATCTTTCCCAGCAGGTCGCCCGGTCCTTGCCTCGGCCATGAGAGGATCAGACGACAGGCGATCGAACGGAAAGGGATGGGGCAGGAGGGACAGCGGGTTTTGGACGAAAGAACGCGGGGCAGCGTGAGACCTAGGGGGAATGGGAGATCGACCACGAGCGTGGTGGTTTGGATCGCCCTGGCCTATGTCCTCCTGGGCGCGGCGGGCCTGACCCTGGCCACGGCGTCGGGTTACGCCAGCCCTGTGTTTCCGGCTGCGGGCATGGCGCTGGCCGCCATGCTCTGGTTTGAGCGCCGGGCGGTTCCAGGCATCTGGATGGGCGCGGTCCTGGTGAATCTGATTCCCGCCTGGCTGACCGGCACTCTGGGCCTGACCTCCACGGTCCTGGCGCTTCTGATCGCCACCGGCGCCACGGCACAGGCATGGGCCGGTCGCTGGCTGGTGAGCCGGTGGCTGGGGCCGGCTTGGCAGGATCTGGAGTACGAGCGGGACACGTTTCTGTTCCTGCTTCTGGGAGGGGTGATGGCCTGCGCCCTCTCGCCCACGATCGGTGTGACGGGCCTCTTTGTCGCTGGCATCGTCCCGAAAACCGAATTCCTCTTCACCTGGTGGAACTGGTATGTGGGGGATACGCTCGGCGTCCTCGTCTTTGCACCGCTGACCCTGTGCCTGCTGAACGAGCCGGAAGGCCCGTGGCGCGAGCGGCGCAAGGGCATCATCGTCCCCATGCTGTTCATCCTGTGCCTTGCGGCTATGGCTTTTTACGGTGCTGCCCGTTGGGAAAGACAGGTGCAGGAGAACCAGCTTCAGAGCGATGCCGAGTCCATTGCCAAGCGTATCGACGACCGCCTGATCACCCATCGCGAAGTTCTGGCTTCACTGAGCCACTTCATCGAAGCCATTCCCGATTTCAACTTCAGCCAGTTTGAACACTTCACCCGCGTCACCCTGGAGGACAACCACGACATCTTCGCCCTGGGTTACAACGACCTGATTACCGATGCGCAGAGGCCGCAGTTCGAGCGGGCGATGAGCAGATTATCACCGCTGGGTCCTTATCAGATCACCGAGCGCGACAGGCAGGGACGCCTGGTCCGCGCCGCCGCGAGGCCTGAATATGTGGCGGTACGCTACATCGTGCCCCTGGCCGGCAATAAACCGGCCATGGGATACGACATCAACTCCGAACCGATCCGCCGCAAGGCCATCGAACGGGCCAGGGCCTCGAATGACATGGCCGTTACTTTACCCATCCAACTGGTGCAGGAGGAGAGGAAGCGGGTCGGCATTCTGGAACTCATGCCCGTCCAGGGCGTGACGAAAACGGGTGCCAAGGACAAGACGGCCCGCCTGCTTGGGTTTGCCGTCGCGGTCGTCAAGGTCGATGAGATGATCGACATCGCAACCTCGGGCCACGTGCCGGCCGGGCTGATGTTTCAGTTGACCGACTCCCTGGCACCCGGCCAGGGGTTGCTCTACCGCTCCCATTCCGGGGGCGACGGCCATGCCATGCCGCCGGGCCGGCCCGCCGACTGGAAGACCGGTCTGCGCACGGGAGACCGAGACCATGAATGGGAACTGTCGGTCTACACCACCGAGGGCTATCGGCGGCAACACCGGTCGTGGATCGCCTGGATCGTGGGTGTCGCGGGACTCATGTTCGCCACGCTGCTCCAGATCCTGATCCTCGGCATGACCGGCCAGACCGCCTTGATCCTGCGCAAGAACGAGGAGATCCAGGGCATGGCCAGGATGCTCGAAGCGAATGTGGCTGAGCGGACGGTGGAACTGTCGGAGACGAACCGAAAATTGACCGGGGAAATCGAAGAGCGCCGCCTCGCGGAGGAGGCCTTGAAAAAGAGCGAGGAGCAAGTGCGCCTTCTGCTCAACTCCACGGCCGAGGCGATCTACGGCCTTGATTTGGAGGGCAATTGCACTTTTGCCAATCCCTCCTGCCTAAGGATGCTGGGATATGAAAAACCGGAGGATCTCCTCGGCAGGAACATGCACCAATTGATCCACCATTCCCGCCCGGACGGGACGCCCCTGCCGATCGAGGAATGCAACATCAACAGGGTGTTCCACGACCGCATGGGGGTACACCGTGACGATGAAGTCTACTGGCGGGCCGACGGCGTTGCCATCCATGTGGAATACTGGTCCTATCCGCAGATCCGGGACGACCGGGTGACCGGCGTGGTGGTCGCGTTCATCGACATCACCAAACGCAGGCAGGCGGAGCAGGCGTTGGCAACGGAAAAAGGGAGGCTTTCCAACATCCTCGAGGGCACCAACGCGGGCACCTGGGAGTGGAATGTCCAGACCGGCGAAACCATCTTCAACGAGCGCTGGGCTGAGATCATCGGCTACACGCTTGCAGAGCTCATGCCTGTCACCATCGATACCTGGCTGAAGTTGGCGCATCCCGATGATCTGAAACTGTCCAGCGCCCTGTTGGAGAGGCACTTCAGAAAAGAATTGCCCTATTATGAGTGCGAAGCCCGGATCCGTCATAAGGACGGAAGTTGGGTCTGGGTGCTCGATAGAGGAAAGGTGTCGACGTGGACCGATGATGGAAAACCCCTTGTCGTATCCGGAACGCGTCAGGACATTACCAAGCGCAAGCAGATGGAAGAGGATCTGCGCGCGGGCGAGGCCAGATATCGGGAGGCGAAGGATCTGGCGGAAGCGGCGGCAAAGGCAAAGAGCGAGTTTCTGGCGAGCATGAGCCATGAGATCCGGACGCCCATGAACGCCATCATCGGCATGGCCGATCTGCTGCTTGACAGCCCCTTGACGGAAGAGCAGGCCAGATACGTCTATGCGTTCCGTAATGCGGGGGAAAACCTGCTGCACATCATCAACGACATCCTCGATTTTTCCAAAATCGAGGCCGGGCAGGTGACCTTGGAATCGATCCCCTTTTCCCTGCAGAAATTGCTCGATGGTATTGCGGAGATCATGAACCTGAAAGCCACCGAAAAAGGGATCGGCCTTTCTTATGAGGTGGCCCCGGGAATTGGCGACGAGTGGGTCGGAGACCCGGGCAGGCTCAACCAGATCCTCTTCAACCTCGTCGGTAACGCCATCAAATTTACCACTGCCGGGACCGTTCGGATCACGGTCGGGATGGTGGAGGGGATTTCCGAGCCCGGACCGGGGCAGGGCCACTGCCTCCTTTTCGCCGTCAAGGATACCGGGATCGGCATCCCCCGTGATGCCATCCAGGCGATCTTTGAGAAATTCACCCAGGCGGACTCTTCCATGTCCCGCAGGTTCGGGGGCACCGGCCTCGGTTTGGCGATATGCCGGCAACTGGTGTCGATCATGGGAGGGAACCTCTGGGTCGAAAGTACGGAGGGGGTGGGCAGCACGTTCTCCTTTACGGTTTGCCTGAAAAAGGGAGAACGGGACGTGGCCGCTGCGAGAAGGGAAGAAGCGCAGACCTTGTCCGATGTGGGGACGGGCGGGGACGAACGTCCCCTGAAGATCCTGCTTGTCGAAGACCGTCAGGACAACCGTCTTCTCATTCAATCGTATCTCAAGAAGCTTCCCCATGCCATGGACATGGCAGGCAACGGCCAGGAGGCCGTGGACATGATTCGTGCGGGCGGGCGGTACGATCTCATCCTGATGGATATCCAGATGCCCGTGATGGATGGGTACACGGCGACAAGGCACATTCGGGAGTGGGAGGTGGATCACCACCAGCCGCCTGCGATCATCGTCGCCCTGACCGCCCATGCCCTTCACGAGGACCGAGAGAAGAGCATTGCGGCAGGATGCGATGGCCATCTGACCAAACCGATCAAAAAAGCGGAGTTCCTCTCGGCCCTGCAAGACGTCAGCCGCAGGATCCATGCGGCTGAAACCGGGGCGCGGGATCAGGACGGTTCGTAACCTTTCTTCAAACCTCCGGACCGGTTCCGGACGACGCCAGGACGGATTTGCTGATGCAATTCAAATACGGTATCGACGAGCGGCCTCCCCTGAAGGAGACCCTGCTGTATGGCCTCCAGTGGTTCGCCGCGGCGATCCCAATCCTCATCATCCTCGGCAAGATCACCGGCGGCTTCCATTTCACCGATCCGGGTGATCAACTGCTCTATCTTCAGAAACTGATCTTCGTCATGGGACTGGCTTCGGCGGCCCAGCTCCTCTGGGGCCACGGGATGCCGCTGATCGTCGGTCCCTCGACGGTCCTGATCATCGGCATCCTTGCCTCCTCCGGACAATCCAACGACACGATCCACACCGCCATCGTGGGTGGCGGGCTCCTCCTGGCCGTGATCAGCGTGACCGGACTGCTCCGCCATCTGAAACGGATCTTCACCCCTTGCGTGGTTGCAGTCGTCCTCCTGTTGGTTGCCTTCACCCTGACGCCGACGATCCTGAAGCTGATCTTCTCCGGCCCGGGCAATACCGTGCCCCTGACCCGCATGATCTTTGCCTTTGCCCTGGTCCTGGTCATGTTCGGCCTGCACCGGGTCCTCACCGGAATCGGGAAATCGACCCTGATCGCCGGGGCGGTATTGGCCGGAAGCATCCTGTGGTTTTGGGTGGACCCGCAGGGCCTGAAGGCGTCGGGGGCCTCATCCGGCGCCCCTCTGGCGGGGATGTTCAGGAACCTGACCGCGTCTATCCGGATCGATACAGGGGTCCTGATATCGTTCCTGTTCTGTTACATCGCCTTGCTGGTCAATGACCTCGGCTCCATTGAATCCATGAACGCCCTCACGAAATCGGAAAATGGGGAGAGGCGCGTCAAACGGGGAGTCCTGGTCACGGGACTGTCGAATGTGGCGTCGGGTCTGCTCGGGGTGATCGGACCGGTGAATTTTTCCCTCAGCCCCGGGATCATCGTTGCCACCGGTTGCGCTGCACGGAGCGCCATGTTTCCGGCGGCGGCGCTGCTGATAGCCCTCTCCTTCTCGCCCAAAGCAATCGGTGTCATCAGCAACATCCCATCGGTCGTGGTCGGCAGCATGCTGATCTACATCCTGTCGCTCCAGATCTCGGCCGGATTGATCATGGCCTTTGAGGGCGGCCGGTTTACCCTCGCCGATGGGCTGGTCATCAGCCTGCCGCTGCTGATGTCCCTGATCGTCACCTATCTGCCCACCCCGGTCCTGGCGACCTTCCCAACCGCCCTGAGGCCCATCTTCGGCAACGGGTTCATCGTCGGGGTCGCCGCCGCGCTCCTCATGGAGCACGGCCTCTACCGTCGGTGATCCTCTCATTCCCGGGTGAAGAAACGGCGAAGCGTGGGACAGGCAGGCAGAGACAGCCTAGGGACGATCGAGCTTTCTTCGGACGGCCAGGCCGAACGGTTTTATGATGCAGGGTTTGCGGACATAGGGTCCTGCGCCGCGTCCCCATGGGTCACCGGAAAGAAAAGGGGGCATTGCGTCCCCCGGCCGTTGTCCGAAACGGTCAGGACCGCACAGTCTCCTTCCTTGGTAATCTCGTAACCCTGGAGGAGCTTGTCGAGAGGGCGGTTTTCCGTGTGGATCGTCACAACGCCTGCGTCGGCGATGGCCTCAATCGCGTTGATCACGAGGTTCAGAGGAAAGGATCGAAAGAAGTGGGTGCCTCAATCGCCGGAATTGACGGCCTCCTTCAGGACATTCGAGCCGTGGAAGGTCAGCACACTGCGGGCGTCGATGGTCATCCTCTCTCCGGTCTGGGGGTTGCGGCCGAGCCTGGCCCGCTTGCTCTTCACGGTCCATTTCCCGAATCCCGAGATCAGGACCGGTTTCCCGCTGGCCAACTCGCTCTTCATGATTTCGAAGAGGCTCTCCACTGCGGCCATGCTCTCCTTTTTGGTCATACCGACTTCGTCGCAAATCTTTTCAACCAGACTCATCTTTGTCAGTGCCATGGATCTTCTCCTTTGAGATCGGTGATAGAGCGTGGAATGGATGGGGACCAAACGCTAAAACCTGGGAACGAATATTCATCTTCGGCGAGGATGTGTCAAGGGCAAGTGAGGTCGAACTGTGAATCACGTCACATCCGCCCTATGAACATCCTCACAGAGACGTCCTGAACTCCGTCGCGGTTCACCCAGCCACCAGCTTCCGTCCCAGTTCGAAGGCCTCCTCCATGAGCTCTGCATTGGACCGGATCTGGCCGGCCTCCATGGCACTGCCGTAGACCATCCCGACGATCGGGGATTCCGTGTAGCCGTAAGCGTCCTGGAAGGTCCGCAGGGCGTTATCACAGCCTGAGACAAAGGGATTCCGATCGCCATAGGCCATGGCGACAGCAATTCTTTTTCCCTGGAAGGGGTTCGGCTGGTGGGCCAGAAGGGCGAAGCAGCGGTCCATGAAGATCTTTGTCTGTGCGGACACGGTGAACCAGTAAACCGGGCTGGCGATCACCCATGCGTCGGCCTCGATGAGCTTGGGGTAGACGGCCTGCATGTCGTCCTGGATCGAGCAGCCCGTGCTGCCCTTCTTCTGGCAGCTCATGCAGGCCCTGCAGGGGGCGATCTTCATCCCGTGCAGGTACAGGGTTTCGACCTTCGCCTTTTCCGCCTTGGCCCCCTTGGCGATCTGTTCCGCCAGGGCGGCGCTGTTCCCCTTCTTTCTCGGGCTCCCCAGGAGCACCAGAACCTTCTTGGCCATCGTTCCACCTCCTCAATGGAATCATTTGATCCGGCCTTCATGGCCCTTTCAGTTCGATTATATTTCCCCGCTCTTTCTCGCGGCTTTCCTGATCTTCTTTTTGTTCTTTCCCTTTTGGGCGCGCCGGGCCGCGACGGCCAACTCTTTTCTCATCTGCTCTGCCGCGATCTGGCCCCCATCGGCCTTCCTCCGGCGGGCCTTCATCCACTGCCCCATGAGGTAGCCGATCACGGCGGCGACCAATAAGATAATCCAGGCGATGGGGTTATCGGGTATCAATGGGTTCCTCCTCGAATGGTGTTCCGTCGGATGCACATCTTTGATTTCGTTTCATGACATCAGTAGTCCACACGGGTGTTCGTCAGTCGACTGCGGCCCGCGCCGTGCCGTTCCTCTGGTTGCTATCGGACGAAGTTCGCATACACCGGTTCCCGCGCCCAAGTGCGAATGGCATTCCAGTCGCGGAAATCTCCTTCCGGCGTTCCTTTAGACTTCAGGATCGTTTTGTTGAGAAAAGAAAGGTTGTTGTAATCCAACGCTCCGGCGAATGTTCCGATACCGACAGGTCTTATTTCCGGAATGGCCTTAAGGATGGGGTCCATGTAGGACAATGCTTCGGCCCGTTTCTTTTCCGTTGGCTGGGACAGGGTCATACATACGAGGAAATAAGCGACGGGCACCTGGCTCAAGATGTCCCGATTCTTCTTCACGAAATCTGTCGCCTCAGACATCCACTTGCCCATATAGATCGCGCTGCCTATGACCACCCCCTGGTATGAACCAACATTCATGGCATTCTTGATCAAGACCACATCGGCGGCCACGCCTTGGCTGCACAGTTCCTTTCCAATAGCATCAGCGACTCCCCCGGTGGAGCCGTACTTGCTGGCGTAGGTAACCAATACTCTCTTTTCCATTTCGCTTCCACATCTTCCTTCGGGGAATTTGGTGTCCGTGGCGTGGCTGATCCCTGTGCCCAACGTACCCCCGAGCGACATTGCGGTAATTAGACCAGCGGACAGAGCCAGGAAATCCCGGCGGTTAATGCTCAAGTGGGCGCTATCGTCGAATCCCATTTCCTCTCCTTTCGTTCCGTACTCCCCAGATTCATTCCACAGAAAGCGAGACAAAGACTTGACGCCACCCATGGCACGTCTCCGAATGATGGCTCTTTCCAACAATTAATCTAATAACCCATTTTTTTCGATATGTTGGACGTTAATCCGATTGGATGTCCATTCTTTAAATGCTTCATAAAACAAATAACAATATATGGGATATCGGTCAATGCCCGTTCGTATGATCTGGTCATAAAGGGCAAAAGCGAACTTCGTAACATATGGGAAATGTGCCCGATCATGCCTTACCCATGGTGAGCCGATAAGGGGTTGCTGAGAGAAAAACGATGCTGCAGAAACGGAATTTGTCTTCATAGATCATATTTTGTATGTCATGTCAAAACGATTATCAGAATATCCCACCTCTATCACGAGAGGTCTGTTTTTTGATTGCATTGTCCCGAGTTCCCCGGTAGAACCAGTCGCAGTGCCGGGAGGGTAACCCAGGTGCCTGATTAGGAAGCGATGCGTCGGAAAGGACAGGGGGCGTTGTCCGAGTTATTCTGGTTGATGCGGGGGACGAAAGGCCGCGGGCTTCCGGGAAGAGCGATAGAGCGGAAGAGGGGAGGGCCCGAGTCGTGAGGGATTCCCTGGCCCCTGCCCGTGTTTCGACCCTGGCCTCGGGGTACCTCCTGGGGTGGATGGGCCTTCTCTTCTTTTGCGCCGTCCTGGTCCTGGCCGTCTGGTACGGCCGGGAGGGGCTCGCCGTCCTGGCTAGCCTGATGCTGGCCGCCGCCCTCTTCTCGCGGGGCTGGAGCCGGCTCTCCCTCACGGGCGTCCGCGCTCGTCTCCTGCTCTCCGAGTGGCGCGGCTTTCCTGGTGACCGAATCCAGGGACGCCTCCGCCTGGTCAACCGCAAGCCCCTGCCGCTCCCCTGGATCGAGCTGGAACAGGCCCTCCCCGAGGGGCTGCTTCCCTCGGCCGTGGGCGAGTCCGGCGGGCAAGGGGCCTTCCGCTTCGCTGCCTCGATGCGCTGGTACCAAGCCGTCCAGTGGCGGATCGGCCTTGTCTGCGTCCGTCGCGGCTATTACCCCCTTCCCCCGATGAGCGTCACCTCCGGGGACCCCTTCGGCTTCTACACACGCTCTGCAGTCCTCCCGCCCGAGGCGCCGGTCTTGGTCTACCCCCGATTGATTCCACTCGGCCGCATCGGCATCCCCTCTTTCTTCCCCGCCGGAGACGAGCGATCCGAGAGCCGGCTCTTCCCCGACCCGACCCGGACCATCGGGGTAAGGGACTACCGGCCTGGCGACCCGCTCCGGGCGATCCACTGGAAGGCCAGCGCCCGTCAGCGGCGCCTTCAGGTGAAGGTCTTCGAGGCGGCGACGACGCGGCGGATCGCCCTCTTCATTGCTGCCGAGACCTTCAACAGAAAGGCCGCCGATCCGGACAACGATTTCGAGTTCGCCCTGAGCGTCGCGGCTTCCCTGGCTCACGACGCTGCCGGCCAAGGGGCCTCCGTGGGCTTCTACGCGAACGCGCGGCTCGCTGACACGGGCCAGCCGGCCTCGCTCCCGCCGGGCGGTGGGAGGGAACGTCCGGCCGCAGTCCTGGAGCTCCTGGCGAAGGTCACCGAGGCCACGAGCGGCCCCTTCGTCTCCTTCCTGAGGGGAGAGCGCCGTGGTCTCGGGGCAGGGACGACGCTCGTGGTCATCCTCTCCCGGATTCCGCCGGACCTCCTGCCGGTTCTGGCGGACTTGAAGCGGTCCGGCCATCCCCTGGTCCTGGTCCGGGTCGGCGAGGGAGACGCGACGCCGCTTCCTCCGGAGATCCCCTGTCATCGGATCGGACGGACCGAGGAGAGGATGACGGCGAATGGGGCTGAAAGACTGAACGGATGCGGGCCCGCGGGTGGCCCGTCAGCGGATGGAGCGGGAGGACGATGAGTGCTCTGGTCAAGTCAGGGATCCACCTGGCAGCCCTAGAAGCTTGTTGGCTCTACATTCTCCTCGACATCATCGGGGCTGCGACGGGGGTGACCCTCGACCCCCGGTTTGCCCTCGCGGCCTTCTTTGCCCCCGCCTTCGCCTATCACCTCTGGGTCTCCCGGCGGGGCAGGCCGCTCCTCGGAGAGGCCGGGGGGCTCCTCCTTTTCGCGGCGGTCGTGGGCCTTTGGCTCGTCCTGGCGCCCCTCCCACGAGGGGTCATCGGTGGCAGGGTCCTCGTGGCACTCCAGGGGGGTGTCCTCTGGTTCCTCGGCCGCCGGGCAGGCCGGCTCCGGCCGAACTTCGCGGCCTTTCTGGGCGAGTTCCAGTTCGGCCTCGCGATCCTCCTGGCCATATACGCCTTGAGCGGTCATTTCGTCCCCGGGTTGGGGGCCCTCGTCCTCCCGGCGGTCCTCTTTTTCCTCCTGGGCTTGGTGGGGCTCTTCCTCCTTCGGGACGCAGCCGGGGGGCAGCAGACGTCCACCGGGGCACGGCGGCGCGGTCGCTGGGGCCTCCTGATCGGGAGCCAGATCCTGGTTTCGGCCAGTGCCCTCTGGCTTCTGGCCGTGATCAAGCCGGAGCTCCTGGCCTGGGCACTGGCCGCGGCTGTGAAGGTCGGCAAATTCTTCGTGTGGCTCGGGGCCCGCTTCATCGAGTTTCTCGCCTGGCTCCTGCCGGCCCCAGGGGGCGGGCCGCTCAAGATGGCGTCGCGGCCCGCACTGCATCCGGGAGATCCTCGGGATCCCTACAGTTTCTTCCTGCTCTCCGAACAGACTCGCAGGATCGGGCAGTATATCGTTTCGGCGGGCTGGGCCTGCCTCATCCTCGTGGCCCTCTGGCGTGTTTCGATGGACATCCTCAAATGGTTCCGGAGGCGCCTCGGCTTTTCGGCAGGGACGGAAACGGAGTCCCTGGAGGGGGCCTTCCGGGAGGACCTGCGGCGGATCGTCGGGATGGTCCTGGCATGGCTGAAGGTGCTGTATCGCCGCTTCTTCGGAGGAAAACGGGAGAGGACCCTGGCCCCCGGCGCAGCCGGTGTCCGACAGGCCTATCGGCGGTTGATCGAGATCGGCGCGACGGGGGGATGTCCCCGAAGGCCAGCGAGGACCCCTGACGAGCATCTGGAAACGCTGGTCTTCTGGCTTCCCGAGGCGCGGGGCGAGATGGCCTTCATCACCGAGCAATACGTTCAGGTGCGGTACGGGCCGGGACCCGTGGGGGAGAGGACGGCGGGGGAATTGGCGATGTGTCTCCGGCGGGTCCGCCGGCTCCTCCGGGAAAAGAGAGGCCGAAAGATCTTCCGCCGGTCCCGGGCGTGACGGCTCCATGCCGTTCGCGGGGCGGGGTGCTTTCACGGGGTTGTCGTGAAGGGGTTGAAATGGGCGGGCTTGCATAATTCAGGAATCCCCTGTAGAGATGGTCACGGTTCGTTCGGGAGGGATTAAGGGATGGAAGCGGTGAAGGTGGTGGAGACGGAGTTGGAGAAGGTTCGGACGGCGGCGGAGCGCTTCGCGACGAACGTGGGCAAGGTCCTTGTGGGCAAGGATCAGACAGTTCGGCTGATTTTCGTGGCCCTTCTCTGCGAGGGGCACGTCCTGGTCGAGGACGTGCCCGGCGTCGGCAAGACCCTCCTGGCCAGGAGCTCCGCCCGGTCGCTGGGGAGCAGTTTCCGAAGGATCCAGTGCACCCCGGACCTCCTTCCCTCGGACATCATGGGCCTGCAGTATTTCAACCCCAAGACCTCGGAATTCGAATTCAGGCCCGGGCCGATCGTGGCGAATATCGTGGTGATCGACGAGATCAACCGGGCGATGCCGCGGACCCAGTCGGCCCTCCTGGAGTGCATGCAGGAACGGCAGATCACCGTCGATCTGGCGACGCTGCCCCTGCCCAGGCCTTTTCTGATCCTGGCCACGCAGAACCCCATCGAACAGGAAGGGACCTTCCCCCTGCCCGAGGCCCAACTCGACCGGTTTCTCCTCCAGGCCGGCCTCGGCTATCCCGCAGCGGACGAGGAGGGGGCGATCCTGGCGCGCTTCGGCGAGAGCAATCCCCTGGACACCCTCACGAGCGTCCTTTCGGGTGAGGAACTCCTGGCCCTTCAGGGGATCTGCAGGCAGGTCTTCGTGGAGCCCTCTGTGGCGGGTTATCTGGTCGGACTCGTCCGGGCGACGCGGGATCACGCCGACGTCCGCCTGGGCGCGAGCCCGCGCGCCTCGCTGGGGCTCCATCAGGCGGCCCAGGCCCTGGCGGCCATCCAGGGCCGCAACTTCGTGATCCCCGACGATATCAAGGCCCTGGCCGTTCCCGTCCTGTCCCATCGGCTCATCCTGAAGCCGGAGGCCCGCCTCAGGGGTTGCACCGCGGCGACCGTCATTGAAGGGCTCCTTGAAACCCTTCCTGTCCCGGCCGACTGAAGACCGCTCCGGGCACACCATGCCTCCTGCGCCGCCAACGCCCCCTGGGTAATGCCTCTGCATGGCGGTTTGGACCAGAAGCCCAGGTCCAGACCCAAAGTGAGATATGACCGTCCCTTGACAGCCGGGGGGCGGGGTGCTATCGGTAGGGGCATCCGGTTCCTCTTCCCTCTGCGACTTGGCCTCCTCTTCCGCTGAACGCGTCTTGTGTCTGCCGTCTCGACTTGGTCCCGCTTCGTTCTTTCAGTTTCGTATGCAACGGGGCGATGCGCCCCTGAATCCAAAGGGGGATCCCCGATCTCGGGGTCCGCAGGCCCGGGGACGGCCCGTCACCCGGACGTAACGGTTTCCATGCGAAAGGAGGCGACTATGGCGGCCAGGAGAATTTTGATGCTGGTGGGGGACTATGTGGAGGACTACGAGGTGATGGTGCCGTTCCAGGCCCTGCAGATGGTCGGGCATGTGGTCCACGCCGTCTGTCCCGGGAAGAAGGCGGGGGAAACGGTGCGGACAGCGGTCCACGACTTTGAGGGAGATCAGACCTACAGTGAAAAACGGGGCCATAATTTCACGCTGAACGCGACCTTCGACGAGATCAAGGCCGATTACTACGACGCCCTGGTCATCCCCGGCGGCCGGGCGCCGGAGTACATCCGCCTCAACGAGAAGGTCCTGGAGATCGTGCGCCTCTTCTCCGAGGCGAAGAAGCCCATCGCTGCCATCTGCCACGGCGCGCAAGTTCTGGCGGCGGCAGGGGTGCTGGGGGGGCGGGGTTGCACCGCCTATCCCGCCGTGGGTCCGGACGTGAAAACCGCCGGCGGCCGGTTCGTCGAGGTGCCCGTCGACCAGGTCTACGTGGAAGGCAATCTTGTGACGGCCCCTGCCTGGCCGGCCCATCCGGCGTGGCTGGCGGCCTTCCTGAAGGTCCTGGGGACCCGGATCGAGCCTTAGGGAATGGGTCGAACGCGGCTGACCAGTTAACGAGTTGTTCTGCGGGGTCTTCTCTTTGTGAGGGCCGGGTGGAAACCTTGCCCGGTCCTCGGGACGGCCCCGCTTTTTTTGTATGAAATTCGCTACAGGGACCGAAAGAGGAATGAATCTTGAATATATTTCAATGGCGGGCACCCGCCATGAATCCGGTTTGGGCATTCATTTTGGCGTGCAATGGGGCGGGTTTCATGGTATGAAAGACGGCAATCGCCGCGATTCAAGGCGCCGCGGCTTTTGGCCGACATCCAAGGTATGGAGGATGGGCGATAGGAGCTGATGGAAACGGAAGTCTGCGCATCTGATCTCTACAAGGCCTGTCATGTCCTCTTCGGATCGGAGATCGACGTCTCCGCCGATTTTCTCCGTTATTTGCAGATGCCGGGACTCAAGGCCGTCTACCGGCAGAAGGCCCTGGAGACCCATCCGGACCGGGCCATCGCCCTGGAACGCTCCACCGGCGATCTGGAGGAGCAGTTCAAGGCCGTCAACGCTGCCTACCAGGAGCTTTCCCAGTACCTTGAGAACCCCCTCCGGTTCAAACTGATCGAGGATGCGCCACCGAAGCCCCGTCCCCGTCCCAGGGCCCAAACCCAGACGAAACGAAAAGGCACGCACCCCCAGGAGTTCCGGGGGCCCCTCTTCAAAGGGTCCGTGCCGAAGCGGGAGCTCCTCTTTGGGCAATACATCTATTATTACGGCCATATCTCCTATCGACAATTGATTGACGCCATCGTCTGGCAGAAGATCCAGCGGCCCCTGGTGGGCACTCTCGCCATGCGCTGGGGGTGGCTGACCGAGGCAGAGGTCCGGGAGGTCCTGAAGGATCGCCACCGGGGTGAGAAATTCGGCGAAACGGCCCTGCGCCGGGGGGATCTCATGCCCGACGAGGTGCGGGTCCTTCTCAGAAGGCAACGGCTGCTGCAGCCCAAGATCGGCAAATATTTCGTGGAAAAAAAGATCCTGTCGGCAATTCTTGTCGAAAGGATGGCCGAAGAATTGCGCCGCCACAACCGGAAGTACCGGTCCCGGTAGTGCTCCGAGGGACCGCCCCGCCGTTGTTCCCAGGCCCCTGATCCGGATGTCGCCGGAGGTGCCTTCCGAGTGATCCTCCAGGCCTTTCAAGTTTGTTTCCGTCCCCTGTATCACTTCTGCATCATGGTGGCCGCCAGCCGCTTCGGAGGCCGGGGCCTCTCCGGAGCGGTCCTCTTCGACCAAGTCGTTTTTTGAAAAATACTTATGAAAAGTGGTCATTTGACATGGGAGGCCCTGGTGCGTATAGTGCCGGGCATCCCACCGGACAGGGCGGCGGCGCATTGTGCGCCGCACAGAGGCCGGGAGGGGCCCGGCCGGATGCGCCCCGGCTGGCGAAGGGGTCGTCAGGTCATCCCGATGATCTTGTAAATAACAGGGTTGGGC
>JAJFUM010000476.1 GCA_021372415.1 Deltaproteobacteria bacterium
GATCATCTGTTCGCTGTCCGGGCCGGGGATGATGTCGCATATCATCATTTTGAACCTGTCGCTCGTGAAGTCATCGGTAAGGTTCCTGTAGTGCCTCGCCAGGTCATCGAAATTATGGACCTCGAGCATCTTGAAATCGAATTGTCTGAGAAAGAGATGTGCGAGCCCGGGCTTCAGGAGACAGGGGAATTTTATTGTGTCCCGCAGTTCATACAGCTCCCCGGCGGATTGTGCGCAGACAGTCCCGGGAACGGCGATTCCCCGCCGGCTCAGGTCCCCGTAAAGGATATTTTTGTTCAGGATCTTCGTGACAAGGTCCAGATCGGGAGTGGGAATTATATAATCCTGCGACAGGATAGCCTTGTATCTCGCCAGAAACTCCACCGAGTAATCCTTCGTTGGGATGATAAGCGTGCCCGACCACTCCCGGGCTTTTTTCAGAAGATAATCAAGCAGCCGCTGCGGCTCTTCTATGTAACGTGGGACCTTGATGGAATCCGCCACATACCTCGAGTATCTCCCCAGTTCCTCATTCTCCTGATCGTAGATAACGATGCTTTGAACACCCTTTTTCCCGAGTGCCCGGATCACCTGGTACCCCAATCCCGTGGCGTTGATTACAATGACCCTTTCCATGGATGGAAAACCCCGTATCACCCTTACCCCATAAACAAATGGGACCACGTCTGGAGCGCGACGACGCCCATGAGCAGCGTGGCCCGATCCGGCAGGCCCGCCTGGTGCTCCTGCCGCAGCCTTTTCACCTCTTTCGGGCTGAATAGTCCGACCTTCTTTATCTGTGCATCGGAGAGGACCGTTTCCGCCCAGTCGGGCAGGCGGCTTCTTGCCAGCCAGGCCTCATAAGGTGCGGCCAATCCCTTTTTCTTACGCATCCTGGCCCCTTCGGGCACGATGTCTTTCACCGCGTTCCTCAACAGGTATTTCTCGGTAAGGTTGAAGTAGGCGCCGTCGATCTTTAATCGGAAGGGAACAGCGGCACAGAATTCCCACAACTTGTGATCGAGAAAGGGTACCCGTGCCTCAACGGAATGGGCCATGCTCATACGGTCCAGGGAGTGATTGATGTCGTCGACCATCCGTGTCCGCGACTGCAGCCAGAGCATCTGGTCATGCCGGGGTCTGCCCGCGACCGCCGGCAGATAGTCCCTCCAGGAGTCCAGGAGCGGTTGACCGTTGCTCTTGAGTGCCGAAGAAACCTCCCGGCTGAGAATCCGCTCTTTGATCCGGGGGTCACCAATCGTGAGCCACGTCCTGTAGTACTCACCTACCTCCCTGCGGCCTTCCCTCAAGGTCCTGTACATTGCCATGCTGCCGGCGCCGTGGGAACGAAGGAGAAGACCCTGCGCTATGACGGCGCGCAATCCGAAGGGCAATCTCAGGAACGGCCGCGCCCAGATCTCTCCCCGGTGCCAGTGATAACCGGCGAGCAGCTCATCGGACCCCTCGCCCGTCAATACGACTTTCAGACCGTTCTGCCTGCACACCCTGTGCATTTCATACTCGGTGACAAACACCGGCTCGGCCAGGGGTTCCTCCAGGAAATAGAGTGCCCGCGGATAATCGTCCATGCTGTCGTTGCCGAAAGCCACGGGAACGTGGTCCGTTCCGAGGGCGCCGGCTGTCTCCATGGCGGCTTGAGCCTCGTTGAGATGGGAGCTGTCGAAGCTGATGGATATGGTCTTGAGGGGTGTGGCCAATGCCTTTTGCGCAAACGCGGCTATGGTAGCCGAGTCTATCCCGCCCGACAAAAGCGCCCCCAGGGGCACCTCGCTCATCAGATGCATCCTGATGGATTCCTCCAGAAGATGATGAAATTCATCCGTCAGCTCCTGTGCATCGGCTGCATCGCCCTCGCGGTAAGAAAGCTCCCAGTATTTCCTGATCGTAACGGCCCCGTTCCTCGCGGCAAGAAAGTGCGCCGCGGGAAGCTTGTTGACCCCCTTGTAGATGGTACAGGGGTTCGGGACAAACCCGACGGTAAGAAAGGCGTCGACCCCTGCCATGTTGATCTGGCGGGGCATCCCCGATTGAATCAGAATCCCCCGGATTTCGCTCGAGAAATAGATCCGGCCGCCGTACTCCGAGTAATACAGGGGCTTGATCCCCATGCGGTCCCTGCAGAGAAAGAGGGTGTGCTCGGTGCTGTCCCAGATCGCAAATGCGAACATTCCTCTCAACCGTGACAGGCAGCCTTCTATACCCCACTGTTCGTAGGCATGGAGGATTGTCTCCGTGTCCGAATCCGTCTTGAACCTGTGCCCGTACCCCGTCAAGACCCCTCTGAGTTCCATGTGATTGTAGATCTCTCCGTTGAAGACGATGAATATCCTGTCGTTTTCATTTGACAGCGGTTGATGTCCCCGCGCGACATCTATGATACTCAGGCGGCGCATCGCCAACCCGACCTCTCCGTCGGTAAAGACCCCCGCGTCATCGGGTCCCCGGTGCTCAAGGGCATCATTTGCCCGTATCAACAGACCGGGGTCCGGAGGCATTGCACCATTGAGATTCAAAAAGCCGGTAATTCCACACATGTTGTCTCCTTCCAGACGGTTCTTTTCATCAGACCCTTCACGGTGAGACCCCCGTGAGCCTTGCCGGTGAATGCCCGCCGTTTCTGCGCTTCCTGATCATATTGCCCATATGTCGTTTCCACTGCTCGAAGAAAGGCCTGGGGTCCTTCAGATCGAATATGGCAAAGGACTTTCTGCCCAGGTAGGGCCTCACGTAATCCCAGAGGGAGAGGGACTCCATTTTGTGGTTCAGGATG
>JAJFUM010000003.1 GCA_021372415.1 Deltaproteobacteria bacterium
TGGACGGGATCTTCTGATCCGAGTTTCAAAGGTTTCTTAGGGATATCCATGATGGGTGAAGCGGAGCAAGAGGGGTGGGAGGTTGTCGCCAGGGCCTCCGGGATGACCCAGGCGGAAATCATCACGGGCAGGCTCGAAAGCGAAGGGATCCGCACGCAACGGCGCTACGAGGCCGCGGGGACGATCTATGCGATCACCGTCGACGGCCTGGGGGAGGTCCGGATCCTTGTCCCGGCGGAGGATTGGCCGCGGGCCCATGAGATCCTCCAGAGGGCCTACGACGACGGCGAGCTCCCCTGGGACCAGGAGAGCTGACCGGGCCCCGGTCCCGGGGCCCCGCTCAAGTCAGGATTTCCCCGCTGTTAAGGGCATACAGGGTACTTGCAGATTTCGGTAAAGGTCACATCGTATATCCCGTTCTGGCCGCCGCTGATGACCACCTTATAGTCCTTCATCACGCTGGGCTGCGCCACCGTAAGGGCCTTCAGGTAAGTGAAGAGCCCCGTTTTCGCCCAGCAGGCCGTTTGGATTGACGTGATGGCATTCAAAGAGAACTGAATTTCCCGCCCTGTCTCGCCTGCCTTGACAACGGTTTCGTGATGATCCGTAGCTGTACGCGTGTTCACGGAGACAACTTCGCTCGTCCGGTTTTCGATATCGACATTACCGGCCATTGCCGAGGCCAGGGGGAAAAGCCCCAGGACCAGACCCGCCAGAAGCCCCAGCCCAACCTTCCACTTCTTCATCGCGTTTTCCTCCTTATCCATTGATCATAGTCTTCACAATAGCCTTCATGCCGAGTTATTGCTAAATCAATGCCAAGCCATCGGATTTCCCGGTCCCTGTCGGAACAAAACAATTTTATCCACTGTTCACAGAGAGTTGTCACACCATCACGGCATGAAAGGACCGTCCCCGCCCATACCCTTCCCTCTTTCCCCACGGCCTGACTGCCCACTTTGTTCGCACCCGGTGCCCACTCGATGGGCGGCTCCCAGAGCCCCGTTCGCTATCGGCACTGGTCCCGCAGGGGGCCGGGCCATCCTTCCGGCCCGACGGCCGCCCTTCCTACCACAATCCTTCCCAGATTGAAATCCGGAACTGGAGGGCGCCGAAGGCTCGGCGGTCCAGAACAAAGGGTCAGGGGCTCTGACGGAGATTGGCCAACAGGGTCTCGCGCTCCCGGTAGAGCCGCCGGGCCCCGGCAAGGTCCACCCGTTCGAAGACGACGCGGTTCCCCGGCGCGGCCTGGGCCACCCGGGCAAGGTCCACGGCGATCACTGTCGCGATCTTCGCGTACCCTCCCGAGGTTTGCTCGACCAGGAGGATGATCGGCTGGCCATCGGCCGGGACTTGGACGTTTCCGGGCACCGTGGGCTCCGTGACGATGCTCTCCGGCGCCCCTGCGTCCCGGCAGATGACGGGCCCTTGTAGCCGATATCCCATCCGGTCGGCCTGCTGGGTCACCTCGTAGGGGCCGCCGAAGAAGGCGTCCAGGCTGCTCCGAAAGAGGTCGTCCTGGGGGCCGGGAATCGCCCTCAGGACGATCTCCCGGCCGTATCTGGGGATGCAGTTGCCGGGAAATTCGCGGGGGGTCTCCAGAAGCGGCCCCGCCCCCCGATGCACGAGGTCGCCCTTGATCAGGCCCCGCCCTTGGACGCCCCCGATCCGGGCCCTCACGAAGGTGGAGCGGCTCCCCATGACGACCGGGGCAGCGATGCCCCCGGTGATGGCGAGGTAGGCACGACAGCCCTCCAGGGCCCTGGGGATCCGGATGACGTCCCCGGCCTTTACCCGGACCGTCCGCCATCCCGGGATGGAAACCTGATTGACCGTCATCCCCATCTCAGCCCCGGTGAGGGCGATGTCGGCTTCGGCCAGGACCTCGAGGGTCGGCCCCATCATCGTGATCTCCAGGACCGCAGCACCGTCGGGGTTTCCCACGAGCCAGTTGGCGGCCCGGCAGGCCAAGGCGTCGAGGGTGCCGGAGGGGGGCACCCCCCGGTCCAGAAAAGCGAAACGGCCGAGGTCCTGCACGGTGGTCATGGGGCCGGGTTTGCGGACCGCGAAGCACTCCATCAGCCCGCCTCCTCTTCTTGCAGCCTCACGAATTCGGCCTCCGGGATGGGGACGAACCGGATGCGGTCTCCCGCCTCGTAGAGGAAGGGGGTCTCCCGCTCGGGGGCGAAGAGCCGAAGCGGCGTCCGCCCGATGATCTGCCAGCCGCCGGGGCTGGCGACGGGGTACATCCCGGTCTGGGACTCGGCGATCCCCACGGAGCCGGCCGGGAGCTCCGTCCTGGGCGTCTTGCGGCGCGGCGTCCTCAGCCTGGAATCCAGACCGCCCAGGTAGCAGAACCCCGGGGTGAAGCCGATCATGTAGATGGGATACTCGACGGCGCTGTGGAGAGCGACGACTTCGTCCCCCGCAAGGCCCGTATGTTCAGCCACGACCTGGAGGTCGGGGCCGAATTGGCCGCCGTAGCAAACCGGGATCGCCACGACCCTCGGGCCAGCGGTTTCCGCCTCACGGGGATCCGCCTCCAGGGCCAGGAGCCCCCCCTCCAGGGTCTCCGGGTCGGTCGCCAGGGGGTCGTAGAGGACGGAAAGGGAACGGTAGGCCGGCACGACGGCCTGGACGCCCTTCAGGGCAGACCGCCTCAAGCACGCCGTCATCGCCCGAACCTTTTCGTTCACGGCGGGGTCGATCCCGTCGCCGTACTCGACCAGGAGGGCGCAGTCGCCGCTCAGCCGAAACCGGGCTCTCGGGTAGAGCTTCGTGTCCATGGTTCGAAAATCCGCTGCTGACCGGGGGTCAATCCGGGGCACCGACCCGGACGATGCGGAGGCCCTCGGCCTCCAGTGCCTGCCGAATCGTCTTCACATGGTCGACGGCCGAAGGGTTGTCGCCGTGCACGCAGAGCGTGTGGACCTCCATCTCGATGCGTGTCCCGTCCAGGGCGATCACGGCGCTCTCCTTGGCCATCCTCAGGGCCTGCTCACAGGCCCGCTTCGGGTCCTCGATCACGGCCCCGGGGAGTTTCCTCGATGCCAGTTTGCCGTCTGGCGTGTACGCCCGGTCGGGAAAGGCCTCGAAGAGGACGCGAATCCCCGCCTCCGCAGCCACCTTTTTCGCCAGGTCGGCCTGGGCCCCGCCCAGCGTCACCCAGATCAGCCCCGGATCGACGGCGGCGATGGCTTCGGCCACGGCCACGGAGAGGGTCTCGTTTCCCACGCACATGTTGTACAGGCTCCCGTGGGGCTTCACGTGCTGGAGCGGGACCCCGTGAAAGGCGCAGAAGCCCTGGAGGGCGCCGATCTGGTAGATCATGAAGTCGCGCACCTCTTCAGGGGTGCACTCCATGTTCCGCCGGCCGAAGCCCACCAGATCGGGGTATCCGGGGTGGGCCCCGACGCCCACGCCATGCTCCTTGGCCAGCTTCACGGTCCGGTCCATGACCTGGGGATCGCCGGCATGGTAGCCGCAGGCGACGTTGGCCGAAGTGATGTACCGGATCACCTCGGCGTCCATGCCGAGCCGGTAGGCGCCGTAGCTTTCCCCCATGTCGCAGTTGATGTCGATCCTTTTCGCTTCCATCGTTGTCTCCTTATCCGGCGTTTCCGATCCGTCACGGTTATTTGGCGATCATCCGGGCCGGGAGGTACAGGGCGATCTCCGGGAAGAGCGTCAGAAGGGCCGTCGCCAGGAGCATGATGCAGAAGAAGGGGAAGGACGCCCTGGCGATGGTCGTCAGATCGTCATTGTTCAATCCGCTGATAACGAAGAGATTGAACCCCACGGGAGGCGTGATCTGGGCCAACTCGATCATCAGAACGAGGTAGATCCCGAACCACACCGTGTCGAATTTCGCCGCCTCGATGAGGGGCAGGACGATCGGCGCCGTCATGACGATCATGGAGAAACCGTCGACCAGGCAACCGAGGATGAGGTAGAGGACCGTGAGGATGGCGATGAGCATGTAAGGCGAAAGCCCCATCTGGGCCACGGCGTCCGTCAGCGCCCGGGTGAGCCCCAGATAACCGATCACGTTCGACAGGTATGCGGCACCCATGACGATGAGCATGATCATGCAGCTCGTGCGGATGGCCCCGACGAGACTCACCTTGAAGACCTCCCAGGTGAGGCTCTTGGTGATCATGGCGAAGAAGAAAGCGCCGACGACCCCGAGGGCCCCCGCCTCGGTGGGCGTGGTCCAGCCCATGTAGATGCTGCCCAGGACGAAGAGTATCAGGATGACGACCGGGGCGATGGCGGGCAGGGCAACCAACCGGTCTTTCCAGGTGTAATGGTCCTCACCCCTGGGGGCCAGTTCGGGTCGGATCAGGCCGCAGGTCAGGATATAGACGCTGAACATGGAGGCCAGCAGGAAGCCGGGGATGAACCCCGCGATGAAGAGCTTCCCGATGCTCACGTCGCCGATGATCCCGTAGACGAGCATGGGCATGCTCGGCGGGATCATGAACCCGAGCGTCCCCGCACCGGCCAGGGACCCGATAGCGAGGTTGTGGCCATAACCGCGCTTCGTCAGTTCCGGCACGGTGATCTTGCCGACGGTGGCGGTCGTGGCCGCCGAGGAGCCGCTGACGGCAGCAAAGAAGGTACAGGCCAGGACGTTCACGTGGATCAGACGGCCGGGAATTGCATCCATCCAGGGCGAGAGCCCCCGGAAGAGATTCTCCGAGATCTTGCTCCTGAAGAGGATTTCCCCCATCCAGATGAAGAAGGGCAGGGCCATCATCGCCGAGCCGCTCGTGTTGTTCCAGACGACGTTGGCAAGGATCGAACCGAAGGAAACATCGGAGAAGATGAAGAAACTGCCCATCCCCACGATGAACAGGGCAATGCCGATCCAGACCGATCCGCCGAGGAAGAGGACGAGAAGGCCGAAGATCACGGCGGAAACAGGTCCCAGGGCTACGTTCATTTCATGGCTCCTTCCGAAATACCGGGTCGCATGGGATGGGTCTCTTCCTACCGGCCGAGCTCGTCGGTCTCTTCCTGGATCCGGAGCCCCTCGGTATCCTGCCGGAGCATGGCGAGTCCCTTGAGAAACTCGCCGAGGAACTGCAGGGCCATCATCAGGGAGCCGATGGGCAAAAACACCTGGGGGATCGCCAGATAGGTCTCCGTGATCTGCATGGACTGGGTCTGGTTGACCACCGAGTCCCAGAAGAACTCACCGGTGAACACGAAGAGCCCCAGACAAAACAGAAACCCCACGAACAGGCAGATCATGTTGCAGCGGATCCTGGCCCGGCCCTTCAGGAAGTGGAGGAGGAACATCATCCGGATGTGGCCCCGCTCGCGGAGCGTGTAGGCCAAGCCGAAAAAAGTGAGCATCGCCATGAGATAGCCGGAGTATTCGTCTGAAATATAGGTGGTCTTCCCGAAAACGGACCGCGTGACGATCTCCGCGCAGACGATGACCAGGGCCATGATCATCATGACCCCGGCCGTCCAACCGCCGAAACCGGATATCTTGTCGATGGCGTTGATCAAGGCTTTCATGGACCTTCTCCAGGACCGAACGGGTGCAGGGCGGCACCAGGCCGCAGGATGGAACGGAAGGACTCCTCGTTCCCCCGGACGCCGGGCGTCCGGGGGAACGGTCCCATGGCCGCGGTTCAGTGGCTCAGCGCTTGACCTTCTTCATGAATTCGTCGTAGATCTTTTTGCCGTCCGCAGGAGCGGATTTGAGCCAATCCGCCCGGATGCCCTCGGTGATCTTCTCAAGCTGGCCGATGAGTTTCTCGGAGGGCTTGACGGTCTCGATGCCGTTCTTGTTGCTGATGCCCTCCTGCTCCTTGTCCCAGTTCTTCACGTTGGCCCACATCGCCTCTTCGGTCTCCCGGCCGATCTTCACGAGGATCTCCTGCTGGGCCTTCGGGAGCTTCTGGAATGCCTTGAGGTTTACCGTCACCATGTTCGTGGCGATGGTGATGTTCAGGGGTTCGAAGTATTTCAGCACCTCCCAGAACTTGCCGTCCACGGCGGTGGGCGTCGAGGTCATGACGGAGTCGATCAGGCCCGTCTGGAGGGAGGTGTAGACTTCACTGAAGGGAAGGGCGTAGGGCGTCGCGCCGACGGCCTCCATCACGAGGGCGCCGTTCTTGTCATAGGTGCGGGTCTTGAGTCCCTTCAGGTCCGCAACGTTCGTGATCTTCTTTTTCGTCCAGAGACCGGCTCCCGGCCAGGGGGCGATGTAGAGGATCTTCTGCTTCCACTTCCCCTCGGCCGTCTTGTCGAAGGCGGGCCGCGAGATGTCGATGAGCGTCTTGAGTTCCTTGAAGTCCCGGACCAGGAATGGCAGGGTCACGATCTGGAAGACCTTCTCGTCGCCGGCGACACCGCTGATGAGCATGTCGGAGACGGGCACGAGGCCGTCGC
>JAJFUM010000044.1 GCA_021372415.1 Deltaproteobacteria bacterium
CGTAGACCCCGATGAGCTGAGCGGTGGCCCCGGCGCGGTTCGTCAGCGGCCCGAGCATGTTGAAGATCGTCCGGATTCCGAGTTCCCGGCGGGGGCCGATGGCGTATTTCATCGCCCCGTGGAGGCGGGGGGCGAAGAGAAAGCCGATCTCGTCCTCCTGGACGCACTCCTCGACGATCTCCGGGGCCGCGTCGATCTTGACGCCCAGGGCCTCCAAGACGTCCGCGCTGCCGCAGCCGCTCGATACGGCCCGGTTTCCGTGCTTGGCCACTGTCAGCCCCGCCGCGGCCACCACAAAGGCTGCCGTTGTCGAGATGTTGAAGGTGTTTCGGCCGTCGCCGCCGGTGCCGCAGGTATCCACGATGACCGATGAGCGCGCGTCGATCCGGGTCGCCTTCTGGCGCATGATCCGGGCAGCGCCGGTCACCTCGTCTACTGTCTCGCCCTTGAGGCGAAGGGCGGTCATGAAGGCGGCAATCTGGGCGGGCGTCGCGGCTCCCTCCATCACCTCCGTCATGACGGTCATCATCTGCTCTTCCCGCAGGTCCTCCCCGCGGACGATTTGGGCTATCGCTTCCCTGATCATGCGTCGCATTTCTCCTTTCTGTCGATGAGCTGTAGAAAATTCCGGATGATCCTCTTGCCGCCCGGCGTCAGGATCGACTCCGGGTGGAACTGGATGCCCTCCACGGGGAACTCCCGGTGGCGAAGCCCCATGATCTCCCCCTCCTGGGTCTCGGCGCTGATCTCCAGACAGTCGGGGAGGCCCTCCCGCTCCACGATGAGCGAGTGGTAGCGGCCGGCCGGGAAGGGGCTGGAGAGCCCCTTGAAGATCGTCCGGCCGTCGTTGAGGATCGGCGAGGTCTTGCCGTGCATGATCCGCCCCGCCCGGACGACCCGGCCGCCAAAGGCATGGCCGATCGCCTGGTGGCCCAGGCAGACCCCCATCAGGGGGACCTTCCGGTGGAAGGCCCGGATCGCCTCCACGGTGATGCCCGCCTGCTCCGGCGAGCAGGGGCCGGGGGAGAGGAAGATCGCCTCCGGGGCCATGGCTTCGATCTCGTCTAGGGTGACCTCGTCGTTCCTGCGGACGACGACCTCCTCCCCGAGCTGGCCCAGGTACTGGACCAGGTTGTAGGTGAAGGAATCGTAGTTGTCGATCATCAGGATCATATCCGTTCTCCTTTAAAGTTCGAATCCGGTCTCGGCGAGGCGGACGGCCTGGACCATCCCCTCGGCCTTGCCGAGCGTCTCTCTGTACTCCGCCTCCGGGTCGGAATCGGCGACGATGCCGGCGCCGACCTGGAGGAAGATCCGTCCGCCCTGGATCTGCATCGTCCGGATGGTGATGCAGAAGTCCATGTTCCCGCCATAGCCGAAGTAGCCCACGGCGCCGCCGTAGACCCCCCGGCGGGTGGGCTCCAACTCGGCGATGATCTCCATGGCCCGCACCTTGGGCGCACCGCTCAGGGTCCCGGCGGGAAAGGTGGCCCTCAGGACGTCGAAGGCGTCCTTGCCGTCGGCGATCTGGGCCTGGATGTCGGAGACGAGGTGCATCACGTGGGAGTAGCGCTCCACCGCCATGAGCTGGTTGACCTGGACGCTCCCGATCCGGGCGATCCTTCCGAGGTCGTTGCGCCCCAGGTCCACGAGCATCACGTGCTCCGCCCGCTCCTTCGGGTCCTGGAGGAGCTCGTCGGCAAGCCGCCGGTCCTCCTGCTCGGTCGTGCCCCTGCGCCTGGTCCCGGCGATTGGCTTGAGCTCCGCGATCCCCTGGTCGAGGCGGACCATCACCTCAGGAGAGGAACCGATCAGGCAGAGCTCCTGGTCCTTGAGACAGAAGAGATAGGGGGAGGGGTTCACGTGGCGCAGGGCCCGGTAAAGATCGACGGGGTCCGCCGCGGTTTCCCGCTGGAACCGCTGGGAGAGGACGGCCTGGATGATGTCCCCCTGGGCGATGTAGTCCTTGGTCCTTCGGACCATCTCCCTGAAGGTCTCCGGGGCCATGTCCGGCTGGAAGGGCCGGAAGGTCTCCGGAATCGCGGCGGGCGGACGCTCCCTGCGGGGAGCCCGGATCAGGGCCGTCATCTCGTCGATCCGGCCGACAGCATCGTCGTAGACCGCCCTAAGATCGGGGCCCTCGTCGGTCATGGCGCAGGCCACGACCTTGATCGTGTGGCGGACATTGTCGAAGATGATCAGGGTGTCGGTGACGAGGAAGACCGCCTCGTCCTCGGCCGGGGCGGGCCCGTTCCCCTCGGGGATTCGCTCGAAGTAGCGGACCATCTCGTAGCCGAGGAACCCCACGGCCCCGCCGAAGAAACGGGGCAGCCCCTCCATCGGGACCGGGCGGCAGCGGCCCAGGATCTCCTTGAGGACCTTCATGGGGTCGCCCCCATGGGCTACCCGGCGTTGGGAACCCTTCTCTTCGACGATCACCTCCCCCTCCCGGATGCGGACGATCATCCGCGGGTCCGCCCCCAGGAAGCTGTACCGGGCCCATTTTTCGCCCCCCTCCACGCTCTCCAGGAGGAAGAGGTGCGGGCGGTCGGCCAGTTTCATCAGGGCCGTGACCGGCGTCTCGGTGTCGGCCAGGATCTCCCGGCAGACGGGGATCAGGTTCCCCTCGCCGGCCCTCCGGCTGAATGTCTCGAAATCGGGGTGGATCATCTTTTCTCTCTCCATGAATAAAAAAAGGCCGTGATAGTGCTCACGGCCTTTTCAAGGGAAACAAAAAAGCCGTGGGGTCCTGAAGGGCTCCCACGGCTTTGGATGTCAATGATTCAGCGGCTCAGCAGTGGACAGACCCTTCCCTCCTGTTTTGCCACCACCACCAGTTTTGGATCGAGGTCTGTTTGTGCATTGCCCTGTCGCCTCTTTTTAAACGTTACGTATCCTCTTAGCAGCTTTCCCGTTACCTGTCAAGGGGGGATTCAGACCATCTCCATAAAAACTCGGTATTGGACAGTCTCAAACATTAAGGATTGATGGTAAGGTGCAACGCTCCGCTTAAACCGCCAGGGCATTATAGGTCCACGGTTCAGTACCCGCACTCAAGCGCGAAGAAAGTATACGCTTCCGAAGCTGTCGTTAAATAGTCCGGTCCCTTACTACCGGCTTGATGCAAATCATCCCCGATGCACGATGGCTTCATTTACCGCGCCAATAATCTTCAGGACAAAGCCCTTATCTTTTGAGGTATAGGCTTTGGCCTCACCAGAGGAACTCGTCAACACGACTGAATATTCAGGTTTCATAAGAAACCACGCAGCAATACCACCTGAGATAAAAAGGAGACCGACAACAATTGCGCCTCCTCCTGTTGCTATCACAACCAGCCCCATAATGATCAAAATGATAGGTAGAATTCTCGATGGTTTCTTCTCAAAGGATTTGACGGAAGTGATACCACTCATTGCGTAAGTCTGTCCATCGTACATCATTCTCGAATTGGATACGGATACTCCGCGCTCATCAAGAAATACCTGCTCATTTGCCATTGCCGCGCTCCTTTCGTTGTAGTTTTGTTAAACGACCACTGAACAGTATTCTATGGCTATGTTTTATTGCCCGAGTAATAATCTTCTGTCCATAAGTCCCCAAAACCTAATCACTCTTGTGTATCAGTTTTTCTCATTTCCACAGCCAAAGCACCTTTCCCTTCTAGAGCTGCGGTCAATTTTTTCTGCAAATCCAGAGTAGATGCTAACATATTAGGATCAGAGGGAAAGTTTTGAACATCCATTTTTAAGGGAACCTGAGCAGATAAAACTTTAATAACAAGCTCTCGAATTAAATTTTGCTCACGCTCTATTTGCCCATGGCCTAGGGGGGAATAAGAGCCCTTTTTAAGCTGGACACGATCAAACTGGAGACCAAGGTCATCAGCCATTGCGGTTAGGAGATTCAAAAACAGCTCCTCCTTTTTGGCATTCCAAATCTCAAGAGTTTTTTCGTCATGCTCTGTCGCAAGTTGATCGAGATATTCATGCCAGACATCAATGACCTTTTGCTCGGATTTTGTGCGATAAAGCTTTCCCAAAAAGCGACGCCCGTAAAAGACTAAATCGATCATATTCAAGGCCTGAACATGATCCAGAGAGAGACGCGCAGCGCGGGTCGCCATTAGATTCTGAAAAACCAAACCTTTGCGAGAACCTCGCTCGCGGGCGCGTTCTAAGGCTTTTTGTGCCTGAACAGCTAGGATCGGGCCAAGAAGCGTTGCTATAACGGTAGCAATTATACCCTCATTCATAAATTCACCCCTCATTCATCTCTCCAACTATGGACAGAACTAACTCACTATCATTGACCCGGCCCTTTACCCGTGGAAGGTCGAAGAACGTGTACTTGTTGTCGCGAATGACGAGGAGACGTCCGGAGATCAGGCCAGCGTATCGACCAGCGTGCCTTTCCGGAAGTCGCCTTTCATGGAGGCGATCCGGACGGTGCCGGTCCCGGCGTCCAGATGGTAATTCAGACTCTGCTTCGGGTCGTACTGTTCCCCGGCGTCCGTAAGGATGCGGGAGGGATAGGGGCTGTCTTGTTTCGTCTGAAGGATCGGCGTGTGGACATAGCGCCTGGGGAGACGCTGGTCGTAGGAAATCGGGAGATGATCTTGCAGTCGGGAATCGATGATCAGGCTCTGTGCCCCCATCCAGGGATCCCTTCAAAGTTTGATTGTATAACTTGTAAGAAAATCGAGCGTTGTTTACAGTTTTTCGGGATAAAAGTATTGAATCAGTTTTTCC
>JAJFUM010000046.1 GCA_021372415.1 Deltaproteobacteria bacterium
GAATGGCGTTCAGCCCCCCTGACCGAGCAGGAACGGGAATGGGCCGAAAAGCTGAATCAAGACAAGTACGCCCGCCGGGAATGGACCTTCCGCCGCCAGTCGGCTCTCACCACCGTTCTGGCGACCAAAGCCAAAAGCGGCGTGATCACCTTGGAAGCCCGCATGGAGGGGGAGGTCATCGCCGAGGCGCAGGTACGGGGGGATTTCCTCTTGCCCGACCAGGGCGAGCTGGCCCGGGTGCTGGAGCGGATCAAACAGCAGCCGCCGCAGGCCGCTCGCCTTCAGGTCATAGCCAGCGCCTTGCCGGAGGACGTCAAGGAAGGGCTGGAACGGTTGCTGAAAGAGCTGACGAGGGCATCCTGTTCATCCACACCTCAGTAGGGGCTCCAGGATCGCCGTGGCTGATGATCAGGTCGAGCATCCCGTCCCGGTCCAGATCGCCAAGAGCTACACCACAAGTGTATTTATTCTGAACGACCCAACCGCCGTCGGTGAAATGCCCGGTACCGTCGTTCACCCAGATCCGCACCCCGGAGAGCGCATCCGCCGGCTGGTTGCCGCAGGCCGTCACGGCATCCAGATCCCCATCCTTGTCCAGATCTCCCAACGCCACCCGATGGGTCAGGGAATCGGAGAGGACCTGCCCGCTGTCGTGGAAGACGCCGTGACCGTCATTGAGGAAGACCCGGCTGCCATTTTGCGGTCCGGCCAGGCCCAGGAAAGCGTCCAGGTGATGATCCCCGTTCAGATCGCCCAAGGCGATGCTGTGCACGTGATTGGAGGCGGGCATCAAGATCTGGCCGCTGTCCGTGAATTGTCCTTTCCCGTCGTTGAGCCAGACCCGGGCGGGCTCGTCCCAACCTCCCGTCACGGCATCCAGGTCGCCGTCGCCGTCTAGGTCTCCCAAGGCCACAGCAGAGGTGTGCGTGGTGCCGAGACGTTGGCCCGAATCGGTGAAATGGTCCTTCCCATCATTGAACCAGACGCTGTCGGGACCCTCGCTGGCGACGAAAGCGTCCAGTGTCCCGTTGTTGTCAAGATCTCCTAAAGCGGCTCCCCAGGAGCCCTCGGTAGTCAACTCCTGGCCGTTGCTGTGGAATTGTCCTTTCCCGTCATTGAGGAAAACCTGCCCCGGGTGTTGCAGGCCGATCGTCAAGAAGTCCAGGCTGTTATCCGAGTCCAATCGGCCGATGGCGCTCCAGAAGCCATAACCGCAGGGCTGTGGGGAAGCCGTGAAGCTGCCCTTCCCGTCGTTCAGCCAGACGGTGTTGCCGGTTTCGTCATAGAAAATGACCACATCTTCCGACCCTGAACCGTCCAAATCGCCCGTGCTGATGCCATAGCCTACCCCAAGCTTCTGGCCGCTGTCGGAGAAAGCGGCGGCCGTGATTTGGGCGGAGGGAGTGGAGGAAACCGGTTTCCAGACGGCGTTGAAATCGCTTCCGGAGGAATGGGTGAGGCGCACCAGGTCGCTCCCGTCGGCTTTCATCCGGTAAATCTGGTAGGTATACGGGGAACCGTCCCGGTCCGAGGAAAAGGCGATCCATTTCCCATCCGGCGACCAGGCCGGCCCGATGTTGTTCGCCGACCCGCTGGTCAACGGCCTGACGTCCGTCCCATCCGCCTTCATCACGTAGATCTGGAAGGTTCCGTCACGGTTGGAAGAAAAGGCGATCTGTTTGCCGTCGGGCGACCAGGCCGGCCCGCCATCCACAGCCCGGTTATCGGTCAGCTTGTGCCGATTCGAGCCATCGGCGTTCATCAGGTAGATCTCGGCACTGTTGGGGTCGTTGTAATCGGCGGTCCCCTTGGCGTCGCCGACTTGAGAAGCGAAAGCGATCTGTTTGCCGTCGGGCGACCAGGCCGGGCTGGTGGCGTATTCCTTGGGGTCGGTGGTCAATTGCTGGAAATCGCTCCCTTGGGGCGTGGACCCATCGGTGAAGCGCATCACCCAGATATTCCCGTTGCGGGAGAAGGCGATTTGCGAACCATCCGGGGACCAACTAGGAAAATGGTCGAGCTGCCCCTGGGTGAGGCGGGTCAACTGGCTCCCGTCGGCCTGGACCCCATACATCGACCAGTCGTTGTCGTTGTGATGAACGATGAAAGCGAGCCATTTCCCGTCCGGGGACCAAGAGAAGGCGGCGGCGCCGGAGGTGTTCGGCAGCATCGTCCGTTGGCTGCCGTCGGCACCGATCGAATCGATCTCCGATTGGCGATTGTCCGAGCTCATGGCGATGAAGGCGAGGGTCTCTCCTTCCAGGCCGGTCGGGGTCGTGCCTTCGGGGACACCCACACGGGAGCTCACCGCTGCTGTTTCAGCACGGGTCAAGTTGGCCAGAGGGCGGAAGTTGCCGCTGGGATCCCCCTTCATCAGGCCGGCTTTGATGGCGGAAGCGACGAAGGGCCGGGCCCACTCGGAAATGGTGCTCCAATCGGAAACGGTGGCGGCCGTCTGGGTTAACTCATCGGAAGAGACATAAGTGGTCTCGTCGATGCCTTTCGCTTTCACCAGGATCTTGGCCACTTCCTGACGGGTGATGGGGTTGTTGGGACGGAAGGTGCCGTCCGGGTATCCCCCCACCAGATGATTCTGGTTGGCTGCGATTACATAGGAAAAGAACCAATCCGCCATGGCGATGTCGGCATAGGGAATGTAACAGGTTGAGTCCGGTTTTTCCTGGTAGTTCAGGACGCCCGTGATGATCTTCAGGAACTCGGCTCGGGTCACCGGGTTGTCGGGCCTGAAAGTACCATCCGGATACCCGGCGATGGCGCCTTCATCCACCAGCTTCATAATGTCGGCGGCGGCCCAATGACCGGCAATATCGGTGAGGGCGGCGGCGAGGACAGCTGGCAAAACCGGATGCACGAACGGAGTGAGCACAAGACAAGCGACGAGCCATCCTACGAACAACTTCTTCATTCACTTCCTCCTTTGTATTTTCAACCCAGCGTCCGCCGACAGCGGGAATTCTCATGGTTTGTTCTCAACGCAGCGCACGAAGCATTCGACTTCCTGCAATCCACCTATTAGAATCCGGCGCCCGCTTTTTCGACGTTCCTGAACGATCCCTGTTCTCACATATCTCTTTGGGAATGCAACTGCCTTGATGAGCCAACTCTGCAGGGAATCCTCGAGAAACCTTCTCCTTTTCAAAGAATCGGCCTGTCCACATTCCGCACAAAAACATGGTAATGCCCGAGCGGAAAGCTAGAATAAAAGGATGAATGGAATGATCACGATCTACAATGGGGACCGTGATTCATCGGTTACCACAAGATCCGCCATCCGTCCGAGAGGACCGAGCCGGAGATCGTCTTTCACATCTTATGCGGATCCGTCGAAGGACGGTCGGGCAGTCACGATACTGAAAGGGAGGTCTATGATATGAGTCTCATCATCACCCTCTATGTTCGAGAAGGAATCGTCATGGCCAGCGATTCCCGGCTATCCCTCAACGTTCAGCAGGAGAGCCCGCAGGGGCAGAGTGTCCTTTTGTCGGTAGGCCAATCGGATTCGAACTATAAAACATTTCTGACGCCGACCCGTGTCGGCATCTCCACCTGCGGAGCCGCCGAGATCAACGGCGTACCGGTCGCTGGGTACGTAGAGAGCTTTATCAATGACATCGTGGCGCCGAAAAGGTTGGAGGTCGATCAGGTCGCCCAGGAAACCCTGAAACACTTCCAAAGTTTCACGCCCTCGCCGGCGATCATGTTTCACGTTGCCGGCTATAAAGCTCAAAAACCGAGTTCTGATCAACAGGTCTGGGTGGTGGAGGTTGCCAAGGGCTCAGTACAAAGGGTCAACCCCCCTGGGCAGCAAGGGGCCTCGTGGAGCGGCGAGGCGGATATTCTGGCTCGCCTCCTTCAACCCGTCGGGCAATTGGATCCAGCCGGAAAAGTAGTGGCCCAGTTCCCTGTTCATCCCATTCCTTGGGGTTTCTTCACACTTCAAGACGCTATCGATTTCGCCATCTTCGCCGTTCGTTCCACCATTGACGCCATCCGTTTTCAACCACGAGCTAAGACAGTAGGGGGACCCATCGACGTTCTGGTCATCAAGCCCACGGAAGCAATGTGGGTTCAGCGTAAAGCGCTTCGTGCAACCACAAGTTAGCAGCTAACTTTGTTGTAGTCGATGTCAGCCTGTGGCCTAGGTCTCGCCACCTTCAGCTGGGTACTTGGCAAAAAACTATTAAATCCGCACCATGCGGCAGGGGATCTCTTCTCTTACGCACCTGACTCCCGAAGCATTGCGATAAACCCCTGCGAGCACTTGGGATCTATATGCAGCAGTGCCCCACCCTAGCTGTCTGATGCAATCAATCCTCCTTCGTTCGTCTGCTATGCATCTCACTTGATACATTTATTTTATTTCAACGGCGATTTTGATGGATATCACCCTCCGAGAGGCATCGGAGGGGTGAATGTGCGATGTACAATTTTGAATTTGAAGGAGGGAACATGGACAGTGTATATATGAACAACTTCCGCGGTTTCACTCGAACTGTTGTTCCAATCAGACCCGTCAATTTCCTTGTTGGCGAGAACAGCACGGGGAAGACATCTTTTCTTGCACTTACCGAGCTGTTTTCTCTGTCTGAGTTCTGGTTCAGGCTCGACTTCAATGCAGGCAACTACAAATTCGGAGACTATAAGGATATTGTGAGCGCGCTTTCCCATAACCAGGACGAATTCCAAATTGGTATTTGCAAAGGGAATGAAAAGGCAACAGGAGACAGTACATATCATTTACTGCATTTTCGTAAGTCCAAGGACGGAGTCCCGGAATTGGCGCGGTTTAGTCAGTTGTGCAAGAAATACCTTGCAACGATTCGGATTTATGACAGACACATTGCCGCTGCTGTTTCAATAGATTTCCCTTCTCCTGTAGATCGTTCGTCAATGGATGCGTGTTTTGCATTGCTGCAGGAGACAGCCAAATCATCACCTTTGGACTATAAAGAACTGAGTGACGATGAAGCGCGGTTCATGCGACGCTCACCTATTTATTTTTTTCCAAGGATCTTGGCGGGACTCCTCGATGAGAAAGGCATGAAAAGCGGGTCTTCCACCCTCCTATTCCCAGGCCTTCCAGTGTCATTCGCGAGCATGGCACCCATCCGAACTACCCCAAAACGTACATATGACGGATATATAAAGCTTTTCAGTCCAGAGGGGGAACACACGCCTTATGTCATCAGAAAAAAATTGCCAAGGGGCAAGAACACAACTAATGCGTTCAGGAGAGCATTAGAGGATTTTGGAAAAGATAGTGGCTTGTTTCAATCCGTTGGAATTAACCGGTTCGGAAAAGACGGTTCTACACTCTTAACTGTGATTATTCTTCCCATGGATCCGGAACAGGTCAAGGAATTGAAGACACTTCCTGTCTCCCGTAGCCTTGTCGTTGCCCAACCACATCGGCGAAGGAGAACAGAAAGTGCAAGACCATTGTA
>JAJFUM010000050.1 GCA_021372415.1 Deltaproteobacteria bacterium
GGAACTGCGGGACGGGGACAAGAAACGGTACCTCGGCAAGGGAGTCCAGAAAGCTGTCTGCAACGTGCTGGACAAGATCGCCCCGGAGATCATCGGCATGGACTGCCAGATGCAGAGGGAGATCGACCGGCAGATGATCGCCCTGGACGGGACAGAAAACAAGAGCGCCCTCGGAGCCAACGCGATTCTCAGCGTCTCGCTGGCCTGCGCCAAGGCGGCCGCGGCTGCCCTGGAAGTCCCCCTCTACCGGTACCTGGGAGGCGTCAACGCCCATGACATCCCGGTGCCGATGGCCAACATCCTCAACGGCGGCCAGCACGCCGACAACAACGTGGACATCCAGGAATTCATGATCATGCCCGTGGGGGCCGAATCCTTCAGGGAGGGGCTCCGGATGGCCGCCGAGGTCTTCCACAACCTCAAGGCGGTCCTCAAGGCCAAGGGATACAACACGGCGGTCGGCGACGAGGGGGGCTTTGCTCCCAACCTCAAGTCCAACGAGGAGGCTCTCGCCCTCATCGTGACGGCCATCGAGAAGGCCGGCTACACGCCCGGGAAGGACTGCGCCATCGCTCTCGACGCCGCGGCCAGTTCTTTTTTCAGCAAGGGAAAGTACAATCTGGCCGCAGAGAAGAATCCGCTGCGGTCTTCCGAGGAGATGGTCAAATTCTACGCCGATCTGGTGAAGAAATACCCGATCGTCTCCATCGAGGACGGGCTTGCCGAGGACGACTGGAAGGGGTGGAAGCTCCTCACCGAGACGCTTGGGGGGAAGGTCCAGATCGTCGGCGACGACCTTTTCGTCACCAACCCGAAGCGCCTGAGCCGGGGAATCGAGGAGGGCATCGCCAACTCGATCCTGATCAAGCTCAACCAGATCGGAACGCTGACCGAGACCCTCGAGACGATCCAGATGGCCAAGGAGGCCGGTTACACGAACGTCATCTCCCACCGCTCCGGTGAAACCGAGGACACCACCATGGCCGACATCGCCGTCGCCACCAACAGCGGCCAGATCAAGAGCGGGTCCCTTTCCCGGACCGACCGGCTGGCCAAGTACAACCAACTCCTGCGGATCGAGGAGGAGTTGGGCGATGCCGCCGTCTACCGGGGCCGGACCGCCTTTTATTCCATCCGGGGCAAGAAGTAGCGACCTCCTCCTGGAGCAGCAGGAGGCTTCGAACATCTGGCCGGGACGCCGTCCCGCAGTCTGGGGCGGCATCCCGGCCGTTCTTTCCCCCTCTCCTGAACCGATGCCGGCCCCCGACCCATGGCTGCCCCATGAGTCCCGCGCAGAGGCCCATGGCAAGGTCCGGGCACCTGTCACGATCCCGGAAAAGGTCTTCCCATCTGTGAGTTTTCGATTGCGGATCTGCCCGGCGGAAACCCCGGGACTTACAGGAACTTGAAGAGTCTGCGGCGCAGGGACTCAAGTTGGACCTTGTTGTCCGTCAGGGCATAACGTTTGACGAAACGTTTCTCCGCCTTGTCCTGCACCTCCCGGACCTCGATGATCTTGACATCCTGCAGATAGCGGATGGCGCTCTGGTAATTGGACTGGGAGAGGGCCTCCGCCCGGCGGATCTCCCCCTTTCGGTACATCCTCGCCCCGAGTCCCCGGATGTTCTTCAGCCAGTCCCTTTCCGCCTTCGGCCCCTTCCTGAGGTAATAGCATCCCCGGACCACCACCCAGTAGGACTCCATGTAGTTATGGATGAGGCCCGCAAAGGGCAGGAGACTGGTCCGCCCCCGCCCTTTCACCTCGATCCAGGCCTTTTCGTCCCGGTCGAAGCCGACGATCAACCCACGGTCGCGCAGATAGGCGAGGGCCTCCCGGACCTCCTCCTGATCTTTATTCCGGTCGTCGAAGATGAACTCGTGCCGGAAGAGGCGTTTGAAGAAGGTGTAATCGTCGTTGATCCGGTTGATCGGGACCATGTCCTCGGAGCTGGTCAGGACGGAGGTTGCCACAAAGCTCAGGGGGAGAAAGAAGTGGAGGATGTTGTTTTTGTAGTACTCCAGGTTCATGCGCTTTTCGTCCGCCAGCGAATAGACGATCTCCTCGACCTCCTCCTCGTCTTCCTCCGCCCCCATCCTGGAGATGAGACCGGACTGATCGAAGAGATTCAGGGCTTCTCCGACGGCCTTCTCGCGATCTGCGAAGGTCATGGCAAAGGAGACCTTGCGGAAGGAAAGATAATCGTGAAACACGGCCAGGACTTCCCGGAGCTCGCCGAGGGAGATCCCCCGCCGGTCGTAGCAGAGAAGCCCCGCGGCGGTCAGGGCAAAGGGGGTGACCACCGAAACCTTGTTGATCGCCCGAACGATCGTGTAGCCGATCCGCCGGTAGAGGGCCTGCCTATCGACGATCGTCATCTCGTCGAGGGGTTTTTCCTGGGCCGCCAGGTAGGACTTCAGGAGGATCGGCTCGCCGATATTCATGTAGACGCGGCCGTACCGCCTCCGAAGGAGCCGGCTGCTCTTGATCATCTCCGTCGCCTTTTCCTTCTCCTTGGGGGCGCCACCGAGCTCCTGGAGATAGGCCTTCTCCTCGATGACCCGGTCGTAGCCGATATAGACGGGGATCGCCGCCAGATCCTCGCAAGCCTTCTCCTGATAGGCCTGGATGATCATGGACAGGAGGCCGTACTTGGGCATGACCATCTTGCCCGTCCGGCTGCGGCCGCCCTCGATGAAGAACTCCAGGGGCAGCCCCTCCTTCAGAAGCACCTTGACGTATTTTGCGAAGACCTCGCCGTAAAGCTCGTTGCCCTTGAAACTCCGGCGCAGGAAGAAGGCCCCCGACTTCCGGAAGATGTAGCCCATGGGGAAGAAGGAGAGATTGGTCCCCGCCGCTACAAAGGGCATCTGGATGTTGTTCTTGTAGAAGATGTAGGAGAGCAGCAGGTAATCGATATGGCTCCTGTGGCAGGGGATGATGATGAATGGCATCTTCTTGGAGACGCTCCGGATCTTGGCGATCCCCTCGCCGTCGACCACCACACCGTCGTAAATGTTGTTCCACAGCCAGGTGAGGACCTTGTCCCAGACCTCGACGTAGATATCGTTGTAGTCCGCGGCGATCTCGGCGAGGTATTTCCGCGCCGCCTTCTGAACGGCGGCAAACCCATCTTTTTTGCCCTTCTTGCCCTTGGCCGCCATCTCCTCCATCAAGGCGTTCAGTCCCCGGTCTCTGAGGACCATCCCGATGATCTCCTCGCGGGACTTCAGGATCGGCCCGACGATGGACTCCTTCTCCTCGTCGATCCGGGCGATGAGTTCACCCCGCAGCTGTTGGACCAGTTCCTCCGTGGACTGCCCTTCGCCGGACCTCACATAATCGTCCAACTGGACCGGCTCGACGGAGATGACAGAGGCCTTGTTCGAATAGCGGAGGAAGGTGATGACGCGACGGATCGGATCAGTTGTGTCGCTCTGGCCGAAGAGGATGTTGATCAGGTTTTCCTCCTCCTTCTCCCGTCTCCTGCCGTAGGTGATCAGTTCGGGACAAAGGTAGATCGGTATCTCCAGGGTCTTCTGGACCTCCATCAACCGCAACAGGGTCCGTTCGACAGAGGGGTTCTCGAAGAGTTCCGAATCCCCCAGATGAATGATGACGCTCTTTCTCCCCTGCACCAGTTCCCCGAGATGGTCCTCTGGAGTTTGGACGGGGGGCGACCGTCTGAAAATCCGCCGGGAGATGTGGGACATGATGACACGAAAGGCCATGGGGAAGGGCTGCCAGGTGATCATATTGATCCCGTGGCAATAGACCGGCTGGGGAATCCCCTTCCGGACGCATATCTCACGGAGGATGAGGCTGTTGAGCTGGCTCTTGTTCTTCAGGGCGTAGACGACGACCCCTTTTTCCGAGAGGGCCTTGAGCTCCTCCGCCGTCTCATCGGCGATCTGGACCTTGGAGAGGACCTTCCTGACCAGCCAGTAGAGGGGAAAGTTGTCCTCTTTGTAGAGGCTCCCCGCATGGTAGACCCCGATCTGAGTGGTCCAGGCCCTGATGGTCGATAGGATGGACATGCTCCCTTTCAATCCTCTTCCCTGTCCAAAGATTCGGATCCGATCCCTACCGTCGCTTTCACCCGTACGAAAGGAGATCCTTCGTAGGCCTTCACTGTCCGTTCACCTGGAACTCTTCTGGGAAACGCTCCCGCATGGCCGTCTCGACGAAGGCCCTGATTTCCGATGTGGAGGAGATCTTCATCACCTGCTCCAAGAGGTTCTTGGATTCCTTCAGGGTGGAGCCCCGGATGATTTTCTTGATCCGGGGAATTGCCAGGGGATTCATACTCAGTTCATCAAGTTCCAAACCCAGCAGGATCAAGGTGTAGGCCGGCTCACCGGCCATCTCCCCGCACATGGCCACGCGGATCCCCGCCCGGTGGCCGATGTCCACGACCTGCCTGATCAGTCTCAGGACAGCCGGGTGGAGGGGTTCGTAGAGATAGGTCACCCTCTCGTTGATCCGGTCGATGGCCAGAACGTACTGGATCAGGTCGTTGGTCCCGATGCTGAAGAAATCAACCTCCGCGGCCAGTTCCTCGGCCACGATGACCGCCGACGGGACCTCGATCATGACCCCAATCTCGATCTCCTGGCCAATGGGGATCCCCTTGGCCAACAGTTCCCCCTTTACCTCCATGAGGATCCGCTTGGCCTCCCGGATCTCCTCGATACCGGAGATCATGGGGAACATGATCCGGAGCTTTCCCTGCACGCTCGCCCGGAGGATCGCCCGGAGCTGGACCTTGAAGAGCTCCATCTCCTTCAGGCAGAAGCGGATCGCCCGGAGCCCCAGTTGGGGGTTCAGTTCCCGGGACGGCTTCCGGTCCGGGAAGAATTTGTCGCCGCCCAGATCGAAGGTACGGATGGTGGCCCACGAGAGGCCCTTGACGCCGACCACGGAACGGTAGTTCGCCAGGTGGTCTTCCTCATCGGGAAGGACCTCCCGATTGATGTAGATGAACTCCGTGCGATAGAGGCCGATCCCGTCCGCCCCGTGGGCGATCGCAGAGGGGATCTCCTCGACGAACTCGATGTTGCCGCCGATCTCCACGGCGTAACCGTCCCTTGTCACGGCGGGGAGCTTGGCATAGTCGAGCAGATCATCCTGGGCCTTCTCATAGAGGCTCTTCTTGTCCTCGTAGCGCTTGCGGACCTCGGGATCGGGGTGGGCGATCACCAGGCCCGCCGAACCGTCGATGATGATGTCGTCGTTGGTCCGGACGCTCCGGGAAATGGTTTCCAGGCCGACGACTGCCGGGATCTCGAGGGATCTGGCCACGATCGCCGTGTGGGAGGTCTTTCCCCCGACGTCCGTCGCAAAGCCCAGGACCTTGTCGATTTTCATCTGCGCCGTATCGTCGGGCGACAGGTCAGAGGCGATGATGACGACCCCTTCCGCCCCCGTGTCGATGATAGGCCTTTTCCTTCCCCCCAGGTTGGCGAGGATGCGCTGACCAGCGTACTGGATATCGCTGAAGCGCCCTCGCAGATAGTCGTCCTTCATCTGGGCGAAGATCTCCCGGTAGCGGTCGACAGTCATGCGGACCGCCCATTCGGCATTGACGCCCAGTTCCCGGATGTTCCGTATGGTCCTATCGATGAACTTCTGATCCTTCAGGATCATGATGTGGACATCGATGATATAGAGCGGCTCCATTCCACCGCCAAGGTCCCCCAGTTGCTTCTTCAATTCAAGGAGCTGATTCTCCGACTCCCCGAGAGCCCGCTGGAAGCGCTGGATCTCCTCCTCGATCCGCTCCGGGGCGTCGAGTTTGTAGAGAGGCACCTGGGCATCCTCACGGTCGAAGAGGTAGACCTTGCCGATGACGATTCCAGGGGACACGGGGATCCCCTTCATGACAAAAGTTTTTTTCTGTTCGTCGCTACCCATGAAATTCCCCGACCACCCGGTCACGTTTCGCCGAACTTGTCCACGATCAGACGGGCAAAGGCCTCCATGGCCTCCGCCGCATCCGCACCCTCCGTCCGTATCGTCAGGAGACTGCCCTGGGGGCAGAAGAGGGTCAGGATGCCCAGAATGCTCCTTCCGTTGACCTCGATCCCGTCCTTTTCCAGAAAGACCTCCGACTGGAAGCGACCGGCCGTTTCGACCAGCTTCGCTGCCACCCTGGCATGAATTCCCAACCGGTTGGTGATTTCAAAAGTCCTTGTTTCTACCATATCAGATGGACAGCACCACGCACAAGAGCGTCATTCCATAGAGAATCTTAACGGAAGAGATCCCCTTCCGGATACCCCAATAGCACAGCATCGTGAAGAGCAGAGCGCCTGCCTTCAGGAGGATCTCGCCCTGGAGGTCGGCGGGACGGCGGGCCGACTCAGTGGCCCAAGCCGCAAGAACGGCAACCAGGACGAGCGACCCTGCACGGATTCGAGCCGTCAGGGCGGGAAGGTTCAAGCCGCGGACAAAATCGATGCCCCTCTTTCCTCGACGGTAACCTTCCCAAAACCCCTTGCCCCTCACCCACAGGTGGGCGGGACTGTAGATGAGAAGAAAGGCCCAAGGGGCCATGGAGGCCCCCATGAGGGCTGCGAGCACGGAAGCGGCGGCGGCGAAGGATCTCAAAGCCCCCCAGAAGAAGGCATCGCCGATTGCCGCATAGGGCCCCATCACAGACCGTTTGAAGTGGTCCGCTCCCTCCAGATCCCCCTCCTCTTCGATCTTGACGACGGAACCGATCACTGCCGACGCGAGGTAGGGATGGGTGTTGAACATCTGGAGGTGCCGGGAAAAGGCCGCGGCAATCCCGGCGGAGTCACCGTTCTCACGGCGGATCCTGGGCAGCATGGTGAAGGCAAAACCAAGGCCCTGCATCCTCCAGGTGCTGAACGAGGCCTGCATGGTCAGCGATCGCAAAAATATTTCACTGAGAGTGGAACATTTCATGGGAACCGCCTCCGCCCGGATCATCCCAAAACCGACGACTCCTTGCGGCTTCAGACCGGGTATGAATCCCCCCGTCCCCGACAAAGGCGCACCCCGGTGCGGATGGATGGGGTTGCCTAACACGAATGGGGAACGAAGTCAATCCATTCACGGGGTATAACATCAGTTTTTTCGCGATTCTGGCCATACCGGACCCGAGGGGATTCCCGTTGGAGGCGAGGTGGGATTTTTTTTGGGGGGAACGGTCCCGATGGCGACGCCAATTTTTTTGTAATATCATTTTATTTCAATCACTTATCATTGATCATTTTTTTCTTGACAAGGTTATAAGATTCTGATACGAAGGCTCGCCTTTTGGTAAGGGAATCGCCGACCCGACTTGGCCATGAACTGGCTTTGGAAGCGGGTCGGTTTTTTTGAACCATCGAACCCATTAAAGAAATAAAGAGGAGAAGAACATGCTTTGTCAGACCATCAAGAACGGTATCGAATGCGGATTCATGACGAAAAAGGGCTGCGGATTCAACGGCGGCTCTTGCCTGGCCGTCATAGACAAGTGTGAAGGATGCGGCAAGATTATCGAGTGTGAAACGGGAAAGTACTGCCGGGTTTATCCGGATCCCGCCTCGAAGTGGCGGACCGGAAGGTGCCCGTCGGCGACCCACATCAAGATCGAGATCAAGGAGCCGACGCAGAAGATCAATCCGCTCAAGGCTTCCAAGAGGGCCAGCAAGAAGTAATCCTTCCGAGCCGACCTGTTCTCTTCTCGTATAGCATCAGCCGCTTCGGTCCTGCGGGCCGCAGGGGTATTGAAACGAAGGAAGGCCGATTGGAATGTTCTCTTCCAATCGGCCTTCCTTCGTAGCGTCGCCCGCGGACCAGAATCCCTCAACTGACGAGTTCCCGGATCTGCCGCAGCCCTTTTTCGATCTCCGCGAGGATATCTTCCTGACCGGGCCTGGCACCGGCGGCCTCCTCGCTTCTCATTCTCTGGATCTGCTTCCTGGCCCCGTTGATCGTGAAGTTCTCCTCGTAGAGAAGCCTCTTGATCAGCAAGAGCTGATCCACATCCTTGCGCCGGTAAAGGCGCTGATCCGACCGGGTCCGGATCGGACGGACCGTCTTGAATTCGGACTCCCAGTAGCGGATGACATAGGGCTGGACGTTCAACAACCGGCTGACCTCGCCGATCCGGTAGTAAGACTTATCGGGAATCGATCCGTCCATCATCAAATCCCAATTTCATCCTGCCGCCCTTCCAGTCTCCTGCTTCTCTCCTGCTTCAGGGTCCACCTGATTCCGAAGGCACCCGGACCGGGCTTAGTCGTTCAGCGCCTTGCGGAGGACTTGACTGGACTTGAACGTCAGGACCTTGCGGGCTGAAATGGCGATTTCGTCGCCCGTCTGGGGATTCCTTCCCCGCCGGGATTTCTTCTCCTTTACAACGAAATTCCCGAAACCGGAAATCTTGATCTTCTCCCCCTTGGCCAAGCTGTCCTTGATGATATCGAAGACCGACTCGACGATCCGCGCTGAATCCTTCTTGGAAAATCCCAGTTTCTCGTATACGTCCTGAATGATATCGATCTTTGTCATGTCCCATCCCTCCGATGATTTGCCAGTTGGTCTGTCCTTATCTGATGGACGCCCCGGTGATCTGGACGATCCTCTGCACAATCCTCCCGTGGACCTCATTGACTTCATCGTCCGTCAATGTCCGGTCCGCGCTGCGGTACGAGAACCTCAGCCCCAGGCTCCGCATCCCTGGAGGGAGATTTTTGCCCTCATATACATCAAAAATTTGAACTTTTTCAACTAATACTTCAGGGACGTCCGTCGCCAACCGAACCATCTCCCCTGCCTCCAGGTCACGGCGGACCAGAAAGGCCACATCCCTGGAACTCGACGGAAACCGCGGAATACTGCGGAACGGGGACTTGTCCGCGAAACGGGACGCCAGAAGGTCCATATCCAGCTCGCACACCAGGACCGGTGCCGCCAGATCCAGCCTCTCCAGGATGTCCGGATGGATCTCCCCCATGAAACCGATCATCTCGTCGCTGCTGAAGATGCCGCAGGATTTGCCCGGATGGAGGATCGCCTCATGGATGCCGGAGCGGAACGAAACATCAGGAATTCTCAGCCGTTCGATGATGTTCTCCACGCCGCCCTTCAGGTCGTAGAAATCTGCCGGCCGGTCGTCGGAATGCCATCCGGCCTCTTGAGGCCGTCCCATAATCAGACAGGCCAAACGATTCTGTTCCGTAGGCTGTTCCCCATCCCCACGGCGGATGAAGGTCCTGCCCATCTCGAAGATCTTCAGATCCAGGCATCCCACATCGCGGTTCCTCCTGGCGTTGAGCAGAAGACTGTAGGCCATGGTGGTCCGCATGACCGACTGCTCTTCCGAGAGTGGGTTCTTAATCCGGACCTGGTTGCGCCGCTGATCCGTCGGATCGAGGCCGAGTTTGTCGACACCGTCCGGGGCAATGAAGCTGTAGTTGATCACCTCGGTGTAGCCTGCGCCATTGAGGATTTCCCTCAGACGACCCTCGATCCGCCTCTTGCCCTCCGGAGCCCCCGCAACCCCCGAAACAGCCGGAAGGGTCGCCGGCACCCGGTCATAACCGTCCAGCCTGGCGATTTCCTCGACGAGGTCGATCTCCCGGGTGATGTCGACGCGGCAGGTGGGGGGTGTTACCGAGAAGGACCCGCCCCCGGATGCCTCAACCGTCATCTCCAGACCTTCCAGGATGCGAACCATCCGGTCGTCTGGAATGGTGGTTCCGAGGATGTCGCGGACGCGTCGGCCCCGCAGGGGGATCCCCTTCGCCACCGGGACCTTCAAGGGATACTGATCGATCAGACCCCGGCAGGCTGTCCCCCCCGAGAGTTCCGCCATGAGCGAGGCCGCCCGGTTGAGGGCCCGGACCACCCCCTCCGGATCGATTCCCCTTTCGAAGCGGAAGGCGGCATCGGTCCCCATGGCCAGGGCCCGCGACGTGCTGCGGATGGAGGCGGGGTTGAAATAGGCGCTCTCCAGAAGGACCGTTTCCGTATCCGGCTTCACCTCCGAGTTAAGGCCGCCCATGACCCCGCCGATGGCCACCGGTTTGACGCCGTCGCAGATCATGAGGGTGTCTACCCTGAGAATCCTCTCCTTGCCGTCGAGGGAAACAAAAGGTTCCCCTTCGCGGGACCTGCGGACCACAATCCGACCTTCGTCGAGGAAGCTAAAATCGAAGGCATGGAGGGGCTGCCCCATCTCCATCATCACGAAGTTGGTCACATCGACGATATTGTTGATCGGACGAAGGCCTACCGCATCGAGCCGCTGCCGGATCCAGAGGGGGGACGGTCCGATCTTGACGTTTCGGATGATCCGCGCCGTGTACCGAGGACAGAGATCAGGATCGAGGATCGTCACCGAGGTGACCCCCTCGACGGCCTCATCGGTTTCCGTCACTTCCACGGAGGGATAGCGAAGTTTCTGTCCCGAAATGGCTGCCCATTCCCGGGCCACCCCGACCATGGACAGGCAGTCGGACCGGTTGGGGGTCACGCCGATATCCAAGACCGTGTCGCGAATCCCCAGGGCCTCTGCGAGATCCTTGCCCAGGGGGAGGTCCGCCGGGAGGATCATGATCCCCGAGGCGTCCGAACCGATCCCGAGTTCCTCCTCAGAGCAGAGCATCCCCTCGGAGCGCTCGCCACGGATCTTGGAGCTGCGGATGGTCAAATCGCCGGGCAGGGTGGCCCCGACCGTCGCCAGGGGAACCACATCGCCGGCATGGATGTTCGAAGCGCCGCAGACCACCGGAACGGTCGCCCCCCCGGTGGTCACCTCGCAGAGTGAGAGTTTATCCGCATCGGGGTGGGGTTTGAGGGAGAGGATTTTGGCCACCACCACCCCGCTGAAGGCCGCACCCGTCTCATGGAGCGAATCCACCTCTAGGCCCGCCATGGTCAGCCTGTCGGCCAATTCGGCAGCCGGTACATTCACATCCACATAATCGCTGAGCCATTTCACACTGACTAACATAGGGATCTTTCCGATTTGTGACCGGGCTTCCGCAGGAGACCGGAAAGGCCCGGCCTCCTTTCCCTCCCCGGCTCCGGACCCATCAGAACTGTTCCAGGAACCTCAGGTCGTTTTCAAAAAAGAGTCGGATGTCCGTGATGCCGAATTTGAGCATGGCAATCCGTTCCAGACCGAGACCGAAGGCAAAGCCGGTAAACTCTTCCGGATCGTAACCGACGTTCTTGAAGACCTCGGGGTCCACCATTCCGGAGCCGAGGATCTCCAGCCAGCCGCTCTGGCCGCAGACCCGGCAACCCTGGCCGCGGCAGATGACGCACTGGATATCGACCTCCGCACTGGGCTCCGTGAAGGGGAAGAAGCTGGGGCGGAAGCGGAGCACCGTCTGATCACCGAAGACCTGCTTGAGAAAAGCGGTCAGAACCCCCTTCAGGTCGCCGAAGGTGACCCCCCGGTCCACAAGGAGACCCTCGATCTGATGAAACATGGGGGTGTGGGAAATGTCCGAATCCCGTCTGTAGACGCGGCCCGGGGAGAGGATTCTCACCGGAGGACGCGTCTTTTCCATGATTCGGACCTGAACTGGAGAAGTGTGGGTGCGAAGGACGATGTTCTCATCGATGTAGAAGGTATCCTGCATGTCCCTTGCAGGGTGGTTTTTGGGAATGTTCAGGGCTTCGAAATTGTAATAATCGAGCTCCACTTCCGGTCCTTCGACCACCGAGAACCCGAGGCCGGAAAAGATCCGGCAGATCTCTTCCCGGACCTGCGTCACCGGATGGACCCGGCCAGGCCGTGTTCCCCGGCCCGGGAGCGTCACATCGATCCGTTCGCGCAGAAGGACCTCGTCCCGCCTTGAGGAAGCCAGTCCCGCCAGGGCCTGATCGATCCGGGCGGACAATTCCTCCTTGATCTCGTTGCACCGCTTTCCGAATTGGGGCTTCTCCTCGGGGGGGACGTTTCCGATGTTGCGCAAAAGCGCGGTCAGCAGACCCTTCCGCCCCAGATAACGGGTGCGGACGGTCTGGAGGTCCTCCTCCGTTCCGGCTTTCTGGAGCTCGGCCTCCGCCTGGTTACGAAGCGCCTCCAACTCCGCCGTCATGCCGTCCGCTCGCCCTTTGCGATGGTCACGATTTCGGAGAACCCGCGGGGATCGTGAATGGCAAGGTCAGAGAGGACCTTGCGGTCAATCTCGACACCGGCCTTGTTCATCCCGTCGATCAGCCGGCTGTAGGTAATGTCGTTCAGTCTCGCGGCGGCGCTGATACGCGCAATCCAGAGTCTCCTGAACTCCCTTTTCCGGACCTTCCTGTCCCGGTAGGCATAGGCCATCGCATGGTTGACTGCCTCCGTGGCCGTTCTGAGCAGTCTGCTCCTGGCCCCGAAGAATCCCTTGGCCGACTTCAGGATCTTCCTTCGCTTTTTGTGAGCCGTCAAGCTTCGTTTTACCCTCGGCATTGCTTCAATCTCCTCATCTCATTGATCTGTCTCAAGCCAACCCCGTACCGATCGACTACAGGTAGGGGATCAGTTTCCTAAGCATCTTCTCGTTGGTCTTGTCGAGAATGGTCGATTTTCTGAGCTGTCTCTTGCGCTTCGTCGTCTTCGGCGTCAGGATGTGCCTCGTGTTGGCATTGTTCCTCTTGACCTTCCCCGTTCCCGTCACGGTAAAACGTTTCGCCGCACCCCGATGTGTCTTCAGTTTTGGCATTCCATCACCCCTGTTTCATAGTCGATCCTGAACCCTCTGCAGGTCCAGGAATGATTTCCCCGGTTCGTAACCTCCCGCCACCCTGTTTCAGGGATACCGCCTCATTTCTTCGGCGAGAGGACCATGACCATGTTTCTCCCCTCCAATTTCGGCTGCTGATCGATCACGCAACCCTCTGCAAGGGTATCCCTGAGGTTTTCCATGATCTTCCTGCCGATATCGGTATAGGCGATCTCGCGTCCCCGGAACATCATGGAGATCTTCACCTTGTTGTGCTGGTCAAGGAACTTCTTGATGTGTTTCAACTTGACCTCCAGGTCATGTTCTTCGGTCTTGGGTCTCAGACGAATCTCCTTGACCTGAATAACTGTCTGGCTCTTCTTGGAAACCTGGATCTTCTTGCTCTGCTGGTATCTGAACTTCCCATAATCCATGATCCTGCAGACGGGCGGTGTCGCGGTGGGGGAGACTTCCACCAGATCGAGCCCCGACTTGGCCGCTTCCGCCAGGGCATCCGTAAGGGATATCACCCCCAACTGCTTCCCCTCCATATCGATCACTCGAACCTGGGAAGCCCTGATCTCACGGTTGATCCTCAAATCCTTAGCTATGGGTCACCTCCAGACATTTAAAGAATTATTTAAATTGGGCGCACTGTTCCCGGACGAGGGCCGTGAAGGCCTCTACCCCCATGGAATCGAGGTTCTGGCCGTCCCGTCGCCGCGGAGAAACCTGTTGCGAGGTCACTTCACGGTCGCCGACCACCAGCATGAACGGGGTCTTCTGCATCTGGGCCTCCCGGATCTTATAGCCCAGTTTCTCGTTCCGGAAATCCCCTTCCGCGCGGATTCCCGCCTCAATGAGGCGTTTCAGGACCTCCTGACCCCAGGGGATGTGCTTGTCCGTCACGGTCAGGACGACCGCCTGGACGGGCGACAGCCAGAGGGGGAAGGCCCCAGTATACTGCTCGATGAGGACCCCCAGGAACCGCTCAATGGCCCCCAGGATCACCCGGTGCAGCATGACCGGCCGGTGTTTCTCGCCGTCCTCGCCGATGTAGTTCAGATCGAAGCGCTCCGGCAGCGTGAAGTCGCACTGGATGGTTGCACATTGCCATTTCCGCTTCAGGGCGTCCTTCAGCTTAAAGTCGATCTTCGGACCGTAGAAGGCCCCGTCGCCCTCGTTGACCTCGTAGGTCATGTGGTTGTCCCGCAGGGCGCCTTCCAGGGCAGTGGTGGCCAGCTCCCAGTCCGCATCGGAGCCGATGGAATTTTCCGGACGGGTGGAAAGCTCCACCTCGTACTCGAAACCGAAGATCCCCATCGCGTAACCGACGAAATCGGCGATGGCCCGGATCTCGCCGTTGAGCTGTTCCGGGGTGCAGATGATATGGGCGTCGTCCTGCGTGAACTGGCGCACCCGCAGAAGGCCGTGGAGCACCCCGGCCTTCTCATGGCGGTGAACCGTCCCCAGTTCGAAGTAGCGCAACGGAAGGTCGCGGTAGGAGCGGATCTTGGACTTGTAAATCAGCATGTGGGCAAGGCAGTTCATGGGTTTGATCCCATAGGACTGCTCATCCACCTCGGTGAAGTACATGTTCTCCCGGTAGTGGTCGAAATGCCCGGATCTCTTCCACAGCTCCGCCTTGAGGATCTGCGGGCCGATGACGATATCGTAGCCCCGCTTGAGATGCTCCTTCCGCTCCCATTCCTCGATGATCGTCCGCAACAGGGCGCCCTTGGGATGCCAGATGACCAGGCCCGCACCGGCCTCCTCGTTGAGCTGGAAGAGGTCCAGCTCCCGTCCGAGACGGCGGTGGTCGCGCTTGCGGGCCTCCTCCAGAATCCGCAGATGTTCGTCCAGGGCCTCCTGCGTGGCAAATCCGGTCCCGTAGATGCGCTGGAGCATCTTGTTGCGTTCATCGCCCCGCCAGTAGGCCCCGGCCACATTGAGGAGCTTGAAGGCCCGGATCACTCCCGTGGAGGGAACATGGGGGCCGCGGCACAGGTCGACGTAGCCGTCCTGGAAGTAGAGGCTGACGGTCTTCACATCGGAGGGGAGATCGTTGATCAATTCGACCTTGTAGTTCTCGCCTTTCCTCTGAAAGAACGCAACCGCCTCCGCCCGGTCCATTTCTCGGCGCTCGAAGGGAGCATCCGCCGCAGCGATCTCGCGCATGCGCACCTCGATCTTCTCGAGATCCTGCGGTGTGAAGGCTTCTGCATACTCGAAATCGTAATAGAAGCCGTCCTCGATGGCCGGACCGATGGTCACCTGAGCGCCAGTGAAGATTTCCTGGACCGCCTGGGCCATGACATGCGACATGCTGTGCCTCAGGATGGAAAGGCCTTCGGGAGAGGCGGCCTCGATCGGTTCGACGACGGCATCCTGATCCAGGGCGTGGCTCAGGTCGACGGGCAGACCGTTGACTTTCGCCGCGACTGTTTCCTTAAGCCGCTCGGCGTTCCAGAGGGCGAGGGCCTCCTTCACGGAGGTCCCGGCCTTGTGCAAGGCCACATTCTCCCCCGGGAGGGTTATCTTGATCTGCTGCCCCATATCCACATCCGTGCCCTACGAAGAAAGGGCATCAGCACTATGCGATGATGCCCTCATCATAACCTGCCGTCCAACCGTGACGCCATTCCCGATCCAGCACATCCGTCCACCCCGCCTGATTCGAACGGGCAGAGGGATTTCTAAAATGGTAGGCACGCAGGGATTTGAACCCTGGACATCCACCGCGTCAGGATGGCGCTCTCCCCCTGAGCTACGTGCCTACAAGGATTCCTTGCCTCGGAGAGGGTGTTCTATCTAACAAGAAAATACAGTGATGTCAAGGCAAATATCATTTTTTTACGTTGTGATTGATCAACTTCACCCCTCTGGCGATGTAATTCAACCCGGAAAGGATGGTAAACAGGGACGTCAACCAGTAAACCGCCAGCAGAGGCAGTTGGTGGAACTCCCCAGGTATGGACTTGATGGCCAAGGCCAGCAGGATCGTGATCAACTGCAGCGCCGTCGTGACCTTGCTCACAAAGGCAGGCCGGATCTCCAGGGGGATCGACAGGATGGAGAGGATGGCGATGCCCAGCAGGATGATGACATCCCGGCTGATGATGATCACCGCCAGCCATCCCGGAATGATATGCAGGATGGCGAGGGTGAGGAAGGAGCTGATCAGGAGCGCCTTATCGGCGATAGGATCCAGATACGCCCCCAACACGGTCTGCTGACGCAGGAACCTCGCCAGGAATCCGTCCAGGGCGTCGGAAAGTCCCGCAATGACGAAGACGACCAAGGCCTTGAGGAACAATCCCTGGATGAGCAGGATGACGATAAGCGGGACCAGAATGAGTCTCAGCAGCGTCAGAAGATTCGGTATATTCATATCGCATCTCCGTCCCGTTCCGCTTCGGGCCTCCGCTCACGGCCTCTTGAGATCCCCATCCCCTTCCCATGGACCGGTTCCAAAGTGGACCGTCCTTACGAACCGACGGTGTCCTTGGCATCCGGCAGCGTTTCCAGGGCCCGGGTCACCACCTCGTAGATCGCCTCTTCATAGACCAAGGTGGTTTTCAATTCCCTCTGCCTTCGCGTAAAGCCATAGCTCCGCTTGACCGTCTGGTATCGGGCACGCCAGAGTCTTTCCCCCGTTTTCACGCTTCGCAGTTCTAACTCAAGATCCACCGTTGTCGAGGCATAGATGATCCGATGGATCGTCCCGCTTTGGTGAATCGTGGGGATCAGGACGCCGTCCACCTTCAGCCGTTGGCCGGCCTGCTGAGGGGTCTGATTTCCCCCGGCCATGGCCTCATCGACCACCTTGAAAGGGATCTTGGGATAGCCCTTGAAATAGAGTTCTTCGACCAGTTTCCCCCTCAGCATATCCGCCGTCTTCGAATCGGACACGCCCAAAACAGGCATGACGGCAATGAGATGAATCCCCCGCTTGTCGAATTCCGGCACGACCAGGTGAGGTATTTTCGAGGCACAACCGGCCAGAACGATCATGGCCAACAGTACCCACCACCATCGGTAGAATCTCTTCATGACCTTCCCATAGATCCCTTCATCTTATTAAATGGACCTCCAGGACCTGTTCATCCTGATGTCCGACATCCACCGCCAGTTTCTCCCGAAGCGATTCGGACAGGGCCGTGGTTGTCACGTCCGAGGCGACTTCAAAACGGGCCACTCCCCAAGAGGCCTCCCTGAGGATCGCCCCACGGATCCCCGGGACACCCCCCCGGAGAAGACCCAGTATCTTCTTATAATCCCCGTATTGACGGATGCCCCGAACGGTCAAGGAAATCCGGTTCACGGCCGACCTCGGTTGGGCCGGATCGATGAGCCCCGCCTTCCGCAGGTCATCCCGGAGGGTCTCCGCAAAAACGCTCGCCCGGATCACCACCGTATAAATCTCCGACAGGGTTGACTCGGACGCCACTCGGTAATCCTGGATAAACCCCTCGGCCCTGTCAAGGATCCGCTCTTGGAGGATTTGGGATTTCTGCTCGGGATCCTGCAGGCTCAACCAGCGGCCCGCCACTTGAGCCACGGCCTTTTGGAGCGCATCCCGGATGGCCTCATTCCTTGCCCGGGCAAGGTCGGCCCCGGAAACGGCGGCACTCCCCTCCGCTTCCACAACCTGGACCGTTGCGGATTCCGCGCAGAGGGAATGGGAAGGAACGCCCAGCAGGACGGCGAGAAGGACGAGTAAGCCTGTCGTCGTAAAGACCTTCATGTCTCCTTCTTGAGTTTCTCAATCTCCTCACGAATTAAGCGTTCCGCGATATCGGGAATGACCTCCCGGGCGACCTTCTCGGCAATCTCTGAGGCCCGTTTCAGGATCTCTTCGCGCAGGCCCGGATCGACCAGGGCCATCTTGGGCTTTCTTTCGACAACATCCACCAGATCATAGATCTTTTCCGGGCCCGCTTTCCTCACTGCCGGGCCGGCCGATGGGTAAAGAGGGGAATCCTCCGCCACGTCCAGCAGATCATGGATCTTGTCGCCCGGTCTCAGTACACGTCCTTCCACTTGCATGATCCCCTCTCGCTCCCCCCAGGCCTCCTCTTCTGTCACGGCCATGGTTCCCCCTCCTCTTAATGGGCTTTTCGTAGCGCCCTAGGCATCCTCCAGGTCTCTGCCGCAGAAGCGTCCGTGACATCCTCTGCAGTCCACAGGGACCGGCGTCTCTCGAAGCCATTGATGGAGCTCATCTCGCAAGGCCCCTGCGGAACCAGCCCGGAAGCCAAGGAGCATGAATCCTTCCGATCAGACATGTGCCTTTTCACGGCCGTGACGACGGACAGCGCTGCGAAGCATAGGGACTTTTTGGAAAACCGTCAAGGAAATAGTAAGAGGCGGTAGACCCGCCTCCTGGACACTCCGGTTTCCTTTGCAACCCGGTCGGCCCTGTCCCTCAGGGAGAGTTCCCCCTCCGTCCGCTCCAACTGATCACAGCGCTCCAGGAGATCCTCATCGGTATATTCCGGCGATTCACGGGGAGCTCCCGCAACGATCAGGGTAACCTCCCCCTTGACGCCCCCTTCCCCCAATCGGGCCATCACCGCATCGGCGGAGCCCCTGAGGAACTCCTCGTGGAGCTTGGTCATCTCCCTGGCCAGAACCACCTCCCTCTTGTCCAGGAGTTCCGCGATATCTTTCAGGGAGTCCGGCAACCGGTGGGGCGCTTCATAGAAGATGAGGGTCCGATTCTCCCCCCGTAGGGAGAGGAGCAACTGCCTGCGCTTGGACGGTTTCGAGGGGAGAAAGCCGTAAAAGACAAAGGTGTCCATCGGCAGCCCGGAAACGCTGATGGCAGTGATCAGGGCCGATGCGCCGGGGACCGGGACCACTGAAATGCCTTCGGCAAGCGCCTCCCGGACAAGGACATAGCCCGGATCCGAAATCCCGGGTGTCCCTGCATCGGAAACGTACGCCACATCGTCGCCCCCCAGCAGCTTGGCCATGAGCAATCCGCTCTTTTTCAATTCATTGTGGTCATGCAGGCTGATCAGAGGCGTCTCGATCTGATACCGGTCGAGCAGAACCCGCGTCCGCCTCGTGTCTTCGGCAGCGATCAGGCGAACCTCCTTCAGGATCCGGATTGCCCGGATCGTCATGTCCTCCAGATTTCCGATTGGGGTGGACACCACGTAAAGGGCCCCGGTCCCCGGACGTCCTACGCAAGCCTCCCGCCCGGGAGGCCCCTTTTCGAGTCTCCCGGGTTCGCGGACCCTTTCCCCTCGGCCCTCCCCACGCTGTCGATGCTTATGGATTCTCTTCATGCAGATGCAAAGCCCCTGTAAAAGGCGGCCCGTCGAATCGATAAAATGATTGACAGATAAAATCCTTGTGTGGTTTATAGCAACCCTGGCGGGAAAATGCCAGAAAAAGGAATTTCCGGTGTCGGTCTCGGCACACCCGGGGCAAGATCCTATGGGGGAAATGGTTCAAATGAAGCGAATCCTCGTTACAGGCGGCGCCGGTTTTCTCGGTTCCCACCTCTGCGAAAGGCTCCTGGCCGAGGGCCACGACGTCCTGTGCCTCGACAATTTCTACACCGGAAGCAGGGAAAACATCCTGCCCCTTCTGGCCAACCCCCACTTCGAATGCCTTCGCCACGACATCATCAACCCCATCTACCTGGAAGTGGACCAGATCTACAACCTCGCCTGTCCCGCATCTCCCATCCACTACCAGTACAACCCGATCAAGACCATCAAGACCAGCGTCATGGGGGCGATCAACACCCTGGGGCTTGCCAAAAGGGTGAAGGCCAGGGTCCTGCAGGCATCCACCTCCGAGGTGTACGGCGATCCCGAGGTCCATCCCCAGAGAGAAGACTACTGGGGACGCGTCAACCCTATCGGGATCCGGAGCTGCTATGACGAGGGAAAACGGGCTGCCGAGTGTCTGATGATGGACTATTACCGACAGAACCACGTGGATGTAAAGATCGTGCGGATCTTCAATACCTACGGCCCCAGGATGGCGGTGAACGACGGCCGCGTGGTCAGCAACTTCATCGT
>JAJFUM010000087.1 GCA_021372415.1 Deltaproteobacteria bacterium
CATCCCTGGCCCGGAAACGTCCGCGAACTTCAGAACACCATCGAGAGAATCGCCGTCGTCTGCAAGCGAAACATCGTCCAGGCGGATGTGGTGATGCAGATGATGCGGGAAGATGAAGGAACGCAGCCCTTCCATGCCCATGACTGGACAACGGCCGAGCCGATCCGGCAGGCCCTCGCTGACACCCGCGGCAGAAAATCGGAGGCCGCCGAGAAGCTCGGGATCAGCCGCTCGACCCTCTGGCGCAGGATGAAAAGCCTGGGGCTCGTCCCGCCGCGCTGAAAAAGATCGCACAAATCCGGCTCACCGGTCCACGCCCGGCCACGTCAGGCCAACAGGGAAACGCCGCCTCGATTGAGGACCCTCCATAAAGGGATTGATCTTTATATTAGCAACCTTACCTATAAAGACAGCGCGTTCTGCTTCCAAGGACGATACGGAAAGACGGCCTCCTATCAAATGAATGCGCGGGGGCTTCCGGTCACGGCATGTCGCCCTTGACGCGGTCAGAGGTGCTGCTTATATTACTTTCAACGCGCGTCCTCAGCGAAGGCCGGTTTCCCGCAATGAAGCGGGCCTGACGGCCTGAGGCGGCCACAGACACAGGAGTTTCGACCATGGATTTCATCAAGATCCGATTTGTGGACCATCAGGAAGGCGGCGAGTCCGACCTCCGTCGGACCCTCGACGACATCCTCCGCGGGGCCGACCCGCGTTTCACCATCTCCCGGCACCGATGGCGGCCCCAGATCGACATCTATGAGACCGCCGATTCGGTGGTCATCCATGCTGAAATCCCCGGCGTTCCGCGGGAAGAGATCCACCTGGAGATCGCCCCGAAGAGCGTCAAGATCTCCGGGGTCCGGGGTTATGGAGCTCAGGAAGGCGAGGCCCGTTACCACCTGGCCGAGATTCCCTGCGGCCGTTTCGAGAGGACCCTGCGGCTGCCTGTCCAGATCGATACGGAGCAGGCCTCGGCAGTCTACAGGGATGGCATCCTGGAGATCCGCCTCGCCAAACGGCCCCCTGAGCGCGTCCACAAGATCATGATCCGAAAAGACTGATCTGACACCGATTCCCTTGGAGGTTCCCATGTCCAATAAGATATCGACTGATGAACTGAAAATTGCCCAGATCCCGGAGATCCTGCCGGTGCTTCCCCTGGCTGGTGCCTTCGTCTTTCCGAAGATGCTCTTTCCTCTGGAAGTGTCCGGCGCCTCCTCGATCTCTCTCATCGACGAGGCGATGGCCGGCGACCGCCTGATCGGCTTGATCATCCAAAAGCAGAAAGAGGAAACCGCGAGCGGGGAGACACCCCGTCGGAAGGAGGATTTCTTCAACATCGGCACGAGCGTCGTGATCCTCCGGATGGCCAAGACCGCTGACCAGAAGGCCCAACTCCTCCTCCAGGGTGTCAGCCGTTTCAGGGTCCTCGAACTGGTCGAGGGGAAACCTTACCTCCGGGCCCGCGTGGAACCGCTGGAGGACAAAGAAGTTAAGGATATCGAGGTCGAGGCGCTGATGGCCAACCTCTCGAGCCTGTTCGAGAAGGTCGTCAAGCTCTCCCCCTTCCTGCCCCAGGAGTTCGGGGCGATGGCCAAGTCGATCACCGATCCCGGCATCCTGGCGGACCTGATCGCCTCGGTGATCAACACCCCGATCGAGGAGAAACAGAAGATCATCGAAATCCTCGATGTGAAGGAGCGCCTCCGTGAGGTGACGCGCCTGGTCAACCACCAGGTGGAGATCCTCGAACTGGGGAGCAAGATCCAGTCCCAGGTGAAGGACGATATGGACAAGTCCCAGCGGGAGTATTACCTCCGCCAGCAGTTGGCGGCCATCCGCAAGGAGCTCGGGGAAACGGACGACGAGAAGGTCGAGATCGACGAGTACCGGAAAAAAATCGAAGCCAAGAACCTGCCGGAAGAGGCCAAAAAGGAGGCGGAGCGGGAGCTCGACCGGCTTGCGAAGATGCATCCCTCTTCGGCGGAGTACACCGTCTCGGCCACCTACCTCGACTGGATGACGTCGCTGCCCTGGAACGAGAGCACGCCGGACAACCGTGACATCCGGAAGGCCCGGAAGGTCCTGGACGAGGACCACTACGGCCTGGAGAAGGCCAAGCGGCGCATCATCGAGTACCTGGCCGTCCGCAAGTTGAAGCCCGACACGAAGGGGCCGATCCTCTGCTTTGCGGGCCCGCCGGGAACCGGGAAGACCTCGCTCGGCCATTCCATCGGCCGCGCCCTGGGACGCAAGTTCATCCGGATCTCCCTGGGCGGCGTCCGCGACGAGGCCGAGATCCGCGGCCACCGCCGGACCTACGTGGGGGCCCTCCCCGGCAGGATCATCCAGGGGATAAGACGGGCAGAGTCGAACAACCCCGTCTTTATGCTCGACGAGATCGACAAGGTGGGGACCGATTTCCGCGGCGACCCCTCCTCGGCGCTCCTGGAAGTCCTTGATCCGGAGCAGAATTTCTCTTTCGCCGATCACTATCTCGACGTCCCCTTCGACCTGTCGCACGTGATGTTCATCACGACGGCCAACATCCTCGAGACGATCCCGCCGGCCCTGCGGGACCGCCTGGAGGTGATCGAACTGCCCGGGTACACGCTCGACGAGAAGATCCGGATCGCCCAGCGATACTTGATCCCGCGCCAGACCGAGGCCAACGGCCTTAAGCCCGAGCAGATCCGCTTCACGAAAAGCGCGATTTCCCAGATTGTCTGCGGCTACACGAGGGAAGCGGGGGTCCGCAACCTCGAACGGGAGATCGCCACGGTCTGCCGGGGGGTGGCCAGCCAGATCGCCGAAGGGGTCATCGAGAAGGCGGTCATCCAGGTCCGCGACCTGCACCGGCATCTGGGCCCCGTCCGGATCACCTCCGAGGCGGCGGCCCGGACCTCCAAACCCGGCGTCGTGATGGGCCTGGCCTGGACGCCGACGGGCGGGGATCTGCTCTTTGTCGAGGCCACGTCCATGAAGGGCAAAGGGGGGCTCACCCTGACCGGCCAGCTCGGCGACGTCATGAAGGAGTCCGCCCAGGCGGCCCTCAGCTTCATCCGCGCCAACGCCGAAACGCTTGGGGTCCCGAAGGATTTCTTCGAGGGGACGGACCTTCACATCCATGTCCCCTCCGGGGCCATCCCCAAGGACGGCCCCTCGGCCGGGGTCACGATGCTCACCGCCCTCACGTCTCTGCTCACGAACCGGACGGTGAAGAAGGACCTGGCCATGACCGGCGAGATCACGCTCCGGGGCATGGTCCTGCCCGTGGGCGGTATCAAGGAGAAGGTCCTGGCCGCCCACCGCGCCGGGGTGAAGACGATCATCCTGCCGAAGTGGAACAAAAAGGACCTGGAAGACGTCCCGGCAAAGGTCCGCAAGGAGATCCTCTTCCACTTCGTGGACGAGATGTCGGAGGTCCTCAAGATCGCCCTGGACAAGGCACCGGAGTCCCGGGGGTGATCCCCGGGCTCCGGGAGGGGCTCCCCCGGACGGCCCTCAAGATGAATGTTGCAGCTTTCATGAAAAGAAGGTAATATTCCGTGCCGGGAATTTCGATGCGGGGACGATCCGCCGGACCGTTCCCGACCCGGGATTGCAATCTATCAATCGGACAGAAAGGATAACGCTGTGGGAGAGATCAGTTTTCTTCGAGGTGTGCCTGCTGAAGAGGCTCTGGAACGGATCGCTGGGGCTGTGGAGAAGTATTACGTCGAGGCCCTGCGGACCTACGGCCCGAAGCTGCTGCAATACCAGATGCCGGGGTTGACGGACTTCAACGGGTTCATCGCCCTGAAAAAGACCCTGGCCGAGCGCTTCGGGGTCAGCGGCGACCCGAACCGTCGTGTGGTCTGCTTCAACGGCGGGATGGAGGTCCTCTCTCTCCTGATGAAGTCCTTTCCGAAAGGCAGCCAGGTGGCCATGGAGGCTGTCACCTATGATCGCGCCCTGGCCGACGCCCTTCGCTACGAGCACGAGGTGGTAGGCATCCCCCTTTCGAAGGAGGGGATCGATCTGGACGCCCTGGAAAAGGCCCTCTCCGGCGGGAAGGTCAAGTTGTTCTACCGGGTCATCTATCACCAGAACCCGATGGGGTTCGATTCGACATTCCAGAACATCGAGGCGGCGGCGGAGCTCTGCGCCCGCTACGGCACCCTCTACGTCTGCGACATCGCCTACCTCGAGCTGCGCTACGACGGCCAGAAGAACCGCCTCCTGAGCCCGGACAAACAACCGACCACCTGCCTCATCGGCTCCTTCACCAAGACCCTCTCGCCCGGGACCAAGTGCGGATTCGGGCTCTTCCCCGAGGAGGTGGTGGACCGGCTCGCACCGGTCATCGCCAACACCCGGCTCAACCCCAACTATCCGACCCAGGCGATGATCCACCTGCTCATGGCCTCCGGCGACTACGACCGATATCTCCAGTATCTGGCCGAGCTTTACCGGCCGAGGATGGACGCTCTCAACCGGTCCCTCAAGCGTCATCTGGAGGGTATCGACGTCCCCCAGGTGACGGGGGGTTTCTTCGCGGGCCTCTGGCTGCCGGGGATCGAGGACGAAGCGGCCTTTATCGGCGCCGTCAAGGCCAAGGGCATCAACATCGCCACGGCCAATGTCTTCTGTCCGGGGTGGAAGAAGACCTTCATGGAAAGTGTCAAGGGTCCCCTCTTCCGGCTCACCTTCCCTGCAGTCAAGCCGGAGGATATCGAAAAGGGTATCGAGGGGATCGGTGCCGTCTATCGCCAGATGCGACGGTAAGCCTGAGAAGGCAAAGGATCCCCGCCGACAGAAGGCCCGTCCAGTCCGGTCCCGTCACAGGCCCGTTCCCTTCCAAATCGGGCCAAGGACCGTGAAGACCCCATTGCAATGATCAATGGGAGAAAATGGCATCGGCGACACCGAAAGCCCCATTCCGGATCCGGATCGGGGATGACGGGAGCCCTTCTGCATGGTGAACATCAAACCGGGAATCAGCGGAGAGATCCTTTTTGAAGAGGCGGCCGGGGCCGAGGACCGGCCCGTCGGTTTCCCGACCACCATCTATTCGGTGTCGGAACGGCGCATCCTCCTGGCCCAGACCGACCCTCCCCTGCCGGCCGACGATCTGGGGAGGGTCGTGGTCTTCACCTATGTGATCCACAAAGAGAGCGCCCCGGCACGCCACCGATTTCACGCCCGGATGGTTGGCTTCTCGGATCACGAGATCGCCCCCGGCCAGAGGGTTCCCGCCCTGGTGATCGAAAGGACCTCTGCGCCCGAACCCTGCAACCTGCGGATGAATTTCCGGATCAAACCCTCGGCTGAAAGGGGCCTGGCGGTCCTCCTGGGGGGAGTGCCGGTGGTGATCGTCGATATCTCCGAAGGGGGCGTCTGCGTCCGCCTGAAGGGGGAGATGACCCTCAAACTCCAGGACATGGTCCGATTGACGGTCAGCGTGGACGGCCGATCCTTCGACGTAGACAGCCAGGTGGTTCGGATCTGCGCTCCGCAGGCCGCCGCCGGCACCGCCAGCCTGCAGCAATTCGTATCGCTCCAATTCCTCGGCAATCAGGCAGCCAGGGAGAATATCCTGGGCAGGAAACTTTTTCATCTGGAACGGGTGCAGATCAAGAACAAGATCCGATAGTCCCTCCGCCATCCCAAAGACCCCACATGGGGCCGATCCCCGAAAGCCCTGCCCCCTTCCCCCTCCAGCGAAAAAAACCGCTTGACAGGCCTGCGAGGCATAGTATACTAACCGGTAAGTTTAACTAACCGGTTAGTATAATTTGAGGCCCCTATGAATAAACAGGCGCTCCACAGCAGCGAAACGATCCAGCGGATCCTCACCGCCGCCCGGGATGTCTTTTCCGCCAATGGGTTCAGCGGCTCGACGGTCGACGGGATCGCCCAGGCTGCCGGAGTCAACAAGGCGACCCTCTACTATCAGATCGGCGACAAGGAGACGCTCTACGCCGAGGTGATCCGCAGCATCATCGAGGGCGTTGCCGACCGCATCGCCATGGACCTCCGGCAGGCCGAAACGCCCGTCGACAAGCTCAAGGTCTACTTCCGGAACATGGCCCTGGCGGGGGACCGGAATCCCTGGATGCCCCGCATCATGCTCTGGGAACTGGCCTCCGGCGGAGGGAACATGCCCGAGGTGGCATTACAGGCCTTCGCCCGGATCCTGGCTCTGCTCTCCGAGATCCTCGGCGAAGGGGCCCGGAAAGGGGTCTTCATCAGGACCTCCCCCGTCATCTTCCACCTGATGGTCATGGGATCCTTCGCCCTTTACAAGACCAGTTCTCCCATCCGGGCGAGGGTCGCCCCTCCGGCCGAAAAAACGGCTCTGGAGGGGGAAAAGGTTTCCGGAAAGGTCGCCTCGGAAGTAGAACGGATCATGTTCGACGGCGTGATGAAGCCGCCCTCGGCACGACCCGCGGCGAAGGGCTTCACAGACAACCAATGAAGTCAGGCCCACCTCCATGGGCAACCTGAAGGGTTGATGCGATGAACAACAGTCTGAAACGCTATGGGACGGCGCTCCTGGGGCTGGCCATGATCCTCGGCCCCCTCGCGGTCAGTGCCCACTCGGCCGAAAAGATGACCCTCTCCCAGAGCATCGATCTGGCCATGAAGCGGAGCGTCCTCGTGCACTCGACACAGGAGGGGATCCTGGGGGCCGAGGCGCAGCAGAGGGAGGCCTTTACGGGTTTCCTCCCCAAGTTCGGCACTTCCTACAGCTACACCCGCCTCAACGAGGACCCCTATTTCTTTTTCCCCGGCATTGAGCCCCTCATCCCCGCCAAGCAAATGACCACGGGGACGAAGGACAACTACACCTGGTCGATCGAGGCCAGGCAGCCGCTATTCGCCGGGGGAGCCATCCAGTCGAACTACGAGGCGAGCCGCCTGGGGACCGACATCGCCCGTCAAGAGCACCTCGCCAACCTCCGGAATCTGGTCCTGGAGGTGAAGATCGCCTATTTCGGCGTCCTCAAGGCCAACCGGGGCCTGGACGTGGCGAAGCAGTCCGTGGAACGGCTGAAGGCCCACCGGGAAACCGCCCAGGGATTCTACGACACCGGCATGATCCCCCGCAACGACCTCCTCCGCGCCGAGGTGGAGCTGGCAAACGGACACCAATCCCTCATCAGCGCGATGAACGCCAAGGAGATGGCCGAGGCCAGGTTCAACACGCTCCTGAGAAGGGGGATCGGGACCGTCGTGGAGATCGAAGACACCTTGACCGGCCGTCCCTACGGGGCGACCCTGGAGGGCTGCATCGCCGCAGCCCTGGAAAGGCGGCCGGAACTGCAATCGGCCTCCCTTCGCGTGAGGCAGGCCCAGAGCCTCGTCAGACAGTCGGAGGCCGACTACTACCCCTCCGTCAACGTGGTGGGGAATTATTCGCGCTATGGCGACACGCCGGGCGTATCGGGGACCCCTTACAAGCCCCAGGAGAGCTGGTATGCCATGGTGGTCGCCAACTGGAACTTCTGGGAATGGGGCAAAACGAAACACCGCGTCGAGGCGGGCATCAGCCGGGAGAAACAGGCGACGGACGCCCTCGACAACACGAGGGATCAGATCGTCCTGGAAGTGAAGAACGCCTACCTGCTCCTCCGCGAGGCGGAGAAACAGATCCAGGTGTCGGAGAAGTCGGCTGAACAGGCCGAGGAGAATTTCCGAATTAACACAGAGCGGTACCGGGAACAAGTGGGAACCGCAACCGATGTGATCGACGCCCAGACCCTCCTGACCAAGAGCCGGTCGGACCACGCCAACGCCCTGAGCGATTGCGCCATCCAACAGGCCCGTCTGGAAAGGGCGATGGGAGAGGACTATCAAGGGGAGGAACGGCCTTGAAGAAACGAACCGTCGTCATCGTGGTCTTTCTGGGCCTGCTGGTCGGCGTCGGCAGCCTCGTCTACTGGGGCCAGAGAAGCATCCGGCAGGGGGAGCAATACTATTCCGGAACGATCGAGGCCACCCAGTCCCACCTGGCCTTTCAGACCGGCGGACGGATCCTGAAGGTGGAGGTCCGCGAGGGACAGGCGGTCGGCCAGGACCAGCTCCTGGCCGAACTGGACCCGGCGGAGCTCCGCGCCCGCCAGGACCAGGCCAAGTCCAATCTTGAAAAGACCGTCAAGGCCCAGGAACAGACCGAGACCCTCCTGAAGGTCTACCGACAGACTCTCCCGGCCGAGGAGGCCCGGGCCGAGGCCGGCGTCCGGGCCCTGAAAGCGCAGCTCGATGAGGTGCGCGCCGGTACCCGAACTCAGGAGCTCGAACGGGTCAGGCAGGCCATGCAGAGCGCCGAAGCGGTCCTGACGGACGCGAAGAAGAACCTGGACCGCTATGGGGCCCTTTTCCAGAAGGGGACCGTTTCGGAGAAGGAGCGGGACACCGTCCGCCTGCGCCACGAGACCGCTCTTCGGGACTACGAGAGGAGCCGGCAGGCTTATGACCTGGCCCGCGAGGGGAGCCGGGCGGAGACGATCCGTGCCGCGGAGGCGAAGCTGGCCGAGGGGGAGGCCGTCCTGAATCAGGCACGGAGCAACCTCGTCCGGATCGAGGCGGCCCAGAAGGACGTCGAGGCCGCTCGGGCGCTGACGGCGGCCGCCCGCGCGGCAGCGGAACAGGCGGCAATCCAGTTCGGCTACGCCCAGCTCAAGTCCCCCCGGCCGGGGGTCATCACCAGCCGCAGCGCCGAGCCGGGAGAGGTTGTCACGGCAGGGCGGGAGGTTCTGACCCTCTCCGAGTTGGCGACGGTCGATCTTAAAATCTTCGTCGACGAAACCCAGATCGGCAAGGTCAAGCCCGGGCAGAAGGCCGAGGTCCGCGTGGACACCTTTCCCGGCAAGACCTTTCCGGGGACGGTGACGTTCATCTCGCCCGAGGGGGAGTTCACGCCCAAGATCATCCAAACCCACAAGGAGCGGGTCAAGCTGGTCTATCTCGTGAAGATTTCCATCACCAACCCCGCCTCGGAGCTCAAGTCAGGGATGCCCGCCGATGCCTGGTTACGGTAACGCCGATGCCCCTTCTCCCGCCGGTGCGGGAGCACAGGCGCCTTCCTCGGGGGAGTCTTTCCTCAGGATCGAGGAGGTCTCCTACCACTACGGAGCGACCGAGGCCGTCCGTGACGTGACGCTCAGCGTCGAGCGGGGGACGATCTTCGGCCTGGTCGGCTCCGATGGGGCTGGAAAGTCCACCCTCCTGAGGGTGGCCTCGACGATGATCAAGCCCGAGGCGGGCCGGATCCTGATCGACGGCCTGGATATCGTTAGGGACAGGGCGCGGGTCAAGGCCCTGATCGGCTATATGCCCCAGCGGTTCGGCCTCTACCAGGACCTCACCGTCGATGAGAACATCGATTTTTTCATGAATGTCTTCGGGATCCGGGGCGAGGAACGGCGGGTGCGCCGGGAACGCTACCTGGGCTTCTCCAACCTCCTGCCCTTCGCGGATCGGGCAGCGGGGAACCTCTCCGGGGGCATGAAACAGAAACTGGGTCTCGCCTGCGTTCTGGTCCACGAGCCGAAGCTCCTGATCCTGGACGAGCCGACCAACGGCGTCGATCCCGTCTCCCGACAGGAGTTCTGGGAGATACTGGCCAAGATGCGCGCCCAGGGAATGACGATCCTCGTATCCACCGCCTACCTGGACGAAGGGGAGCGATGCGACCGGCTGGGGCTGATGCACCGCTCGCAGATCCTGGCGACGGCCACCCCAGGGGAGATCCGCGAGCGTTTCGAGAACCTGGAGGAAGCGATCATCCACCGCATCAGCGAGGCGGATGGGGAGTTGGCCCATGACACCTTCAAGCACTGATCCATCCTACGCGATCGAGGTCCGCGGGCTCGAAAAGCGCTTCGGGGCCTTCGTCGCCGTCGACCGGATCTCCTTCACGGTCCGCCCGGGTGAAATCTTCGGCTTTCTGGGCTCCAACGGCTCGGGAAAGTCGACGACGATCCGGATGCTCTGCGGGATCCTTTCGCCCACCTCCGGGACGGGGACGGTGGCAGGCCACGACATCGTGACCGAACCCGAAGCGGTCCGACACGCCATCGGCTACATGTCCCAGAAGTTCTCCCTCTACGAGGACCTCACTCCCCAGGAGAACCTCCGCTTCTACCTGGGCATCTACAGTGTTCCCGAAAAGGACTGGCCGGAGCGGAGCGACTGGGTCCTGGAGATGACGCGCCTGACCGAGGCCAGGGACCGCCTGACCCGGGAGCTTCCGCCGGGCTGGCGCCAGCGCCTGGCCCTGGGCTGCGCGCTCCTCCATCGGCCCCGGATCCTCTTTCTGGATGAGCCGACCTCCGGCGTCGACCCGATCACCCGGCGCCGTTTCTGGGAGTTCATCGGGGGGCTCGCCGGTGAGGGGATTACCCTTTTCGTCACGACCCACTACATGGACGAGGCCTACCACTGCGGACGGATCGTGATGATCAACGAGGGGAAGATCGTCGCTTCGGGGAGTCCCGACGAGATCGTCCGCGAGACCTGCACGGGAAAGCCCGGGGCGGACCTCAACGACGCCTTCGTCGCGCTCATGTCCCGGCGGGCCTGCATGGACCCGGCCCTGCCCGCAGGGGCCGGGCCGGGGGCGCCGGACGCGGCACGGCCATCCTGAACCAGGGGGAACTGATGGAAACAAGGATTTCCGTATCGAGAAAGCCATGGATCGTCGGGGTGATGGGGAGCCGCGAGGAATCAGCGGACGAGGCCGGGGCGCGCCGCCTCGGGCAGGCCGTCGCCGAGCGGGGCCATGTCCTTCTCACCGGGGGCGGCACAGGGATCATGCGGGCGGCCTCCGAGGGAGCCCACGGCGCAGGGGGCCTGGTCCTCGGGATCCTCCCCAACGACCGGAACCGGCCGATGGCGGGCTACCCCAACGAGTTCGTCGACATCGCCGTCTACACGGGGATGTACGAAGCCCGGAACGTGATCAACGCCAAGACGCCCCATGTCCTGATCGCCCTGGCCGGCGGCTCGGGCACCCTCTCGGAGATCGCCCTGGCCCTGCGGGCCGGAACGCCGGTCATCGGCCTGAACTGCCCGGAAGTGACCCTCTCCGGCGCGGACCCGGTCCTGCGGGTGGGGTCGGTCGAGGAGGCGATCACGGAGATGGACCGGATCATCGGGAAACTCAGGAACAAGGGCTGACCGGCATTATCCAACAGTCCCCCCCGGTCGAAAACCAGGGGACTCGAAGGCCTCCGGTCACCGAAAGGAAGACGGAAGAAGAGCCGGTCGATTGGGATCGGCCCGGACAGACCAAGGGAATCGTCATGAAAGGGATCCAGGTTCGCAACATACGGGCGATCGCCCGCAAGGAGGTCTACCATCTCCTGCGGGACTTCCGGAGCCTCTACCTGGCCTTCGCCCTTCCCCTCCTGCTGATCCTCCTTTTCGGCTACGCCCTCAGCCTCGACGTGGATAACATCAAGACCGTCGTCGTCGACCGCGAAAAGACCGACCTGAGCCGCGATTTCATCCGCCGCCTCGAGGCCTCCCCCTACTTCCGGATCCAGGCCCAGTTCGCCGACACGGGGGCCGTCACGGAGGCCCTCGACCACGGCCAGGCCACGCTGGCCATCGTCATCCCCACGGGCTGGACAGCGGACCTCAGGGCCGACAGGGAGGCTCCCCTTCAGGTCCTCCTCGACGGGAGCGACCCGAACTTCGCCGGGATCTCCCGCTCCTACATCAGCGCCTTTATCGAGAGGTATAACTACAGCCTCCTGGCCGATTTCCTCAACCGCCAGGGGATGGAGAAGATCCATCCCCCCGTGGACGGGCGGATCAGGGTCTGGTTCAACGAGGACCTTGAGAGCCGGAACTTCATCATCCCCGGGATCATCGCGGTCATCATCATGATCGTCGGGGCGATGCTGACCTCCCTGGTCATCGCGCGGGAGTACGAGAACGGGACGATGGAGACCCTCCGGTCCCTGCCCATCGGGGCGGCCGAGATCCTGATCGGCAAGGCGATCCCCTACTTCCTGATCGCCCTCACGGATGTCCTGATCGCCGTCCTCATGGGCCAGGTCCTCTTCGGCGTCGTCATGAAGGCGAGCTTCTGGTTTCTGCTCTTCGCCTCGTCCCTCTACATCCTGGTCGCCCTGGCCTTGGGCCTCCTGATCTCGTCGGTCACCAAGTCCCAGATGATCGCCAACCAGGTGGCCGTCCTGCTCACGTACCTGCCGTCGCTGCTCCTGTCGAACTTCGTCTTTCCCATCATCAACATGCCGGCGGTCCTCCAGGCGATCACCAAGATCATCCCGGCGACCTACTACATCGAGATCCTCTCGGGGATCTACCTCAAGGACCTGGGGATCGGCTACCTCTGGCCCCAGATGGCGGTCCTGGCGGGGATGTTCGCGGTTCTGGCCGTCCTCAACGTCATCGTCATGAAGCGGGAGGGGATCGGATGAGTTGGCTTCGCATCCGCGAGATGGTCCGCAAGGAGTTCATCCAGCTCTTCCGGGACAGGAGGAGCCGCCCGATCCTGGTCATGGCGCCGCTGATCCAGCTCCTCCTGTTCGGCTACGTGGTCAACTACGACATCCGGGACATCCGGGTCGCCCTGATCGACCAGTCCATGACCCGGGAGAGCCGGCTCCTGATCGACCAGTTCACCGCCGGTGGATTCTTCCGGATCTCGGACCTTCCGGCCAACGACCGGCAGATGGAGGCCCTCCTCCTGGGGGGCAAGGCGGACCTGGGGATCAAGATCCCCCCAGATTTCAGCGACCGGATCCGCCGCGGGGACACGGCCCCCGTCCAGATCCTCGCCGACGGGTCCGTGAGCAACATGGCCTCCATCCGAATCTCTTACACGGTGATGGTCCTGGACCGTTTCAACAGCGCCATGATCAAGGAGCTCGTCGGACGGGAGCTCAAGTACGGCAAGCTCGACGGACGGATCCGGACCTGGTTCAATCCGAACCTTGACTCCCAGCACTTCTTCGTCCCGGGGATCGTTGCCTTCGTGGTCATGCTGATCTCGCTCCTGATGACCTCGATCGCCATCATCAAGGAACGGGAGATGGGAACGATGGAGCAGCTCATCGTGACCCCCCTTAGGCCCATCGAGCTCATCATCGGCAAGACGATTCCCTACACGATCATCTCGCTCGCGCAGATGGTCATGGTCACCCTCTTCGCCATCTTCTGGTTCGAGATCCCGCTGGCCGGGAGTGCCCCGGCCCTGTTCCTGGCGACCTGCCTCTTCCTCCTGAGCACCCTGGGGCTTGGCCTCTTCATCTCCACGATCTCCAGGACCCAGCAGCAGGCCATGATGACGACCTTCTTCGTCATCCTGCCGATCTTCATGCTCTCGGGCTTCGTCTTCCCGATCGCCAACATGCCCGTGGTCGTTCAGTGGTTGACATACCTCAATCCTTTGCGCTATTTTCTTGTCATCATCCGGGGGATCTTCCTCAAGGGGGTGGGGTTGGGCGTCCTCTGGCCCCAATATGCGGCCCTGACCATCCTGGGGATCGCCGTCTTCACCGGTGCGGTGGGGCGGTTCCGCAAGCGCCTGGATTAAGGGACAAGGCATTGAAGATCAGATCGCTTTGCGCTCAACCCTGCACCTCCTCGCTCCGCTGCGGGGGCAGGGGGGCCCGAAAAAATCTCGATTCGTGCTGCTGGGATGTGATCTTCACGATGCTGCACAACGGCTAGGAAGGAAGAGGGTCGATGCTGAAAGTCGTGGAAAACGAGGCGGCCATCCGCCGGCACCAGCGCCAGTTTGCCAGGGCCCTCAGGGCCGTGGCCCGGGAACAGATCCCCGTCAAACTGGGCCACCCCGGGGCGAGCGAAAAGGCCAAGGTCGCCTGGTCCGAGGCACTCGGGATCTGGTGCTTCTCCAAGAAGATCGCCGGGAGCCGCTACTGGAACGCCTTCGGCGTCGGCCGGCCGGCCGGGGGCGACAGCATCGCCATCACCTGCGAGATCAACTTCCCCCTCTACGGCATCGACCGCAGGACCGGGGGCGCTTTCGTCCAGGACCGGGCTGGCCGGGTCTTCGTCGTCCACCGGGGAAAGCTCGGCGGCAGCCGCAAGGGAATCGGCAAGTCCCTCTTCGAGAACCACTACCGCGGCCTCTGGGAGATCCTGCAAGACGGCGGCCAGGAGTCCCCCGTCGCGGTCGTCGGCGCCCTGCACTCCCCCCGCTTCGCCCGGCAAATCGCCCAGTTCGTCCGCAAGATCGCCCGGATCAAGGAGGGGGCCCTCGCCCGCTCCGCCCAGGTCGAGATCGGCTTCGACGAGCCGGTCGTCCAGGAGGAACTCATCGGCGAGCGTTTCAGCGAACAGGAACCAGAGCCCGGCGCCGAGTGCGACCGCGGCCTGATCGTCTGCGACCTGGCCGACGCGCTGAGGGCCCAGGGCCGCCGGACAGGCAACGACCCATCCCGGGACCTGCTGGTCCTGGACCGGGGGGGACAGATTCGGGCCGTCTTTCAGATCCGGACCGACATGGCCTTGGCGGGCCTCCATGCCGCAGCCACGCAACTCCTCCTCAACGGCCTGAGCCTCCAGGGGAATCCCCTGCTGGTCATGGTCCTCCCGGGCATCCCCGAGACCGCCCTTCTGGAAAAGCTCCGGCGACTCAACATCGAAATCCTTACTTACTTCTGGCAAGAAGAACGGGCGGCATTCCCGGACCTCGGCACCCTCCTCCGGGGGATCGGTCCCTGATCGCCCCAGACGAACCCTTCGGTGCATCGCTGGAGTAGATTTTTACTGCAAATAGTGATAGGAATCACCACAATATAAACGGCCGCCGGAATTGTTCCACCCCACATAAATGCTGGAGGGAAACAGGAACTCGCCTCTATGATCCCGTTTTTCATTGAAGAACGGGATCTTTGCATCATAGAAGCCGGACTGGCAATGGGCGCGGGACCTCCATCCATTGTTATAAGGAACCAGGAATTATGGAAATCAACTTGATCGAATTGGAACCCAGGCATGCCCATGATCTGCTGACAAGCATGATCATCCCAAGACCGATTGCCTGGGTATCAACCATCAACAAAATGGGCCACACGAATCTGGCTCCGTTCAGCTTTTTCACCGGGGTATCGTGGTCGCCTCCTATCCTTGCATTTTCAGTGGTCAACCGATCAGACGGAACGGTGAAAGACACCGTGAGAAATATTCGAGAGGTTCCGGAGTTCGTCGTTAACATCGTATCCGTTAATCTCCTGGCCACCATGGAATACAGCGCAAAGCCTATCCCTTATGGGACCGATGAGACGTCAATAACGGATATTCATTGGCTGCCTTCGAAAACGATAAAACCCCGGCGAGTTCAAGAAGCGAAAATCGCATTCGAATGTACGTTGGAACGCACCGTTACGGTAACCGAAGGGCCTAATGCGGGGAATTTGATTCTTGGGCGGATACAGCTCGTTCACGTGGGGGATGGTTTATTAAAAAATGAACGAGAGGTTGACTGGTTTGGCCTGGATGTTCTTGGTCGGCTCAGCGGCAACCGGTATTGTACCGTCCGCTCGGTCATCGAAAGCGAAACGAATTAGGATAAGGATCACAGAGGCATTCAACCGGACGCGGGCGTTCCGCTGAATGCTTTTGTGATGTCGATAGCGGATAAACGATGCGGAGATGAGAGGTGATATGAAAAACAACTGTCTGATACTGGTTGACCTTCAGAACGATTATTATCCGGGCGGCAACATGGAGCTTGTCGGGATCCTGGAGGCAACGGCCAATGCACAAATCCTCTTGAACGAGTTCAGGAAGTCAAAATTGACGATCATCCATATCCAGCACATTTCCGCTCGTCCGGGGGCAGCCTTTTTCTTACCGGAAACCGAAGGGGCAAAGATCAATCACGCCGTAGCTCCCCAGGGAGATGAGATCGTTGTCGTAAAAAACTTTCCCAACGGCTTTCGCGGCACTGCCTTAATGGAGATACTTAAAAAAGAAAAGGCAGACAACCTGATTATTTGTGGCGCCATGAGCCACATGTGCATAGACGCAACAACCCGCGCCGCCTTCGATCTGGGTTTCGAGTGTGTCGTGGCCGAAGATGCCTGTGCCACAAGAGACCTGGTTTTCAAGAATAGAACCATCAAGGCATCCGATGTCCATGCATCCTTTATGGCGGCCTTATCCATTCCGTATGCAAGAGTCATCTCGACAAGGGAAATTATCGAAACCATGGTATCGCACTAATATGTCGCTCTCTTACCAGGGGAACGGGATTCTCCTGGCGAGAGGGGCCTATCAGGAGGTGTCGGGCGTGCGCAATGATGGTCCCGTCTGCATGGATCGTGCAGACAGGGTCCTTTTGCTTCGTATTGGATGAGCGCTTGCTTTTCGTTGAAGGCTCTCTATGTAACGTGTTATGGTCTGTCACTCAAATGCGAAAAGAGGAGGTGGCTGAAAAGGATGCCATGAAGAAAACCATTTTGATCTCTGCTCTTGCTTTGATGCTCCTTGCGGGCGGCTTCGTCTGCGCCGGGGAAAGTGCGGCCGCACAGGCCAAAGTCGGGGATGCTTTCGCCATGCCCGCCCACAGCCCGTCATACCCTCCCGGGCCGTACCGATTCATCGACAGGGAATTTTTCATCATCACGTACGAAACCGACAGGGATGCCCTGCGCTGGCAGGTGCCAGAGCCCCTGGAGATACCGGAAGCCCTGGTCAAGTTTGAGTTCATCAAGATGCCCGATTCCAGCGGGTTCGGAAGCTATACCGAATCCGGCCAGGTCATTCCGGTAACCCTCAAGGGGCAAACAGGGCAATATGTGCTTTCCATGTTCCTGGATGACGATCCGCCGATCGCTGCAGGGCGGGAAATCTGGGGGTTCCCGAAGAAACTGGCCTCCCCGTCGCTGATGGTGGACCCGGTCAGCAGGGATACGCTGGTGGGGCGACTGAAGTACGGTTCCCTGGACGTTGCCATCGGCACGATGGGATTCAAGCATGAACCGGCCGACACCCGGGTTATCAAAAAGTCCCTGGAAGAGGTTCCCAATTATCTTCTGAAAATCATCCCCAATCCGGACGGGACGACCGCCATCCGGCAGCTGGTCCGGTACCACCTCAAGGATGTGACGGTCAAGGGCGCCTGGACCGGTCCCTGCGATTTGCAGCTTTTCCACCACGCCCTTGCGCCGGTTGCGACCCTTCCGATCAAGAGGATTGTTTCCTGCATCCACTTCACATCCGATTTGACACTGCCCTACGGGGAAGTAGCCTATGACTATTTGAAAAAATAATCGAAAATCACGCCGGTGACTTCCCTAGATCGATCTTTGTTGCACCCGTGGTTGTTCTTTGCGCAGGAAAGAGGTCTGAAGTTGAAATCATCCGAACGGAAGAACGATCAGCCGCACAGGGGCGTGAGCTGGTGTTTGGTCTGACAGCAGGTCTGCCGCGCCACTGGCAGACACGCCGGAGTAAAGCAGACATGAATATCCTGATCATCCTGGGCCATCCCGATCCCCGCAGTTTCAACCACGCCATCGCCAAGACCGCCGAGGCGACCCTCCTCGAACGCGGCCATGGCGTCGTCCTGCATGACCTCTATCTCGAGCAGTTCGACCCGCTCCTGGAGGCGGACGAGATACCCCAGTCGGCCTCCATTCCGCAGGGCATCGCGAAACAGTGCCGGGAGTTGCAGGAAGCGGACGGAGTGGTCATCGTCCATCCCAATTGGTGGGGGCAGCCGCCGGCCATTCTGAAAGGCTGGCTCGACCGCGTCGTTCGACCGGGGGTCGCCTACCGGTTCCGGGAAAATGACAGCGGCGAAGGGATTCCCGTTGGCCTTCTCAAGGCGAGAGCGGCTGTCGTCTTCAACACGTCCAACACGATGCCCGAACGGGAAAAACGCACATTCGGAGATCCGCTGGAGACCATATGGCGAAACTGCGTCTTCGGCCTGTGCGGCGTCGATGTCTTTCATCGGCGGACGTTCGGCATTGTCGTCACCAGCACGGAAAGCCAGAGGAAGCAATGGCTCGACGAGGTGAAAGAAACCATGGATCGGTTCTTTCCGAAAGCACCCGAAAAGGCCGCATGACAAAAACATTCGTCGGATCGGCCCCGTGCCTCCGGCCACTTCACCGTTCGACAGAAAGGGGATGGACATATGAACATCACCAGAAAGATCGCTCTGGGGAATGACAGGCTTCGCTTCAAATCGGACGCAAGTCTCCTTGTGGGCCTGATCGCCTGCGCAGCGCTGCTGATTCTGGCCTTTGAAGCAAGGGATGCGCGGGCGGACTGGCCCCGTATCGTCCCCGCCAAAGACGCCACCCCGATTTCGTACGAGGTCTTTGGGGAGGGAGAGCCGACCCTGGTGTTCGTGCATGGCTGGAGCTGCGATTCCCGGTACTGGCGCGAACAGGTGCCGATATTTTCAAAGAAGTACCGCGTTGTCGTCCTGGACCTTGCTGGCCACGGCCACTCCGGGATGGCGCGCAAGAGGTACACGATGAAGGCCTTCGGAGAGGATGTGAAGGCGGTGACGGAGGCGGCGGGCAGCCGTAGCGCAATCCTGATCGGCCATTCCATGGGCGGCTCGGTGATCGCGGAGGCGGCCCGTCTCATGCCCGAACGCGTCGTTGGCCTGATCGGCATCGATACCCTTGAAAACATCGAGTACCCGTTGACCCGCAAGGCCCTCAAGAAGATGATCGCGCCTTTAAAGAGAAATTTCCCGGCCGGAACCCGGCAGTTCGTAAAGCAAATGATCTCTCCCCGGACCGATCCGCAGCTTCGCGAATGGATACTCTCCGACATGTCGGCCGCGCCGCCCGCGGTTGCCCTGAGCGCGATGAACGAATTGATCATGCGGTACGTCACCGGTGAAGAGGCCAGGGTATTCGATCAGGTCCGCCTTCCGGTCGTCACCGTGAACGGGGATCTCGGCTGGCCCATCAACTATGAGGCCAACCGGCGCCACATGCTGTCCTACGACGCCATCGTCCTGAAAGGCGCGGACCATTTCCTGATGATGAATCGTCCGGAAGAATTCAACGATGCCTTGGAGAAGGCCGTCCAGATGCTTTTAGCAAAACCGGCCAAGTAGGGAGGACGGATCCGGACGGCCCGCTGTCGCGGGTCTGCGGCGCCACTCCATGGAGGAGAGGAGCAGGGACCATGGCCCCGCACGCAAGAACGACGCCCGGCGCGCTCAGGAAGAAATAAGTCAAGGGATGCCAACGGGATTTCAGGAAAGAGGTGCGGCATGGCGGAGGGAACAGGCAAGGGCCAAATCGCAGGCCGCGTGATCCGCTGGACCGCCCGGTGCGGTAGCGTCGCAAGCCTCGGGGTGATCCTGCTCTTTTTAGCAGGCGAGCCGTTCTCCCCCAGCCTTGGGGAATGGCCCCTGCTTCTGTTCTTCCCCGTCGGCGTCTGCGGCGGGATGGTCGTCGCCTGGTGGAGGGAAGGACTCGGCGGGGGCATCACGACGGGAAGCCTGTTGGCCTTCTACGCCCTCCACCTGGCCACGGCGGGGAAGTTCCCCCGTGGTTGGGCGTGGTTCGTCCTGGCCGCACCCGGCATTCTCTTCCTCCTGTCCTGGCGCCTGTCGCGGACGGCAGGAAGGGAAAGGGCTTCGAACAACCCCCTGCCGGATTCACGGTGAACGGGGAATCGGTATTAAGGGGAGAGGACTCATGCGAGAAGCAGGAAATCCATCTGGGCGATCAGACCTAAAGATAGCCGCGGTCTGCGGCCTCTACTGCGAGGCCTGCCGGTACTTCATCAGTACTATGGAGGATCCCGAACGGCTCAAGTGGCTGGCGGCGCAGGCGAAC
>JAJFUM010000105.1 GCA_021372415.1 Deltaproteobacteria bacterium
CTTCGGGCGCAACCCAGTAATTGTAGCCGATCTCGACCGGCAACGTCACCAGCGTGGCGATCTGCCTGTCCTGTTCGTTCTTGACCAGGTCAAGCAACGTGGGCACGTTGGGCAAATCGGGGTACCGCTTCTCCATCATGACCGCCAGGATCCGCGCCAGGCCGGACTCGACCGAGGGCAGGAAGCCGCCGACATTGTCGAAATTCACGTCCGTGTGGCCGCCCAGGACCCGCGTCATGGCCGTCGGGGTGTCTTTCAGATGAATGATGTTGAACGTGACTTTGGCCTGGCGCTGAACGTCCAAGAGGGCCAGGTGGTCGTCGCTCCCGATCCCCGTGGTGGAGGCCTTCACCTGCCCCGGCCGCGCCTTGGCGTCGGCGAGCAGGTCCTCCAGGGTCTTGTAGGGACTCTCCTTCCTGACCAGGATTGCACCCGGATCCTGCACGTGGTTCGCCACGGGCTGGAAATCCTTCATGGTGAACAGGGGCTTTCTGGAGGCGTCGAAGACGACGGTCTGAAGCTGCGGGACGTTGATCAGGGCCAGGGTATAGCCGTCGGGTTTGGCGTTGTTCTTGAAATCGGTCCACATCACCTGGCCGCCGGCACCCGGCTTGTTCTCTGCCAGGACGGGCTGTCCGATGACCTTCTTAAGGGATTCGGCCAGGAGCCGGACCCCGACATCGCTGCTGCCACCGGCACCGAAACCGATTTGGATCGTGACGGGCTTATTGGGATAATCCTTGGGCTTATCCGCCGCCCACGCCTGTGTTGCGACCAGGACGAACAACACGACCACTGCCAGGGACAACCAGGGAATACGCCTTCTGCTCATGACTTCCTCCTTGTTGTTTAAGGTTAAAGAAAAAAGTCAACCCTCTCGGGCGAGGCCTCCTAGGATCATCAAGGCCGCGCCCGTCAGGTAAGAACCGGCTGTGCGCGGATCAATGAGATATACGGTCTATGGCAATGCTTTCGTGTAATATATTATATATCAACTTTATATCAATCTTGAAAAAGGCTGTCAAGGAGAAAAAGAGTCATAGGTTTTCCCTACCAATAAGCCGCCGTTTTGTCCTCATTGTATCAGACTGCCATCGGCACTATCGTGAAATCGAGGTGAATAGTCCCTTGTTCCAGCTTTCCAATCAACCGGACTGGAGGCCCTGCAATGGGAAAGTCGCTTATCCTGAAATGTGTCCGCTGCGGCGGTGCCATGTTCCCCGACCAGTTCCGCGACACCAGCGAACGGTTCTGGGGTTATAAATGCCTCTTCTGCGGGGAAATCATCGATCCCCTGATCTTGGAGAATCGTCGTCTGATGAGCACGGGCCAGGGGGTCCCCCTGCCCAGGGAAATCCAGCGCAGTTACAAGCTCTGTTCATGAGCCCAGGGGTTTTTCCCCATCCAAGCTAAGGCGGGTCTCAAGGAAGGTCCGCACTTGCACGATCGCGTCCGCCTCGGCCTCGGGGTGGTGCTGGAGGTGGTGCATGCCTCGGGAGCCCTGCGTATCCCTGTTGGCGCCGGGGGTGTCGAAGCCGTGGTGGGCCTCCGGATAGACCTTCAGGGTTACGGTGGCCGCCCGTTCACGGGGCATCATCGCCTCGCAGCGCTCGGCCGGGGTCCAGTCGTCCGTTCCGCCGATCAGGATCAGCGGCAGGATCAGGCAGCCATTCAATCCGGACAAGTCCTTCATGCGGATACCTCCGGAAATATTGATGTCGTCCGGGTCCCGACGGGGCTGGTTCATTCCTCCTTCTTGCGGAGGCGGTGCTTGATCATCTTGAGCTGAAGGCCCTTGCGGCTCAGTCCCAGCTTTTCGGCCGCCCGCGTGACGTTGCCCCCGGACTCCTCGAGGCAGCGGGCGATAATCTGCCGCTCCATCTCTTCCATGTGGCTCTTCAGCACGTCCCGTCCGCCCTCTCCCAGCAGCCCCCCGGAGGGGAGGGCTTCCCTTGCGGATTCAGCCGAGAACTCTGCCGGGACGAGCTTTGTCGTGAGGAGGGGTTCCTCCGCCATCAGGAGCATCCGCTCGATCAGGTGTTCCAACTCCCGGATGTTGCCCGGCCAGGCATAGGCCAGGAAACGCTCCCGGACTTCAGGGTCGAGCCCCTCGACGGATCGGGAGAGTTTCCGGTTGAACTTCTCGATGAAGTATTCGCAGAGCGGCAGGATGTCTTCGGGGCGTTCCCGGAGGGATGGAACTTGGATCGGAAAGACGTTCAGGCGGTAGAAGAGGTCCTCCCGGAACCTCCCCTCGCGGACCTCCTGTTGTAGGTTCTGGTTCGTCGCCGCGATGAGGCGCACGTCCACGGCGATCGTCTTGAGGCCGCCCACCCGCTCGAAATTCTGGTCCTGAATCGCCTGGAGGAGCTTCGCCTGCATCTCCCTGGGGATCTCGCCCACCTCGTCCAGAAAGAGCGTCCCGTGATGCGCCAGCTCAAACTTCCCCGGCTTGGTGGTCACGGCGCCGGTGAAGGCCCCCTTCTCGTAGCCGAACAACTCGCTCTCCATAAGGTTCTCGGCGATGGCGGCGCAGTTGATCTTGATGAAGGGCTGGTCCTTCCGGGTGCTGTTCCGGTGAATGGCGCGGGCGATCAATTCCTTCCCCGTTCCCGTTTCCCCGGTGATCAGGACCGTTGTTGTCGTGGGGGAAACCTTGCGGATGATCTCGTGGATCTCGGCCATGCGGTGGCTCACCCCGACGATTTGGTAGGGGTCCGCCTCGCCGGCCGCTGCCTTGAAGTCCCCTTCGCCCATCATCCGGGTCTTGACGGCCTTAAGGATGATCATCTTGAGTTCGTCCTGCTCGAAGGGCTTGGTCAGGTAATCAAAGGCCCCCTTCTTCAGGGCGTCGACGGCATTGGCAACGGTGCCGTAGGCGGTCATCATGATCACCGGCAGGGAAGGATCCTCTTTCTGAATCCTCTCGAGAAGGCCCATCCCGTCGAGCCTCGGCATCTTGAGATCCGTGGCGACGACGGCGATCTTCTCCCGGCCGAGGATCTCCAGGGCCTCGATGCCGTCGGCGGCCGTGGTGACCTCGTAGCCCTCCTTCTTCAACATAGCCTTGAGGACCATCCGCATGTTCAACTCGTCGTCCACGACGAGGATCTTTGCGCCCTTCATGGGGTTGATGTCCTTTCCTTTTATTTTCCCTGCCGGCAATCCCTATCCCAATATCTCCAGACGGATGAGGAAGATGGTTCCCTGGCCGGGGATCGATTTCACCCGGATCTTGCCGCCGTGGCTCCGGATGATGCGGTCACAGACCGCCAGTCCCAGCCCGACCCCCCTCTCCTTGGTGGTGAAGAAGGGGGTGAAGATATTCTTGAGCGCCTCCCTGGGGATTCCATGGCCGGTGTCCCGGATGGCGATTGCCACTGCGTCTCCGGTGTCGCTCTCGATTCGGGAGGTGCGAACGGTGAGCGTGCCGCCCTCGGGCATGGCCTCGACGGCGTTGATGGCAATGTTGAGGATGACCTGGTGGATCTGCTCCTGGTCCATGAGGACCAGGGGCAGGTGGGGGTGGAGTTCCCACTGGATCTCGATCCGGGACGAGAGACTGTCCGCTTCGATCACCGCCAGGGCCTTTTCGATCACAGCGTTGACGGAACGGGGACGCATCTCTGGTTGGTAGGGCCGGGCGTAATCGAGGAACTTTGTCACCACCCGGTTGAGGCGGTTCACCTCCTCGGTGATCACGTCCAGAAGGTTCCGCTGCTCTGCGCTCTCGGCCTCCGAAAGCAGGACCTGCGCGGCCCCTTTGATGGAGCCGAGGGGGTTGCGGATCTCGTGGGCCAGGACCGGGGCCATCTTCTCCAGGAGTAAGGCCTTTTCCCGTTCGAGCTTCTCGTCCAGGTCGAAGGGCGAGGTGAAGACGTCCTTGATCTCCGGATACATCCGGGTGAGGAGCCGCTTCAGGAGGACCTGGAAGGGCACCACGGCGATCATGATGACGAAGGACACCATGAAGACGAGCGTAAAGGGCGGTCCGGGGCCCGGTCCGAAAAAGCCCGTGACCAGATAGAAGATGACCGTGGCGAAGAGCGTGACGATCAGGATCAGAATGGCGCGGATCATCAGGTCGTGGAGTTCCGTCAAATGGGGGTGGGTGATCATGATCATGACGAAGTAGAGCAGGCCCGCAAGGATCAGGTTGAAGAGCGGCTGGACGGTATAGGTCGCGATCGCCGCCGTGCAGGCGATGATGAGGTAGACGATCCGTTTCTTCTCCATGCCGGACGCCCGCTGCCTGGCGTAAACGATCAGGGAAAGGTAGCACACCAGGAGCACCGCATCCGTATAGAGGTAGAGAAAACTTCCGGCATACTGCCAACCGCCGAGTGGGGTGAAGAGCAGGACCGCCAGGGATACGCTGAAGATGGTGGTGGTCCGGACATCCCGCTGCCGGATCAGACGCTGCCCCCGGTAGAGCTCGCGGCTGAAGTTGATCGCCAGCGGCGGGAGGGCCAGGAGCCCGAGCCGTTCGATGAGAAGCCAGGCGCCCTGGTGGAAGAATTGGTTGAAGAGGACCCCTCCCCGATGGAAGGTGATGGCCACGCAGAGGGCGGCGAAGGAGATGTGGAGCGGCTCGCGTTTGGTGTTGATCATCAGGGCGACGGACACCGTGATGCCCACCGCCATCAGCATGAAAATTTCCATTGTAGTTCCATACCGTAATCCCCGGCGGGAAGTCAAGGAGCGCGCCGCTGCGTAGGATTCTTCGCACCTGCGGCAGATGCTACGCAGCCAGGAGCCGCATTGCGGCGAAGGCGTTCCGTCCCGCCTTTCGGTCCCTACCGTCCAACCGGCTGACATGGCGTTTCTTTCGTCGCATCATCCCAGAAACCCGCCGCTGTGGCACGATTGATGCTCGAAAGGGGGCGACCGGGCGGGGTGTGCCGCCTGTGGATAGTCGGAAGGAGCCGAAGTTCTATGGGCGAGATGGTGAAGGCAGCAGTCTTTCCCGGCCAGGGTTGCCAGCGGCCGGGGATGGGCCGGGATTTCTTCGATGCAGTCCCTGAAAGCCGTCGGACCTACGAGGAGGCGGCGGATCTTCTCGGTTGGGATGTGGCCGCAGTTTGCTTCGGTGAAGACGAGCGACTCAACCTGACAGAATACACCCAACCCTGCGTCCTGACCACGGAGATCGCCATGATGAGGGGGCTTGCCGCCCGGTACGGCTTCGAACCATCCCGGTTCGGAGGGCACAGTCTCGGGGAATTCACGGCCCTCGTTGCCGCCGGGGCGCTTCCCTTCGCGGCGGGCCTGAGGATCGTCCAGATGCGGGGACGTTTGATGCAGGGGGCCGTGCCGCCCGGGGTGGGGGCGATGACAGCCCTCATTGCAGACGATCTGGATCCGGAGCTGGTCAGCGATGTTATCGGAGGCCTCGAGATCGATGTGGCCAATGTCAACTCTGCCCAGCAGATCGTCCTGAGCGGCGAGGCAGGGGCCGTCGCCGAGGCAGAGGTCCGTCTGAAGGCCGCCCTGGTGGACCGTCCGGCCCTCCGTTTCGTGAGACTCAACGTAAGCGCCCCCTTCCACAGCCGTTTCCTGGAACCGATCCAGGCCCCGTTTGCCGAAGTTCTGAAGGAACTGGGCGGCGGTCTCGATCCCATCCGGGCCTCCCGGGTGACATCGAACTATCGGGGCGGCTTCCACCCGGAGGACAGAGAACAGATCCGAATGGGACTGGTGCTCCAGATCAGCCACACCGTCCAATGGAGAAAGAACATGGCGGTACTGGCCGCCGAGTCCGGCGCCATCTGGGAGATCGGACCGGGCCGGCCGCTTCGGGAATTCTTCCGGACGATCGGCGTCGTATGCACCTCAGTGACGAATCTCTCATCGGCCGAAAAAGCCTTCGCCGCCTCCCTTGATCGGGCGGCGATATGACCGGCGGCGTGGCGACAGGAGAAAAAAGATGGATTTCAACCTGACCGGAGAACAGAAAGAATACCTCGACATGGTGCGGCGCTTCGTCGGCCGCGACATCATCCCCGTCAGCATGTCCCTGGAGAAGGGACATACCTTTCCCTTCGACATCATCCGCAAGGCCTGGGATCAGGGGATCCTGAACCTCTCCATCCCTGAGGCGGTCAAGGGCTACTCCCTCGACCTGATCTCGACGGCCCTGATCATCCGGGAGTTGGCTTACGGGGACAGCGGCATCGCCACCTCGGCCATGTGCAACGACCTGGCCAATGCCGTGATCGCCATGCACGGCACCGAGGCCCAGCAGCAGGCCTTTCTCAGCCCCTTCGTGGAGCGGCCGCTTCTGGCCTCTTTCTGCCTGACGGAGCCCAATGCCGGCTCCGACAACAGCGGCATGACGACCCTCATGCAGAAGGGAAAGAACGGCAAGTACCTCCTGAACGGCTCGAAGTGTTTCATCACCAACGCTTCCTTCGCCTCCCAGTTCACGGTCTTCACCAAGGTTGGCAAGACGTCCTCCCCCTTCATCGCCTGCGTCGTCGTCCCGGCCCTGGCGGTGGAGCCGGAAGCGGCGGAGACGGGATCGCAGGCCTGCCGCGAGATCCCTCTCCCCTGTGGGGGCAGGATCGTGACCGGCAAGCCCGAGGACAAGCTCGGCCAGCGTCTCTCCAATACGGCGAGCGTCACCTTCGAAGACGTGGTCATCGAGGATGACCAGATCATCGGCGACCGGCGGCTGGGCTTCCAGTACCTGACCGACGTCCTAGACTACGCCCGGCCCATGGTGGCCGCGATCGGCGTGGGGATCGCCCGGCGGGCCCTGGATCTGACGCTGGCCTACACGCGGGAGCGGCGCCAGTTCGGCCAGCGGATCTGCGACATGCCCGTGGCGCGGGAGACCCTGGTCGCCATGTGGAAGAAGACCGAACTGGCCGAGATGGCCCTCATGAAGGCGGCCTTCCTGGTCCAGGAGGGGGCCCCCGACCGGGGCGTTTACGCTTCCCTGGCCAAGAACCTCGCCGCGGAGGCGGCCCTCTTCTGCTCCACCGAGGGGCTCCACCTCCACGGAGGCTACGGCTTCATGGCGGAATTCGAGATCTCCAAGCTCCTGCGGGACGCCCAGATCATCGACATCTACGAAGGGGTCCGGGAGGTCCAGAACATGATCATCGGTCGGGAGTTGATCTGATGCTCTACCTGCACGGCATCGGGCATTTCCATCCGGAGAACGTCATCACGAACCGGTTTCTCGAGGAACTGGAGATCGGGACCGACGATGCCTGGATTCTGGAGCGGGTGGGGATCCGCGAACGGCGGACCGTCCTGCCCCTGGACTATATCCGCCTGACGAAGAACCGTGACCCGCGGGCGGCCCACGAGGCGAGCCTTTACACAAATGCCCAGACCGCAGCGGCCGCAGCCTGGATGGCCCTGGAGCGGGCGGGGCTCTCCCCCGCAGACATCGGTATGGTCGTCTCCGGTTCCTGCGCCCCCGCGCATACGACGCCGGTGGAGGCGGCCACGGTCGCGGCGGAGCTCGGGATCGACGCCCCCTGTCTCGACGTGAACTCAGCATGCACGAGCTTCGGGATGCAGGTCGACTTCCTCGGCCGGATGGCCCCGGAGCGCATCCCCTCCTTTGTCCTGATGGTGCAGCCGGAGAATTTCACCCGTTCCATCGACTTTTCCGACCGCTCTTCGGCGGTCCTCTTCGGCGATGGGAGCACGGCAGCGGTCCTCTCCGCGTCGGAGAAGGCCGCTGCAGCCTTTGTGGAGGCCCAGAGCGGAACAAACGCCGCGGCCTGGGAGAAGGTGACGATTCCTCCCCAGGGCCATTTCCGCCAGGACGGCCATGCCGTCCAGGGGTTCGCGATCCGCAGGATGACCGAGTCCGTCCGCGTGCTGATGAAGTCCGCTGCCAAGGACAACGGCCACCGCGGCCGGTTCCGCTTCATCGGCCACCAGGCGAACCTGGGGGCCCTCCGGACCGTCTGCGAACGGGCGAAGATCCCCGAAGAGCAGCACTGGTTCAATGTCGACAAGTTCGGAAACACCGGATGCGCCGGGGCGCCCGCGGTCCTCAGCCTGCACTGGGACGAACTGGCTGCAGGGGACCGCGTGGGGATGGCTTTTGTGGGGGCGGGCCTGACCTGGGTCCACCTGCTCCTGGCCGTGGAGGGAGACGCGTGACTTACGAAGAGTTCAGACAATCTTCCCGCTTCGGCATTGAGGATCTGATCGCCTTTGCCTACGGGACGCTGGTGGACGATCCCCCGGAGGGGTTCTCGGCGCGACTGCCGGCCCCGCCGTTCCTGATGCTGGATCGGATCGTCGAGATCTCCGGCGACGGCCGGCAGGGACGGATCGTGGCCGAGCAGGAGATCCGCCTCGATGCCTGGTACTTCCAGTGCCACATGCCCGCCGATCCGGTCCAGCCGGGCTGCCTGGGCGTGGACGCGATCTGGCAGCTCCTGGGCTTCTACTGCGTCTGGCGAGGGGCGCTCGGGTCGGGCCGGGCGCTGGGGTGCGGCCAAGTGGCCTTCGGCGGCCAGGTCCGGCCTTTCAACCGCCTGGCCCGCTACGAGGTCGAGATCCGCCGCTTTACGCAGCTCAGGGAATCGGGGGCGTCGATCGCCATCGGCGAGGGGAGGGCCCTGGTGGACGGCGAGCTGATCGCCGAGGTCCACGAAGCCCGCAGCGGCGTCTTCCAGGGGATCGCCTATCCGGACTATCCCCGCCGGTCGGCCAACAGCGTAGGCGGAAGGATGGGGCAGTAGAGGCGTCCTGACGGATGAAAAAGGAAAATAAGGATGAGTGAAAAGAAGGTGGCGTTGGTGACGGGCGGCGGCAGAGGGATCGGGGCGGCCTGCGTGAAAGAGCTGGCGGCCAGGGGATTCCGCGTGGGGATCCACTACCGGTCCAGTGGCGAGGCCGCCGAGACGCTCCTGGCGGCCATCGGCGACGGTTTCCTGCTCCGGGCGGACCTGGGGGACATCGCCCAGGTGGATGCCCTTGTGGAAGGGCTGAAGGCCGAAACGGACCGGCTGGACGTTCTGGTGAACAACGCCGGGGTCTCCATTGACACCGACATGCAGCGAATGCGGATCGAGCAGTTCGACGAGCAGCGTGCTGCGGTCCGGGGAGCCTGGTACCTGACCAAGCGCGTCCTTCGCCAGTTCATGATGCGGGCCGACAGCGGCCGGATCGTCAACATATCGAGCGTCGTGGGCCACACCGGAAACGGCGGCCAGATTCCCTACACGATGGAAAAGGCGGCCCTCGATGCCCTGACCCGGTCCCTGGCCAGGGAACTCAAGGGCAGAAGCATCCTGGTCAATTCCGTGGCCCCGGGGTTCATCGCCACCGAGATGACCGCACAGCTCCCTGAGGCGGTCCAGGCTGGGATCCTGGCCGGGGTTCCCCTGGGCCGGATGGGGCGTCCCGAAGAGGTTGCCGAGGTGGTCGGTTTCCTGGCCGAGTCAGGCTCCTACATCACTGGGAGCGTGATCCATGTCAACGGAGGACTTTATGGAGGCTGATCGGTTCATGCGGGATCGGGTCCTGGCGATGGTCCCCCAGCGTCCTCCTTTCCGCTTCATCGAGGACATCCTGGAACTGGACGAAGAACGCATCCTCGGCGTCTACCGCTTCAGGCGCGACGAATATTTCTATAAGGGGCACTTCCCGGGACTGCCCGTCACACCGGGGGTCATCCTCGTCGAGACGATGGCCCAGACGGGCGTCGTGGCCTACGGCCTCTACCTGTCGCTTCTCAAGGGGCAAGGGGACAAGGCGGGAGAGATGGTCACCCTCTTCACACTGGCAGAAAACGTGGAGTTCACAGGTGTCGTGCGCCCGGGAGAGCTCGTCATGATGACCGGCCGCAAGGTCTATTTCCGCGGGAACCAGCTCAAGGTCGCAGTCGTCATGACCCGGGAGAACGGCGAGGAGGTCTGCCGCGGGGTCCTGGCCGGGAAAGGGGTCCCGCGGGCCCAGTTCGAGCAGAGTCAGGGAAATGCCGCGGGTCAAACGATAATGGAGGAGGCGGTTTCGTGAAGCGAAGGGTGGTCATAACAGGGATGGGGGTGGTCTCCCCCAACGGCCATGGCTTGGATGCCTTTGCCGAGGCGCTGCGGGCCGGGGTCTCGGGGATCCGGCATGTCCCGGAGCTGGCGGCCTTGAACTTCGCCTGCCAGGTGGGGGGGATTCCCCAGGATTTCGATGCCGTCCGCAGCGCCTACTTCGACCGGGAGAAGCTCCTGTCGATCAACGACAACATCGGCTACGCCTCCGTGGCGGCCGTGGACGCTTGGAGGGACGCCGGCTTCGAGGTCCCCGACGCCGAGGATGACCGCGTGGACTGGGAGACCGGCGTTATCGCCGGTTCGGGGATCGGCGGGATGGACACGATCAGCCGGACGGTGGTGCCCATGGTCAACGAAGGAAACGTCCGGCGGATGGGGAGCCGGATCGTCGAACAGGTGATGAACAGCGGGACGAGCGCCCGGATCGCGGGACTTCTGGCCCTGGGCAACCAGGTGACCTCCAACTCCTCGGCCTGCAGCACAGGCAACGAGGCCGTGATCGAGGCAATGACCCGGATCCGCAACGGTCTGGCCACGCGGGTGCTGGCCGGCGGTTCGGAGGGAGCCTCGCCCTACATCTGGGCCGGTTTCGACGCCATGCGGGTGATCTGCCGGAAATCCAATGACCGGCCGGAGAGGGCCTCGCGGCCCATGAGCGCCAGCGCCTCGGGATTCGTTCCCGGAGCGGGCGGCGCCCTGCTCGTGCTCGAAGAATTGGAATCGGCCCTGAAACGGGGGGTGCGGATCTACGCCGAGGTCCTGGGTGGGATGGTGAATTGCGGCGGCCACCGGATGGGGGGGACGATCACCGCGCCCAACCCCGAGGGGGTCAGGCGTTGCATCCAGGGCGCCTTGGCCGATGCGGGGATCGAGCCGGATGAGATCGACGCGATCAACGGCCATCTGACAGCGACCTATGCCGACCCCCTGGAGGTGAAGAACTGGTCGGCCGCCCTGGGCCGGGCACCGGATCGGTTTCCCTATATCAACTCCACCAAGTCCATGATCGGCCACTGCCTGGGGGCGGCCGGGGCAATCGAGTGCGTGGCCGTCGTTCTCCAACTGGAGCGGGGCTTCATTCACCCTTCCATCAACTGCGAGGACCTCCACCCGGAGATCGAGCCCTTTGCCGGGAGCGTCCCTCAGAAGGCCATTGATCATCCGGAGCTGAAGATCATCGCCAAGGCCGGTTTCGGTTTCGGCGATGTGAACAGCTGCCTCATCTTTAAAAAATGGACAAACTGATCGCGTTCCCTCCCGGAGCGGGAGGGTCCATATTGCCGTTTTACATTCCATTCCTAAGGAGGAACGACCATGAGCGAAGAACAGATCACCAAGAATATCATCGAGATCCTGAAGAGCTACGTGAAGGATCCAGCCCTGCTGGAAAAGGCGACGGCCGAGACCCACATCCTCAAGGACCTGAAGGTCAACTCCGCGAGGCTCGTGGACATCATCATCAAGTGCGAGGATGTCTTCGGGACGTCGATCGACGACGACGAGGCGGACCGGATCGCGACGATTGGCGACGCCGTGGCGCTGATCCGGCAGAAGGCTGCCTGATCGGGTGCATGGACAGACGGACCCTTTTTCTCCTCAAACTCCAGTATCTGCTGGGGCGTCTGGCCGCCATCATCACGGCCCCTCTGCTCTTCGGATTCGTCTACCTGATGGGTTGGCGTATCCGCGATCTGGAGCGCGTCCGCAACGAAGTGGCCTACCGGCTCTGGAGCCACGACGGGCCCTGGCTCGTCTGCGCCAACCATCTGACCATGGTCGATTCGGCCCTGGTCTGCTACGGGATGGACTCGCTGCTCGGCCACATCGTCCAGTTCGGGCGCGTCCCCTGGAATCTCCCGGAGCGGAAGAATTTCCAGAGCAATCCTATCCTGGCCGTTCTGTGCTACCTGGCCAAATGCCTCCCAGTCGATCGGGGTGGGGACCGCGAGGGGCTCCAGCGGCTTCTGGAGAAGTGCCGGTTTCTGTTGGAGAGGAAGAACAACCTGATGATCTTTCCGGAAGGGGGGCGCTCCCGGACGGGGCGCGTGGAGCGGGAGAACTACGCTTACGGAGTCGGCCGGTTCCTCGACGAGTTTGATCAGTGCCGGGTCCTGCTCATCTATCTCAGGGGGGACCACCAGGAGGGCTACGGGACGATCCCCCGCCGCGGGGAGACCTTCACGATGCAGGTCGAGGCCTTCGATCCCCGCCGGATGCCCGGCGGAGGGCTCCGTCATCAGCGGGAGTATGCCCGGCAGATCGTCGAGAAGCTCGCCCGGATGGAGGAGGCCTTCTTTGCCGCCCGTCGGTAACGATATCGTTGATCTGAAGGACCCCGGGAATATCGGGAAGTCCCGGAACGGCCGCTTCCTGGAGCGGGTTTTCAACGCCGAGGAAAGGGGGCGGATCGCTGCCGCGGCGCGGCCGGACGCCCTTCTCTGGTCGCTCTGGGCGGCGAAGGAGGCTGCCTACAAGTGCGTCAGCCGAAAAGCCCCCGCCGCTGTCTCGGTGCCCCGGCGTTATCCGGTCTTTCTCGACGATGCACCGACGGGTGGGGAACCGGACGCGCCGGCAGACGGCTTCGCTCTGACCGGACGCGTCGGAACCCCGCGGGGCGATGTGGCCCTGCGGATCGATTGGACGGGGGAGGGGGACTATGTCCACGCCCTTGTGGCACCCTCGGCGGCATCGCTCAGAGGGATGGTGGTCCGGATCTTCCCCGTGGACATCCCGGAGTCGGGCGGCGGGGCTTCGGCCTTTGTTCGCGGCCTTCTGATCGGGGAGATCGCCCGGCACCTGGTTTGTCCCGCCTCGGATCTTGCCGTGAGCCCTTCCGGATCGGGCGCCCCTGAGGTCTTTCTCCGGGGCCGGACGCTCAAGCTGGACTTCAGCCTGAGCCATGACGGCCGTTACGGCGCCGCCGTCCTGGACGCCACATCTCTTTTCCCGGCGGCTCCCCGCTACCGGATCAGCCGCCGCACCGAAATATTGTAGAAGAGGATTTGCCCGACGATCAGGATCAGGATCAGCGCCGAACTGGAGAGGGGAAGCCCGGCGTAGGAGAAGATATCCTGTCTGGGCACGCCGCCGGGGATCTTTCTTTCCGCCCGGTCGAACAGATTGAACCCCACCCCCAGGGTGACCATCCCGGTCTTTCCGTGGATCGCCCGCTCCGGGGGGACGCGGTAAACGGACACCTGGATGACGGAAAGTCCGAACAGAAGGATCAGGACGGCCAGGGACATGAGAAAGGTGGTCTTCGTGGCCCTCCCGGTCAGGAGTGCCTCCCGTTCGTCGCGCTCCCGGATGAAGGTGAGCCTGGCCAGCACCGCGTCCCTGAGGGGTTCGGAAAGAATCAGGCGCAAAGACAGGAACAGGGCCAGCCCCATCCAGAGGGCCAGAATGATGCCGAAGCCCCTGTTGAGCAGGTGCTGCCATCCCGCAGGATCGGCGCTCTTCCAATCCCCGTAGCCAGCCAAAAAGGCCAGGATGGCGATGGCGGGGATCCCCCACAGAAAAACCCTCAGCAAGACAGAATCGTAACGCTTCATCGTTCACCCTCCTCGACTGAGAAAATCGCCTCGATATTCCGATCGAAGAAGCGGGCCAGGCGAAAGGCCAGCTCCAGAGAGGGGTTGTAGTCGCCCCGCTCGATGGCGGCGACGGTCGCCCGGGTGACGCCGATTTCCCTGGCCAGTTGCTCCTGGGTCATCCGTTTCTCCGCCCTCAGGATATGAAGGCGGCTCACGATCCTTAGCTGCATGGCGCATCTGGACATCCCCATCCTCCCGATCGTTTTTCGACGGCCCGGGATGTATAATAAAATTTACAAAATGTCAAGTTTATTTTACAAAAGATTTTCCGCTGCCCACCCGATCCCCAGGGCCTCGAGACGGGCGGCCGTCGGCACGCCGATCTCGTCCCACCCCATGGCCCGGTAATAGCCCTGCTGGGCCGCGGCGAACCGTTCCGGGTCAAGCCCCTTGAGCGGGCCCGCGATCGGGGAACTGTGGAAGCGTTTGGGCAGGGCGTCGTCCTTCGCCGAGAAGCCTTCCCGGAGGTTGAAGATCCTGGCCAGGGCCACGCCCCGGTCGACGACCTCGGTCAGTTCCCGGGCCGTGACCGGCCATCCGGTGACAAGGGCGACGGCCTCCAGGACCTGCGCGTCGCTCCAGGGGACGAATTTGCACAGGCCCAGGTGGTTGATCAGGTGCGCCGAGGAGCCCTTCGCGTAGAGCTTGGCCCCCGTATCGGGATCCAGGGCGTCGAAATCATGGATCCCCGTGCTGTGGTCGGCGCCCGTGGCGTGCAGGCTGTAGTGGAGCCCCAGCGCCTGTTTGCTGCGCGGTTCATGCATGGGGAGCTCCTCACCTTTGACCTGCATGGCGAATGCCTCGGAGCCCTTTCCGATCCGCTGCGCCGCCCGCCGGGTCCCCTCGGCCAGGAGGTCTCCGAGCCCCTCGCGCCGGGCGATCAGCCCGATCATCTCGATCATCGCCCCGGCGTTTCCGAAGCGCAGGTCCAAGCCATCGGTGTCGGCGGGGCCGAGGATCCCCCGCTCGACGCATTCCATGGCAAAGGCAATCGCCACGCCCGCCGAGATCGTGTCGATCCCGTAGCGGTTGCAGAGCTCGTGGGCCTTGATCAGGGCCTCCAGCTCGTCGATCCCGCAGTTGGAGCCCAGGGCCGCCAGTGTCTCGTATTCCGGGCCACCATAGACCGGATCGACGGCGAAGGGGCCCTCGAGCCGGCAGACCCGCTTGCAGCGGATCGGGCAGCCGTAGCAGTTGTCCATCTTCTCGACGTACTTTGCGCAGAGGACCTGGGGGTTGATCTTCTCCACGCCGGGGAACCGGCCGCCCTGGAAGTTGCGGATGGGCAGGTTCCCGTTGGCCTCATAGGAAGCCATGTCCGAACCAGTCCCGTACCGCCAGTGCTTGGATTTCTCCCTGAAGTTCTCCATCATCCAGCGATTCAGGGTCCGGAGCTTTTCCCGGTCGGCCGGTTCGGGCAGGCGAGAGCCCCGGACGGCGACCGCCTTGAGCCCCTTGGCCCCCATCACCGCCCCCATCCCGGTCCGGCCGGCCACATGGGTGATGTCGTTGTGGATGCAGGCATAGCGGACCCGTTTTTCCCCGGCCGGCCCGATGACGGCCGTCCGGACCCGTCCGTCTCCGAGCTCCTCCAGGATGGCCTTCTGGGTTTCGGCCGTCTCCAGGCCCCGGAGGTGTCCGGCATCACGGATCTCGGCCTTCCCGTCCCTGATCCAGAGATAGACGGGTCGGGTGGACATCCCCTGGATGATCAGGGCCTCGAAGCCGGCCCGCTTGAGCTCCACGCCCCAGAACCCCCCGGCCTCGGTCTCGCCGTAGCCCCCGGAGAGGGGGGATTTGCAGCCGACGCTGTTGCGGCCGCTCCCCACGAAGGCGTGCCCCGTCAGCGTGCCCAGGGCGAAGACGAGCCGGTTTTCGGGATCGAACGGATCGATGCCCCGGGGGGCCTCGGTCAGAAGTGTGTGGGCGATGAACCCCCGGCCGCCCAGATGGCGGCGGTAATGGTCCTCTGAAACCGGCTCGACCGACAGTTGACCGGTGGTCAGGTTCACGCGCAGGATGCTGTCATTGACGCCTTTCATGGTCTCTCCTTCTGTGACCCGGGGGAACGGATGGTGACGACCCGAGGATAGGGGATGCCGCACCGATCCGTCAAGGGGGATTATGGTGCGGCGGGGAGGATGCCCCGCCGTCCCTTCAGAACGGCAAGGCCGGGGCTCGCGGGCGTCCTCCAGGGGGACCATCTTCCGGCGGACGGCTCACGCTTTGGCAGGGGGTTGCCTTCCGGTTTCCTGGGCGATCTTGAGCCGGTACCTGACCGTGGTGGCAACGGTCTGGTACGCGCCTTCCATTCCGAGTTGCTCCGTGTTGATGATCATGTCGAAGTACGTCGGATCGTTGGCATCGTGCTTGAAATATTTCTTGATGAAACCGTTGCGGTCGTCGTCCTTTTTCTCCACGTATCTCCTGGCTTCGTCCCGGGATATGGCGCGTGTCTTCAGGAAATATGCGACTCTGGATTCCTGGGGCGCGATGAAACGCAGTCGGAGGGTCTTCTCCTTCGGCAGGATCATGTGGGCTCCCCGGCCCACGATGATGGAATAGCCGTGCTCGCCGATCGCGACGATGACGCTGGTCAGATGGCGGAAATAGACATCGGGCGAGAGATGGCGATTGGCGAAGAGGGAGGCGATCACGGAATCGATCTGGGTGACGGCCTTCTCGTCCAGGGATTCCACCACCTTCGTGCTCATTTTGGCGCTCTTGGCCACCTGCTTGATGATTTGGCTGCCGACGAGGTCCATCTTGAATTCCTCGGCCAGGCGTCTGGCGATTTCACTGCCCCCGGCACCAGCCTGCCTGGAGACGGTGACCATGAAGTCCGGCCGGGGCTTCTCGATCATCCGCCACCGCTGCATGTGATACTCCACGACCTTGCCTTCGATCTCGTCCTCTTTGATCCGGACGTCGCGGGTGTAGTCCGGGCAATGGACGTTCAGGAGCGAGTCCATGGAAATAATAAAGCGCTTCTGACAATTCTCGCGCCAGGCGCATATGGAACAGATTCGTGTGTTGAGCATGGATCCTTCTCCTTTCTTTTCACGGTTGGTCGTTCCTCTTATGCCCCGACATCCCGGGCCCCTCCCAGGGCCTCGAACCCCGAGACGATGTCCAGGAGTTCCTCCGTGATGATCATCTGGCGCTGTCGGTGAAACTGGGTGAAGAGGTCTTCGAGGCGCTCTTCGATGTTCTTCTCCGCGCTTTGCATGGACGCCAGGCGGCTCGCGTTCTCGCTGGCCAGGGCGTTGGCGAAGGCCCTATAGATACAGACAAAGAGATACTCCCCGATCAGGGAAGAGAAGATGGCGTCCCATTTCATGGTGAACAGGGGAAGCGTCGAGGATTCCCACTTGCGCTGTCTGAGCGTCCTGAGCCAGGCCTCTTCAACGGGCAGCAGGACGAGCGACTTGGGCCGGTAGGTGGCGCCCGACACATATTCGCTGTAGAAGATGTGCACCTGGTGTATCTTTTTTTTGAATCGCCAGTCTTCCAGGAGCATCGTGATGTCCTGGACCAGGGGGGTGATGCCGGCCGTGGAGCCCGGCATGGTCAGGACTTCGAAGACCTTCTGCCCGGAATCCTCCAGGAGTTCCGCAGCGCGCATTCCCACGGCGATGACGATCCGGTCCTCCCTGCCGACGCCGGTCCTGCCCATCTGATCCAGGGCGTGTCCGACGATCAGGCTGTTGAGCTGACCGCACAGCCCCTGATCGGTTCCGAAGACGACGGCCCCCAGCCGGCCCGCCCTGGATCCCACCGTCGTCGCTTCGCGGCTCTGTCGTAGAACGATCTGGAGCCCCATCTCGACGGTACGATGGTACTCGGCGAGCGATTCAACGGCCCGCTGGTACTGGCGGATGTTGGTGGCCGCCAGGGCCTTCATGGTCTTGACCACCCCGAGCAGGTCCTGGGCGCTCTGGATTCTCCTCTTGAGGGCTTCGGTCGTCTGCAAGGGTCACGCCCCCTTCATGCTGGCCGCCGCCTCCCCGGCGGCGCCGGTGAGCGAGCGGTGGTCCGGTTCGCTGAGTTTCTCCCCTGATTCGATGCGGTGGCCCAGATCGACGTGCTCCCGGGCCATCCTTTCCCTCAGCGAGGACTCCGCCTGTGAGACCTTGTCCACCGGGACGGCATCCAGGACCCCCGACGTGACGGCCAGGAGGGCCGCGATCTGCTCCGAGACCCGCAACGGTTTGTACTGGGGCTGCTTGAGGATCTCCCGAACCCGCCATCCCCTTTCGAGAACCCTGCGCGTTCCCTCGTCGAGGCGGGTCCCGAACCGCGAAAAGGTCTCCAGCTCTTCGAACTGGGAATAGGCGATGCGCAGGTCTCCGGCCACGGTGCGGTAGGCCGGCAGCTGGGCCTTGCCGCCCACACGGGAGACCGATTTTCCCACATCCACCGCCGGCAGGATCCCCTTCTGAAAGAGGCGCGGTGACAGGTAGATCTGTCCGTCCGTGATGGAGATCAGGTTGGTCGGGATGTAGGATGAGATGTCCTGGGCTTCCGTCTCGACGATGGGGATTGCCGTGAGGGAGCCGCCGCCGTGTTGCCTTTTCAGATGGGTCGAGCGCTCCAGGAGCCGCGAGTGGATGTAGAAAATGTCCCCCGGGAAGGCCTCGCGCCCCGGCGGTCGGCGCAGGAGCAGCGACAGTTCCCGGTAGGCGCGGGCGTGGTTGGTCAGGTCGTCGTAAACGATCAGGACGTCCCTGCCCTGGGACATGAAATACTCCCCCATGGTGGTGGCGGCATAGGGCGCGATGTACTGCAGGCCGGGAGGATCCCCAGCCGTGGCGACGACCAGGATCGTATAATCCATGGCCCCGTGGTCTTTCAGGTCCGCGACGACCTTGGCCACATCGGAGGTCTTTTTCCCGATGGCGCAGTAGATGCAGACCACCCCCTTGCCGGACTGGTTGATGATGGTGTCGATCGCAATGGCGGTCTTGCCGGTCTGACGATCGCCGACGATCAATTCCCTCTGCCCGCGGCCGATGGGGATGAGGGCGTCGATCACCTTGATCCCCGTCTGGAGGGGGACGGTCACGGGGTCCCGGGCCATGACCGCCGGGGCTTCCCGCTCGACCGGCCGCCTTCCGGCAGGCCGGAGGTCTCCCTGGTTGTCCAGGGGACACCCCAGAGCGTCCAGGGTCCTGCCGATGAGGCCGTCCCCCACCGGCACATCGAGGATCCGACCCGTCCGTCTGACCTCCGTACCGGCCTGGAGGCCCTCGCCGGGACCCAGCAGGATGACGCCGATCTCGTCGGGATCGATGTTGAAAACCAGTCCCTGCAGGCTCTTGGGGAACACCACGAGTTCTTCGGCTTTGATGTTGGGAAGGCCGCCGACACGGACGATGCCGTAACCGACATACCTCGCAACGCCGATCTCGTTGGGCTTGAGTTCCGCGTGCTGGTCCGAAAGGACGGCATCCATCGTCCTGAAGGTATCTTCCAGAAACGATTGGAACCCCTTTTCCCCCGTGTCCTTTTCCATATGCCCCCTCCGGCCTATCCCCTTTCCGGTGCGCCCCGGTACAGGGAGAGATAGAACTTCTCCTCCAGAGTGTCCAGGTAGTCCTTCATGCTCCAGGCGATCTTGTAACCGTCGATCCGAAATTCGTAGCCGGACAGTAGGTCGTTCGTTTTCTTGTAGATCACGTCGATCCCCGATCCGATCTTTCCCAGGGCGCTGGCCAGCGTCTTTCTGGCCTCCGGGGGGATTTCGAAGTCGGAAAGGACCGTGACCCTGTGTCCCTCAGCCGCGAGCGATCGGATCTTCTCCCGCTCGTCCTGGGACATGGTCTCGATCCTCGCTGCCAGGATGTGGACGATCCGCTGTTCGAGATCCAGGTCGGCCAGGTCCTTGAGGACCTGGCGGGTGATGGCATAGACCTGGTTTCCCGTCAGCCTCCGGAGCTCCTGAAGGATGGCCTCCCTCTCCGAACGGAACGCCTCAATCCATCGGTTCTGCATCAGATCGACCTCCTGGCGGGCCTTCTCCATCAATTCCCGACGGTAAGCCTCGGCATCCATCCGCGCCTTGTTCATGAGTTCATCTGCCGTGCGCTCCAGTTCCTTGAGGCGCATCTGGCTGGCAACCGCGTCCTGGTGTGCCTCTTGACGGGCCTTTTCCGCTTCGGAGAAGGCCGCTGAAATCTTGGCCTCCCGGGCATCCATGGCGCCGATGATCCGGCCGTAGAGAAACTTCTTCAGGAGGACAAAGAGGATCAGAAAGTTGACGATCTGGGCCAGAAAGACGAACCAGTCGATATGCATGTCCTATCCTCCCGCTTTCTTGATGACGTAGTTCCAGAAGGGGTTGGCGAAGACGAGGATCATGGCGATCACGAAACAGTAAATGGCGATCGATTCGATCATCGCCAGTCCCACAAAGAGCGTCCGGGTCAGGGAGTTCCTCTCGTCCGGCTGCTGGGCGATCGAACTCAACGCGCTGTGGACGGCCTGCCCCTGCGCAAGGGCCGGCCCGATCGCGCCGATGCCCATGCAGAGTGCCGCCGCGATGATCGATGCCGCTGCTACGATGCTGACGCTGTCCATATTGGGTCCCTCCTTGGTGTCGTTCGTCGATCCGTCAGTTTGATGCCTTGGTTTCATGCGCCTGCGACGCCGAGGCGATGTACACCATCGCCAGGACGGCGAAGATGTAAGCCTGGATGATTCCGATCAAGAGGCCCAGAATCTGCATGGCCACCGGGAAGAAGAAGGGCGTCACCGCCAGCAGGATGGTGATCACCTTCTCGTGGCTCATCAGGTTGCCGAAGAGGCGGACCGCCAGGGCCAGGGTCCGTGAAAATTCGCCCATGATGTGAAAGGGGAAGAAGAGCAGGTTGGGGCGGAAGTATTCCTTGAAGTATTCGGCAAAGCCGAGCTTCGCGATCCCGAAGAGGGGGACGGCGAAGAAGACCAGGATGGCCAGGGCGGCCGTCGTGGTGAGAGACGAGGTGGGGGCCACGTATCCGGGGATGAAGGTGAGCAGATTCGAGAAGAGGATGAACAGGAAGAGCGTTCCGATGAAGGGGAAGTACCGGTCGGCGTCCTCCTGGGAGATCTCCCGGAGCTCGGAACGGACGCCGCCGAGAATGACCTCCAACAGGTTCTGCCAGCGGGAGAGGGACCTCTCCGCGGACAAGCGGCGGGTGATCAGGAGGGACCCGACGACCAGAATCGCCATGACGAGCCAGGTGTAGACCATCGTGGCATTGATGGTGATCCACTGCCACTGGAAGAAGATGACCTGGTCGGGGCTGATCTGATGGATGGCGACGACTTCCATGGGCGTCTCCTTTTCAAGGCCTGGAGGGATTCCCCCCCAGGCGCCGCCTGAGGATCTCCCGGATCGCGATGAACCCGGCCAGGGCCGCGGCCAGTTCTCCAAGGCCTCCGCTCAGGACCAGGAAAAAGCCGGCCAGGACCAGGGCGGTCCGCACAAGGAAGCTCCCGATCAAGACAGTAAACGGCCGTCTCAGATCAGGGAGTCTCCGCAGGGTCACCCAGAGCCCAGCAAAGTGAATGACTCCAAGGACCAGCCCGGCCGTAAAGGGGACAAGAAACGGATAACCCATGACCATTGGACCTCTCTGGAATGGTTGTGCCTTCGGATCTTGACGGCTTTGCCCGTGGATCCGCCAGGGATGCCTTCGTCATTCTTCGATGATCTTTTCCCTTGCCTTTTTCACCCAGTACCAGGCGTTGAAACAGCCGAGCGCAAGACCCAGGACCAGCAGCATCAGGGTCCAGGAGAAGCGGCTGGGCCAGGTCTGATCGATCCAGAGGCCTGCGGCCGTCCCGATCAGGGTCGGGATGACCACCGACCAGCCCACGATGCCCAAGACGCCCAGACCGAACCAGAGGCCGTCGTCCTTGCGGGTCCTCCCCCGGATTTTTCTTGCCTCCTTTTGCGCCACCTGCCGGGTGAACAGGCTGGCCAGTTTGAGGCGCCTCTCCCGCGGCGTTGATTTCTCATCGTCCATGTTCTTTGAGCTCCATAAAGCGGCGCAGAAGATCCAGCTCCAGCTTGACCGCTGCGGAACGGGCCTTCTTCTCCCGCTCGTCTATCTCCTCGTACTGTTTGATCACCACCTCCCGGAGCTTTCCCAGCTCCCGCCCTCCAATGGCGTTTCGCGTCGAAACGAGGACATCGGCCCCCCGTTTCAGGAGGATCCCCCCGTCGATCGCCAGATGGGTCTCCGTGTTCCCGGCGGTGAAGGAAAACACGCCCGGCACCAGCGCGGCGGTGAAATCGACGTGCTGGGGCAGGAGGCAGAAGTAGCCGTTCTGGGCTTCGGCAACGACCTTGGTCACCTCTTTTTCCAGGAAGATCTCGGCCGGCAGCAGGATCTTGAGGTTCACGGCTCGACCTCCTTGCGGGCCTCGTCCACGGCGCCGATCATGTAGAGGGACCTTTCGGGATAATCGGCGAACTCGTCGTTGAGGATCCTCTCGCATCCGTCGAGCGAGGTTTCAAGGGGAACGGTTTTTCCCGCCGTCCGGATGAACTGTTCCGTCACGTGAAAGGGCTGGGTGAAGAAACGTTCGAGGCGGCGGGCGCGGAACACGGTCCGCTGGTCTTCCCGGGAGAGCTCGTTGATCCCCAGCATGGCGATGATGTCCTTGAGCTCCTCGTAGACGGTCAGGTTCCGCCTGATCTCCTGGGCGATACGGTAGTGCCTGGCCCCGGCGATGGTGGGCATCAGCATCTTGGAGTTGGACTGGAGCAGGTCGATGGCCGGATAGAATCCCTCGCTGGCCCGCTTCCGGGAGAGGGCGATGGTGGCCGTCAGGTGGCTGAAGGTGTGGGCGGCCGAGGGGTCGGTGAAATCGTCGGCAGGGACGTAGACGGCCTGGATGGACGTGATGGCCCCCGTGGTGGTGTTGCAGATCCTCTCCTCCAGTTCCGCGAGGTCCGAGGCCAGCGTGGGCTGGTATCCGAGACGGGAGGGCAACAGCCCCATGAGGCCGGAGACCTCCTGGCCGGCCTGGATGAAGCGAAAGATGTTGTCGATGAGCAGGAACACGTCCTGACGCTCCTCGTCGCGGAAATACTCGGCCATCGTGAGTCCCGTGTGGCCCACCCGGAAACGGGCGCCCGGCGGTTCGTTCATCTGTCCGAAGACCATGACCGTGTTGCCGAGGACCCCAGCGTCCCTCATCTCGCGGTACAGCTCCTCGCCCTCGCGGCACCGTTCCCCGACGCCGCAGAAGATGCTGACCCCCTCGTGCTGACCCACCATGTTGTGGATCATCTCCATCAGGAGGACGGTTTTTCCCACGCCGGCCCCGCCGAAGAGGCCGGCCTTGCCCCCCCTTTCCAGTGGGCAGAGGACATCGACGGCCTTGATCCCCGTTTCGAAGATCTCCGAGACGGTGGACTGCTGGGTGATGGGGATATGGGTTCCCTGGATGGGCCGATAGGAGGGCGCGGTGATCGGGGAGCCTTCGTCGATGGTCTCTCCGAAGACGTTGAACACCCTTCCGAGGAGCGACTTGCCCACGGGCACCATGAAAGGGCTGCCCGTGTCGACGACTGCCTCCCCCCGGGAGAGGCCCTGGGTCGGCGTGAGAGAGATGCCCCGCACGACTTCATCGTTGAGCTGGGTCATGACCTCGATCCGGATACGGCCGTCGGGCCCGGTCCGGAGGACGTTCCTGATCGCCGGGACCCTTCCGGAGGGGAAATGGACATCGACGACACTGCCCCGGATGGAGGCGACGATTCCCTGGTTGTTCTCACGGTTCATGGCCCTCATCCCTTTTTACGTTTTCCCTCACATCCGTGCTCCAGCGGATGCCGGTTCGCCGTGGCGGAGACGGTGGGGAAGAGGGACCGGTTGCGTGTCCCGTCCGCCTATCTGTTCCCCACGGCAGAGAAGGCCTGCGCTTCTACCGGGCTACCTATCCGTCGTGAGGATGGTCCGTGCCCTTCCGACCATTGTAAAATGACTGAAACCCGAATGCCCGCGCCCTTGGAGAGGATTGGTCCGTGCTGAGAAGCCCAATAGAGGATCTGGTGTGAATCGATGTCTACGGGAGGATGTACAGCGTCTGATTGAATTTATTATAACGACCTCGAGACGGGAATGCAAGGGGTCGAAATCGATGGGGCACAATCGGTCTTGACATCCATGGAGCCCTATGTTACCTAGGGCCCGTCTCGGCCCTCTCTGTAAACAAAGGGCAGACGGTTCTTTTATAAGCCAATCGGATTGGTGACCCTTTCACAAGGGTAGAATAGGGAATCCCGTTTTAATCGGGAGCGGACCCGCCACTGTAAGCAGCGACGATCCCCATAGTCGTTTCGGAGAAAGAAATCCGCCCTTCCAGAGGGAAGGTGGATGACGGCCTCCGGATGAGATGCCACTGTCGTTTTGATGGGAAGGCATGGGGGGAGGATGACCTGCAAGCCAGGAGACCTGCCAATCTGATACCCGCGCAGGCTTCGACGGTAAAGAAGGCGGGAAGACGACAATTTGAGGATTATAAAAACGTTTAATCCCCGGTCATGGATCATGGCCGGGGATTTTTTATTGGTTGCGGCATGGTACGTTCCCGTAACGCGGCGCCTTTTTTTAACGCAGGGCATGCGGGGCAGCGGCGAGGGGCTCTGGGCATTCGCCCGGCCGGGGGGACAGGGGCGGCCAAATGGCGGTAGGCGAGCGTCATGGCCGGGGTACGGATCTAGATTAGAGGAGAAGGGGGAGGGGCGGAGATGAATGACCGAGTTGTTGGGTTCCTCTTGTCCGGGGCCTCCCATGCCGCCTGTCTCTCTCTGCTCCTGTTCCTGCCGGCGGCGAAGACTGTTCCTATTTCTACCTTCCATATTCGCTTCGAACAGCGGGAAGTCCTTCCCGAAAAGGCGGCGAAACCCGCGGTTCCGGCATCGGTTCCGGTATCGAGGCAAAGAAGCATGGCGCCGAAGTTAAAACGCGAAACGGTTCCGGAGATCAAAGAGGCGAGACCGGTCATGCCGCCTGCAAGGAGAGAAAATCTTGAAGAGGCCGTAAGGCCGATGGTGTCGATGGTGCCGACAGACCCGGGAGAGGCCGTTGCAAGCCCGCCGAACCAAGACCTTCGCAGTGGGGGCGCATCGGAAACTCCGGGTGCAAGAGTAGGCGCGACCCCTTCGAATCAGGGCGGTGCCTCCCCCAAGAGGGGAGGAGACGCTCCCCCTGTGGAGACGATATTCGGCGAGCTGAACGCCCCGACCTTCATCCACCGGGCAACGCCGGTCTATCCGCGGGCGGCCCGGAGGCTGGAGAAGGAGGGGAGGGTGGTCTTGAAGTTGCTGATCGACCATGCGGGGACCCTCCGCAACGTCGAGGTGATCGAACCGGCCCCTTTCGGTTTTACGGAAGCCGCCGTCGAGGCGGTCAGAAAATCCACCTTCGCCCCGGCGCGCCGAAACGGAGAGAGGGTTTCCTCTTGGGCGGTTCTTTCGATTCGCTTTAACCTGGAATGACTGGATGAGGGGAAGAGACATGGGACATCTGGGATCGATCATCGACTACGGGATTATCGGTACTCTCCTTTTGATGAGTGTCGTGGCGCTGGCCATTGCGATCGAAAGGCGGCTTTCCTATGGAAAAGTCGACTTGGAAAGGTTTCGGGACCGCCGCACGCTGGAGTTCGAGCTGACCCGAAGGCTCCACCTGATCGCCACAATCGGGAGCAACGCTCCCTACATAGGGCTTCTGGGCACCGTCCTGGGGATCATGTCCACCTTTTACACCATGGGGAGCGAGGGTTTCCTTGACACGGCCAAGATCATGATCGGCTTGGCCCTGGCGCTGAAGGCCACGGCGGCGGGGCTTCTGGTCGCTATCCCGTCCCTCGTCTTTTACAACCTGCTGCTGAGGAAGGCGAGGGGGATCGTCCTTCGTTGGGAGGCTGCACATGGAAGATAAGGGATTTGACTCCATCAATGTAATTCCCCTAGTCGATGTGATGTTGGTCCTTTTGACCATCGTCCTGACCACCTCGACCTTCATCGCCACGGGGATGATTTCGATATCTCTGCCCAAGGCCTCTCAAGGCCAGGCGGAGGGCCTGCGCTGGCAGACCATCTCCATCGACCGGGCGGGAAGGATCTATTTCGGCAATGCCGAGGTGCCGCTTGAAGGGTTGGGGGCCGCCGTTGACCGCCTCGATCGGGAGACGCCCCTGGTCGTCCGGGCGGACTGCAACATCCGGCTCCAGGTCTTCATCGACGTTCTCGATCTGCTGAACGGCCGCGGCTTCAAGAAGGTGACCGTCCAGACCGAAAAGAGGCAATGATCACGAAAAGAGGGGTCGGTGTGAGGCGTCGACAAGGAGGTGAGTGGAAGGAAGAGGCGTTGTCCAGTTGGAAGACAGGAAAGGGGAGTGAGAGTCTCCCGCTGCCCCGCAGCCGTGAAGGGAACGAAAGCCCAACCCTAAGCCACTGCCGTCGTCCGACGGTGGGAAGGCGGGCGAGTAGGCATGAGCCCGAAGCCGGAAGGCCTATCCAGACTGAAACACCCGGAGAGCCAGGTAATCGGAGAAGATCCGGTGGCCTGGCGTCCGGAAAACCATCTCGAGGGGGATATATGAGAAAACTGTTCCAATCATGGAGTGTTCGTACGTGGCTGAAAGGGTTTCTGGCAGTGACCGCGGTCCTGCTGGGGTGGGCTCCGCCGATCCCGGCGGCCGATCAGACCGCCCAGATGGAGGAGATCGTCGTCACGGCGACCCGGACCGAAAAGGCCCTTTCAGCGGTGCCGGGGAGTGTTGCCGTGGTGACCGGCAAGGAACTGGAAAAGCGAAACGTCTTCAGTGTCGACGAAGCCTTGAACACGACGGCCGGGGTCGTGGCCAACCGCGCAGGGCTCAGGGACACCATGTCGTCGCTCACCCTGGGGGGGCTCCCTGGCCAGGCCAGGACACTGATCCTCCAGGACGGGCTGGCCATCAACAGCCCTTACTCCAGCAACGTCGATGCGATGGGACTGGCCACCGGAGACGTGCAGCGGATCGAGGTGGTCAAAGGACCCTTCTCCAGCCTCTACGGCGGCAGCGCCATGGGCGGGGTCGTCAACATCATCACCCGGATGCCTGAGAAAAGGGAGATAACCGTCAGGAGCGGCTACGGCACCGCCTGGAACCGCGGGGAGGCCCAGAACGACGTGGCGACCTTCTATGCCTCCGGTGGTGACAGATTCGAGAATCTCGGGCTCTTTTTGAGTTACGACTACAAGCACACCAATGGCTATCCGACCGACTTGAACCTCCAGAGCTCGAAGCCGACTGCGGGCATCACCGGCTGGTCTCAGACGACCAGCAATACGGGGGAGAGGCGCTATCTCATCGGGGACAAAGGGAGCGACGGTTGGCGGAACGACAACATCGCCTTCAAGGCCGGTTACGACTTTTCCAAGACCTCAAAGGTCAACGTACAGTTCATCCGGGCCACCTTCGACTATTACAACGACGATTTCAATTCCTATCTCAGGAACGCCTCGGGCGAAGAGGTGCGCTCCTACGGGACGGTGAAAGAAGGATCGTTTCTCAAAGGGGTCGGGGGCAGCGAGCGGAACCTCTACAACATGGCGGTCGAGACCGAACTGTTCGACAGGGCCAAGGTCAAGCTTACATTGGGTTATATCGATCAGGTCAAGCGCTGGTACGTGACTCCCACCAGTTCATCGGCCACCAGCACAGGCGGATCGGGAAAACTCTCCGACACCCCCACGGCGTCCTATAACGCCGACCTCCAGGCCACACTCCCCCTCTTCGACAGCCATGTGCTCACTTTCGGCGGGACATTCAAGGCCGCCTGGGCCGATTCGCAGGAGAACAACCTCTCCAACTGGCTAAACGAGAAAAGCACCACGGCCCTCACCTATCAGGCCAAAGGCCGGGAGAGGGTCTACGCCCTGTTCATCCAGGACGAGATCCCGCTCTTCGACAGACTCACCGCCTACATCGGCGGCCGGGAGGATTGGTGGGAGACCTACGACGGCTACGTGTACCAGTCCGGGACGGCCGATTATCCGAAGTATTACGACAGCCGCAGGGACAGCTCCTTCAGCCCCAAGGGGGCCCTGGTCTACAAGCCCTTCGGCCAAACCACCCTGCGGACATCCGTGGGACAGTCCTTCCGGTCGCCGACGCTCTATGACCTCTACAGGACCTGGACCACCAGCGGTGGGGTCGTTTACAACAGCAACCCGGACCTGAAACCCGAAACCGCAACCTCTTGGAGCATCGGGGTCGAACAAGGACTCTGGAAAGGGGCCAAGGTTTCGACGAGCTATACCGAGAATACCATCCATGACATGATCTATACAAAAACCGTCTCCAGCACCCAGAAGGACAAGGTCAATGCCGGAAAGGGGAGGAGCCGGGTGGTGGAGGTCGAGGCGGAACAGAGGTGGGACAAGTGGCTCCGTATCTTCGCCAACTTGACCTATACGGACTCCTCCATCCTCGAAAACAGCGCGAATCCTGCCTCCGTCGGCAAGGACATGACCGACATCCCCAGAGTGATGTTCAACTGCGGCGGGGAGCTCGAGAGGGGCCCCTTCGTCGTATCCATGATCGGGCGCTACATGGGCAAGCGGTACGGCAACGACGACAACTCGGACAGCATCAGCAACGTCTACGGCTCCTACGACGACTTCTTCACGGCTGATGCCAAGGTCTCGTACAAGATGGCCTCCTGGGTCAAGGCGTCCTTCGCGGTCTCCAACATCCTGGACCGGGAGTACTATTCCTCCTTCCTGGCGCCGGGAAGGTCTTGGTTTCTGGAATTGACGCTGAACTACTGAGATGTGCAGGGGTAAGCCACCGACTCCCCGGTCATGCTTGCCCGGAACCGACAGAGGAAAGGATGGGAGGCGGCAAGATGGATCTGAATATGGCCCTATGGGCCGGAGGGATGCTCTTCAGTCTGGGGGCCTTTGCCCTGAAGGTCGGCTTCGGCCTTGGCTACGGCCGGATCGGGATCCGGGGCGTCGCTTTCACCTTGGCGGGATATGGGGCGCTTTTCACGATCCTTGCTCTCTTGGCTGGGGAACTGACAAAGGTCCTCTACCCCCTCCTGGGTCAAGGGCCCTATGTCCACGTCGGGATGGCGGCCGGCCTGATCGCCTGGGGCCTCTATACCATCTTGAAGTCACGAAACAGTCACCCCGAAACCGCAACGGTGCCTCTGGTGCCCTCGCTGCTGCTCGTCGTTCCCTGTCCGGTCTGTCTGACAGCCATGGCCGTTTCCACCTGGACGGCCCTGGCTGTCATCGACCTTCCGTCCTGGATCGTGGGGCTCGGACTCGGGGTTGTCTTTGCCGTACTGGCCCTGCTCTTTCTGGCCCTGGCCCGTCTGGGAAGATCCCGGCAACCGGAGATCTCCCTCGGCCTGGTCATGGTCGTGATCGGCTTCTATTTCATCGCCTCCCTGAGTATCCCAGCCAGGATCGAGGAGGCCAGGGGGGTCTATGCCTCGTTCCTGGACAGGGGCGCCCTGGATCGTGCCGACGGGGCCGGCGTCCTGCTTCTGCTTTTTGTCGCCATGTTGGCGGGCTATTTCATCACGCAAAGGGGATTCAAAAAATGAGTGTTCTGGCGGGACTTGAAACCTATCTCTACGTCATCTGTTCGGTGCTGCTATTTCCCGTGGTTGCGGGGCTGGTCCTTCTGACCTTCTGGGTCGTCATCTGCTTCGGCGGTTTCCTGCGGGAGTATATCGAGAGGAGGGGTGGCGGTTCGGCCCCGGTGCAGCGGTACGAGAGGGGCCTGGGTCGGGAATTGCAGGCGATCCAGGACCGTCAGGTCCTGGATGTAGAGGCGGAGCGCCTCCTGCAGAAGGCGGAACTGGAGTTGATCAAATCCCTCGACCGGGTGCGTTTTGTGATCCGGGTCGGTCCGGCGCTGGGGCTCATGGGGACCCTCATCCCAATGGGGATCTCCCTCTCCTCGCTGGCCCAGGGAGACATGCCCAAGATGGCCGGCAGCATGGTGACCGCCTTTACGACCGTGGTGGTGGGCCTGGCATGCAGCGTGGCGGCCTATATCATGTCGCTGGTGAAGGAGAAGTGGGTCCGCGCGGACATGAGGGAAATGGAATGTATGACGGAGGTTGTATTGCGAAGATCTGACGGGGGGGGGCTGTCGGAAGGCGGGGAGGTCAGGGGCGATGCGGTTTCTTAAGAGACGAAGACGGTTCGACCGGTACGACGAGCCCTTGGAGGACCCCATCTCGGGGGTCGCGAATCTCTTCGATGCGAGCGTCGTGTTCATTGTCAGCATGATGATCGCCCTGTTCATGGCCTACAACATGGTCGATCTGCTCGATCCGAAATCGGAGGTGACCGTTACCAAAAAGGGAGCCGACGGCAGGATCGAGATGATCGTGAAGAAGGGCAAGGAGATCAAGGTCCGCAAGGTGACCGACAAACGCCTGAGTGGCGAAGGGACGAGGCTGGGGACGGCCTACCAACTGAAGGACGGGAGGGTGGTCTATGTGCCGGAATAGGTTCGATCTCGCGGTCTCTCCTTGCAAGGCGTTTTTCCTGGTGGCTGCCTCTCTCGTCTGTCTTTTGTCATTCGTGCCCTTCGCGCATGCCGGGGTCCTGAAGGTCAGCCTGCTTCTGGGGGACGGCCATTCCCGAAGCGCCGTGGAGGCGGTCAAGGCGATCAGCAAAGAACTGGAGAATCTAAAGCCGTCTCCACAAGGCAGTCTTCGCGCAAGTGAGATCCAGATCTCGGTCTATCCGGAAAAGGATATCCGGACGCAGGATCTCACCCACCTGCGCCAATCCCGTCTGGTGATCGTCTTTATCATGGGGAGGCACCTGCTCCATGCGGTCAGGCCGGAGCTCGAGGCGGTCATCCGTGAGGGCGGCAAGGTCTACGGGGTCGGAGGCTACTACGACGACGAACTCAAGAAGATGGGACTCCTGTTCGATCCGAAGCTGAACGACTACTTCACCACGGGTATCCCCGAAAATATCCGGAACATGGTTTTGTACGCCCTGAACAAGGAGGTCCCCTTGGGGCTTTCCTGTGGAGAGCCGGTCAAGCTGGCGGAGGTGGGGATCTACGACGTCGGGACAAAGAAGGTCTTCAAAGACTTTGCCGTCTATCGGAAAGCCTATCTCCAGCGGCGGGCGCAGAGCGATTCCCGCGAGAGCCCCTGGGTCGGGATCATCTTCCATCGCAACAGCGTCGAGTCCGGCCAGACCCAGACTGTGGACGCCCTGGTTGAGGCCCTGGAAGAGGACGGTTTCAACGTCCTGCCCGTATACGGCTCCGTCCAGATGGGGAAGGCGGTGGAGGTTATCTTCTCTCCGGCCGGCGTGAAGCTGATCGTGGCCATGGGCTGGAAGGTCGGCGTCAATCCCGAGACGTCGGTTCCCCTGCTGACTTCGCTGGGGGTTCCGGTCATCGACGCCATCACCCTGCAGGGCAAGTCCCTCGATGAATGGAGGCGATCTCCCACGGGGCTGGATATCCTGGAGAGGGCCTGGCAGGTTGGCAATCCCGAGATGGGGGGGATCATCCAGCCCACGGTGATCGCTTCCAGAGAACGTTTCTTGGACCGGCTGACGGGCATGGCCTATGTCGAGGAGAGGCCCATCCCGGAGAGGATCGGCCGGCTGGTCGGGAGGGTCAGGGCCTGGATCAACCTGCAGGATAAACCCAACCGGGACAAAAAGGTCGCCCTGATCTACTACAACTATCCGCCCGGAAAGCAGAACATCGGCGCCAGCTATCTGAACGTCCTTCCCGAGAGCCTCTACGAGATGGCCCTGCGGATGAAGGCTGAGGGATACGATCTCAAGGGATTGGGGCTTGGGGAGGAGCGCGCCGAGGCGGTCAAGGAGCGCCTCTTCACGGATATCCATGACCATGCACGCAACATCGGCAACTGGGCCCCGGCTGAGCTGGACCGGATCGTCCGGGCCGGGAAGGCCGTCCTTATCCCCCTGGAAACCTATCAGGAGTGGTTCGACCAACTCCCGGAAGGTTTCCGGAGGGCGATCCTGAAGGACTGGGGGCCTGTCGAGAAGGGCAGCGTGATGATCTGGCAGGACGCCGAAGGGAAGAAATTCCTGGTCCTGCCCGCCATCCGGTACGGCAACATCGTTTTCACTCCCCAACCCTCCAGGGGTTGGGAGCAGGATCCCCGAAAGCTTTACCACGACGTGACCCTCGCACCCCATCATCAGTACGTGGCCTTCTATCTCTGGCTCAGAAAATGGTTTCAGGCCGATGCCGTGGTCCATGTGGGGACCCACGGCACGCACGAATGGCTGACGGGGAAGGAGGTCGGCTTCACAGACGAGGACCCTCCTGAGGCCCTGATCGGGGAGATGCCCAACATCTATCCCTACATCGTGGACAACGTTGGGGAGGGGACCCAAGCCAAACGGCGCGGGATGGCCGTGATCATCGACCACATGACCCCGCCCTTCGCGAAGGCCGGCCTGAACCGGGAACTGAAAGAACTGGCGGCGATGTTGAACGATTACGCCGCCGCCCGGGAGAAGAGCCCCTCCCTTGCCGAGACCCGGCTCAAGGAGATCAACGCCGTCTCGAAAAAGATGGGCCTCCTGACCGATCTGAGGATCGGCGAGATCAGGACCGAGGCCGAAATCGAAGCGGTCGAGCACTACCTCAAGGAGATCATGGAAAGACAGGTTCCTTTCGGGCTCCACACCTTCGGAAAGGCGCCTGATGAGCGATACCGCAGGGCAACCGCGGAGGCGGTCGTGTCGGTCGAAGCGGGGCTTACCGCGACGGCCGCGGAGGAGAAGGTCTCCGATCTGGAAGCACGGATCGTCCTGTCGGCCAAGCGGGAGCTGGATTCCCTCATGGCCGCCCTTTCGGGGCAGTACATCGCCGCCGGCAGGGGCAACGATCCCATCCGGAATCCCGACTCCCTGCCCACGGGGAAGAACTTCTATGCCTTCGACCCAACGCGGGTGCCCGCCCGCTCGACTTACGAGACGGGTGCAAGGCTGGCCAGGGAGTTCCTTGATGGCTACAAGAACAGACACGGGACCTCTCCGGACAAGATCACCTTCAACCTCTGGGCAGTGGAGACGATGCGCCACGAAGGAGTGATGGAGTCCCAGATTCTGCACCTCATGGGGGTGAGGCCCCGCTGGGACGAGCGGGGAAAGGTCGTCGGCGTCGAGGCAATCCCGCGCGGCGAACTCGGCCGGGGAAGGATCGACGTCACGATCGTCCCGTCAGGGCTTTACCGGGACCTCTTCGCAAATCTGATGTCCCTCCTGGACGAGGCGGTGACCGTGGCGCGGAGGCAGCAGGAGGAAGACAACGCGCTCCTGGCCAACGTGGGCAGGACAAAAAAAATGCTCCTGGAGAAGGGGATTGCGGCGGAGAAGGCGGAACGGCTGGCCTCGGTCCGGATCTTCACCGTCCCATCCGGGGCTTACGGGACGAATCTCGACAAGGTGATCCCCCTGTCAAATACCTGGGAAAGGGAAGGCCAGGTGGCGGACGTCTATTTCATGCGGATGGGACACCTCTACGGGCAAGGCTTTTGGGGAGAATCGGAGGGAGAGGGCCAAGAGGAACTCGGCCAGGTCCTCCTGAAAAACGCCCTCTCGGGCACGAAGGCGGTCATCCACAGCCGGTCGACGAACCTCTATGCCACGCTCGATAATGACGATTTCTTCCAGTATCTGGGCGGCACGGCCATGGCGGTCCGGGTCCTTGACGGGAAAAGCCCGGAGGCCTACGTGACCAACCTCGCCAATCCCAAGGCGCCCATGCAGGAGAGCCTCGAGAGGGCCATGGGCCGGGAGATGCGGTCGCGTTATCTCAATCCTGAATGGATCCAAGCCATGATGAAGGAGGGTTACGCCGGGGCGCGGTTTGTCGACAAGGTGGTGGAGCATCTCTGGGGATGGCAGGTCACCGTCCCAGAGGCCGTGGACGGGGCCAAGTGGAACGAGATGGTCGAGACCTACGTCCTGGATCGGAACGGCCTCGATATGAAGGCTCTCTTCCGCAAGGCCAACAACATGCATGCCTACCAGTCCCTGGTGGCCCGGATGCTCGAGACCGTCCGTAAGAACTACTGGAAGCCAGACGATAAGATCGTGGAGACACTGGCGAGGGAGTATGCCCAAAGCGTGAACGAAGTGGGACTGGCCTGTTGCGACCATACCTGCAACAACCCCCTGCTGGCGCGCTTCACCTCCTCGACCCTCCTGTCCGTCCCCGGCCTCGCGTCTCTGGAGCAGGGGTTCCGGAAGGCCCTTGAGGCCATCAAGGAGCCCCGGGCAAACAAGGGCCGGTCCGGGCAGACCGGGCAGAGACGGGGCGGGCAAAAGGCGGAGTCCGATGCCGCGAAGGTTTCGGGACCCGCTCCGGGTGAACGGCCGGCGGAGGTGGGAAAGACCGTCGAAGGCCTGCAGATGGAGGAAGTCAATGCAGCAGCAGGGGCCTCTTCGGCACCGATCCCCTGGCTCTTCATCGTGGGGTTTCTCGTCTTTGTCGGGCTCGTCGCCCTGGGGTTCCGGAGGTGAGGGGACCGACTCCCGTAAAGGCCCCCCGAGACGGCGGGTGGGCTGGCCGATGCCCGTAAGCTCTTAAAGAGGATTGCTATGGATTTCCGACGAACGGTTTCCGCAGCCCTGATGGCGGTACTCCTCGTTGCAGGGGCAGCGTGGGGGGAGTCCCCAAAGGATTCTCCCGCGGCCTTTACCCTCGGGGATGTCGTGGTGACCGCCGAAAGGCTCGACGACTATGTCAAGAATTACCCCCAGAACGTCGAAGTGGTCGAACGCAGGGAGATCGCAAAGCGAAACCTCCTCAGCGTGGAAGAGGTCCTCAAGACGATCTCCGGGGTCGAGGTCTATTCCGCTGCCGGGATCGGGTCCCGGATCTCCATCCGGGGGTCGGGGAAAACGGGCGGCGTCCTGGTGCTCCTCAACGGCCGGCCGCTCAACAGCAACCAGCACGGGAACCTCGACCTGAACGCGATTCCCGTGGACAGCATCCAGTCCATCTCCGTCTTCAAACCGCCGGTTCCCGTATGGCTCGGGGCGGGGGCGAGCGACGGCGCCATCCATATTGTGACGCGCAGTCTGACCTCTGAGGCCAGGAAGAAGGAAGCCCTCTCCACGGTCAAACTGAACGCCGGTTCTTTTGGATTTGCCGAGACCAGTCTGAGTCAACGCCTGGAGGCTGCCGGCGGCAATGCCTTGCTTTCCGCTGCGCTCAAGCGCAGGGATGGAAAACGGGCAAACAGCGACAGGACAGACGGATCTTTCGGCTTGAGCTGGAGCCGGGAGAAGGAAGCGGGGGGCCGGTACGAGGTGAACGGGCGCTACTACGAGGCCGAATACGGCACACCGGGCCCCACCGACAACCTGACCCCCGATGCCCGGCAACTTTACCGAAAGGGCTCGCTTGATGCACGATATGCGGGGATCATGGGGGATAACGGGACTTTTACGGTCAACCTTTATGGCGATGGGACCAATATGCGGGACAAGGCCCAGTCCGGATTGACCTACGCTCTGGATGACCGGAAGCTCGGACTAAAGGCCGACACGACCCTATCGGAGCCGGATGGCCTGTGGGACCTGAGGGTGGGCGGGATATCGGAATGGAACGACTTTTCCCATACGCTGGCGGGGGGCCATCACCGCCTCCGGAACGGTTTGAGCGGCCAGGTCGATCGCCGTTTCGGGGTGCTCACCGGGACACTGGGCCTTCGCGGGGACGTGACGAACGATTTCGGGTTCAGTCCCGGCCTTTCCGCGGGGCTGGGCTGGGGGGCGACCCCGAAGTGTCTGATCAAGGTCCGGGCGGGGTATTCGGCGAACCTGCCGAGCTTCGAGCAACTCTATCAGACGACCCACGGTTCGATCGACCAGACCCGGGGGAACCCAGACCTGAAGGAGGAGCGGATCTGGTCCTACGATGTGGGGATCGAATACAAATTTCAGAAAGACCGGCTGGCCCAGGCCACCCTCTTTCGGGCCGATACGGGGGACCTGATCGCCTATCGTCGCGGGACGGACTTGATCTATCGGCCGGTCAACATCGCCAGGGCGGAAAGGGAGGGGATCGAATTGACGGGCAAGTACGGCTGGAACACAGGGGTCAGCGCGGAGATCAATCTGATTCTCCAGCGTTCGGAGAGCGGTGACACCGGAAAGGCCCTCCCCTATACGCCCGAGGTCAAGGCCAAGGGCACCCTGCAATACGCGCTCCCCTCCCTTAAAACCCGCCTGGAAGGAAGCGTCCGTTACGAGGGAGTCCGGTTCAGTCAGACGGAGAATCTCTCCTCCCAGCAGCTCGATGGCTACGTGACCGTCGATCTCAAGGCAACCCAACCGCTGACGATCCACGGGGTGGCTGCCGATTGGTACGTCCGGGTCGACAACCTCTTCGACGCTTCCTTCGAGAGCCACTACGGCTATCCGGACGACGGCATCCGCTTCGTGACGGGTCTTCAGCTGCGTTTCTAAGCCGGATCGGGACGCCTTGTCGCCAGGATGCAGTAGAATCCCGACTCGTCGATAAAAAGCTCGACAGCCAGTCCTGCCCCGTCCAGCAGGGAACGCATGGCTGCCTCGCCGGGCAGGCGGTCGTGCATGACGGCCCGGCAGGATCCGTGGTGTCGGTTGATCCCCTCCGCCGAGTCGAAGTGCGAGATGGCCAATACGCCGCATGGCTTCAGGATTCGGGCAAGGGCCTTCAGGGCCTTTTCCTTGTCGTGGAAATGGGGAAAACAGGAAAAACAGACGACCGCGTCGCAGGAGGCCGCTTCGAGGGGAGCGCTCTCGGTGTCGGCGACGATGAACCGGATCTCCTTTGCATCATGCAGGCGCCGGTTGGCCTCGATCATCCGATCGGCGAAGTCCAACTCGTAGAGGATCCCGGTCTCCCCGATCCGGTCGAGGATGAAAGGGACCAGGACACCCGTTCCGCACCCCGCGTCCAGGACGTGGTCCCCCGGCTTCAGCGGCAGAAGGGAGAAGAGGCGTTCGAAGTCCCTTTGGTGCTTGTCATAGCGCCCAGTCGCATGATCCTTGTAGCACATCTCAAGCCATTGCTCGGCATGATCGTTGAAGAACCGCTTTCGTTCACGGTAGATTTCATCGGGAGTCATTTTCATGAGACAGGTTTCCTTTCTGGAGCTTCGCCCTGCGGCGTTTGGGAGAGAAGACGTAAGCGGCAGCAAAGATAATTGTTGCCATGAGAACCACTGCCGCGCCGGAGGGTAGATCGAAGAGATACGAGGCGATCAGACCCAAGACGCAGGCACCAATCCCCGAGGCCGTGGAAATAATGAAGAAGGCCCTCAGGTCGTAGGTCAGTTGCAACGCCGTGGCGCCGGGCTGCACGAGGAGCGCAAAGATCAGCAAACCGCCGACTGTCGCCAGGTTGGACGACACGACGGCTCCGGTGAGAAACAGGAGGGCGTAGTAGATCGGCCGTTCGGGGATGCCGCTGGACGCGGCAAGCCGCCGGTTGAAGAGGACGGACCGGATCTCCTTGAAGAATAGGATGATGAAGAGGACCAGCAGGAGCGTGATCGCCGCCAAGACCCAGATGTCCACCCTGGAAAGCGACAGCAGGCTTCCCCACATCAGACTGAGGGCGCCCGCCTTGGTCCGGGTGAGGATCCCCATTCCCAGGAAGGCCAGCCCCATGAGGAGTGAGAAGAGGATGGCCAGGACGTTTTCCGGGGCCATGTCGGTCCGATCCGAGAGGGGGCCCAGGGCCCCCGCCGTAAGAAGACAGAGGACCAGCCCGCTCAAGAAGGGATTGACGTCGAGGAGCATGCCCAGGACCGCCCCGGCGAAGGCGGCGTGGGACATGGAAACACCGATCAGGGGCATCCTCATCAGGACGACGAAGACCGACAGGAGCGAGCAGCTTGCACCGCACAGCACGCAGGCAATGGCCGCACGTTGAATGGGCGGGTAGGCGAGGGCGTCGATCCAGGGCTCAGTCATAGGAAACGTACCTCCTGCCGTTTCGCTTGAAAATCTCGATCGGATACCGAAACAATCCGCTCAATGTCTCACTTGAAACGGCGGTGGCGACGTCCCCGTCGAATATGACCCGTCCCTGATCCAAGAGCACAGCCCGGCGCATCGCCGCCGGCACCATGGTGAAATCGTGGGTGACGAACAGGAAGGTCATCTCTTCCCGCCGGTGGAGCTCATTGACGAGGCTCAGGACCTCCCTCTGGACCGCGATGTCCAGACTCGCCGTGGGTTCGTCCATCAGGAGGATGTCCGGTTCCTGCAGGATGGCGCGGGCCAGTGACACCTTCTGCCGCTCGCCGCCGGAGAGCTGCCCAAGGGGCCTGTCGGCCAGATGGGCCACACGCATCATCTCCATCAGGGCCGTCGCCTTTTCCCTCTCCCCCTTTCCCGGTGAACGGAAGGGGCCCAGACGGCCCACGGCACCTGTCATTACCGCTTCCGAAGCCAGGATCGGAAAGGCCGGATCGATGGGAAGGATCTGGGGAATATAGCCGATGCGCAGCCGCGTCTCCCGGGATCGTTTCCAAGACTCTCGGCGGCCGAACAGGTGGAGGGTCCCCTCGAACCGCTCGAATCCGGCGATGACGTTCAGAAGCGTTGTCTTCCCGGCACCGTTGGGCCCGATGATCCCAACGAACTCCCCATGGGAGACCTCAAGGCGTATCCCCTCCAGTGGAACGCCCTTCGCCTTCCTGACAGTGACCCCTTCCAGTTCGATCAACGGCGTTCCCATGGCGTGCCCCTCACCCCGCTCACCTGTTCAAAACCGCCGCCAGGGTGTCTATGTTTCCCCCGAGCGTGGCAAGATAACCCTGCTCTGATGGAAAATTCGTCAGCACCACATGGGGGATCCCCAGGGCCTCGGCGATCCCCTTTCCGGCGTCGGGACCGGATTGGAGGTTGTCCACGACAGCGACGGCCTGCTGCTCCCTGCCGATCTTCGTCAGGCGCACCACCTCTCTTGGGGACATCGCCTCTGGTCTGCCGTACGCTCCCAGGACGCGAAAACCCATCCATTCAAGCGGTTCCTTCTGCATCGAAGAGGCGATCAGCGGCTTCCCTCCGAGGCCGGCACGCTTGATCCTTTGCAGGAGTGAGCTCGCCCCCTCCCTCACCTCGCGGACGGCCTTCTCCCTGCTGCCGAGGATCCTATTCCGATCCTTCGGGAAGCGTTCCGAGAGTTTTTCCGACAGAAGATTCAGGCCGAGCAGATAGGCCTTTGGGGCCATCCAATTGCGGTCCTCTGCATTCACAAGCAGCAGCTTCTGGCCGCCTTCTCCGGTCGCCTTCATGAAAGGCATCCCTTGGAAGGAGACGATCAGGTCGGCCTTGCGGATCTTTTCAATGTCCGAAGGCTTGACGTCGTAGTGGCCGGGACACTGACCGGGCGGAAGGACCGTATCGATGCTGTAGCGTTGCGGGGGCAGGAGCGAGGCGATCATCCCGGACAGGATCGTGTCCGAGGCGACCACGGCTCGCACCTTTCCCGTCCTTGACGCCGGAGCGCCGTCTGACGGTCCCACAGAGACACCCAGGTACGCCAGAAGTACCAATCCTAAAAGAATAAACCGTCTGCACATGAACCCATCCTCCGGGAAAAGAGGGCGGCGTCGGAAACGCCGCCCTTGGGCGTCCGTTTAGAGAAACTTGAAGCTGACCCCAGCAAAAAAGGTGATCCCCGGCATCCGGTAGCCCTTGGCGTACTCATACCGCCGATCGAAGAGGTTGTTGAGCGCGAGCGACACTTCCGAATCCTTCAGACCCAGCGGCCGGTAATCGAAACGGTAGCTCAGACGGGCGTTCACCAGGGTGATATCGTCGAGTTTGTACATGTCCGACAGGTCCGCATAGGTGAACGTGCCGGTTCTGGAATTCGTAGCAGCGTATACGTTTTTGAGGTGTTGCATGTCCAGGAAGAGCCGGTAACGCTCCCAGAACTTCCAGTTGGCGCCAGCCTGGAACTGGAAATCAGGAGTATAGGGCATCCGGTCCCGCTCGATCCCATCGCTTCCCTTGGCCTTGGCAGCCATCCAGGTGGCGCCGGCGGTGAGCTCGATGTCTTTCAGCGGGGTCAGCGAACCGGTCAGTTCCAGTCCGCGGATCTCGTACTGGCCGATGGGGTCGTTGAACTGGGAGGGGATAGAGCCATACATGTAGGCCTGAAAGCGGTCCTTGCCTTTGTCATAGAAGGCGGTCGCCCCCAATTTTGCGGTCTCCGGCCAGGAGTGGGTCAGCCCCAACTCGTAGTGGTCCACCACCTCCGGCTTGAGCTCCTTCCAGTACTGGCTGGGATTGCTCACCGGCGAACTGTTGAGCACCATGTTCATGACCACGATCGGCGAGGGGTAGTTGACGCCCCGCGCGTAATTGAGATGGAGGTCGGTCTGTTTGTAACCCGCCACCAGACCTGCCTGGGGCGATGAAACATCTTGAAACTCGTTGTGGTGATAATAGCGGAAGCCAGCCGATGGAACGATATGGAAACCATCCGTGCGGCCGAACTTTTGATTCAGGGCCATATATGGGGAGAAGACCGTCGTATCGGGAAAATCCCAGACGCGCTCCGCCTTGCCGCCGTTGATTCCCGACACCGCCTGCCCACTGTAGGTCCGCTGGGTGTTCTTCAGGGCGGTCCTGTCCAGGTCTACGCCGGCCAGGATCTGTCCTCCTGACCAGAGTTGCAGATCTTCACGGGCCCGGATCCCGTTCTGTCGGATTTCCTGCCTGGACCAGAGGCCGCCGGTGCCGCCGCCGTATCGCTGGCCGTTGGTCAATTCCTGCAGAAGGTCGAAATCGGTGTCGACCAGATAGGCCTTGAGATAGCCGCTAAAGGTCTCGTATTGGTGGTTCAGGGTCAGGGTGGTGAAATCGGTCTTGGTGTCGTAGCGTTCCGCGCCGGGCCAACTCACCCCGTTGGTTGAGGTGGGCGTGACCTCCGGTCTGGGGGCCAGGGTCTGGCTTTCCACATGGTTGGCGAGAAGACGAACGTTCCACAGCCGGTTGAGTTGGTAACCCAAATTGGCATAGTAGCCCTGCTGCTGGGCGCGGGAATGGTCGACATGACCGTCCGTGGAGGCCCAGTTCTGGGAGACATAGGCGTCAAAGGGGCCCTTCTTGAGACCGCCGGAGAGCCCCTCGCTGAAGGTGCCGTAACTGCCTGCGCTCGAATCGAGCACCACCTCCTGGCCCTCTTCCTTCATGTATTTGGGCAGGACATTGACCATGGCGTAGCCGCTGCCGAATTGGGACGGCTGCGGGCTCTTGAAGACCTCGATCCCCCCGATCGTGGGGACGGCGATGCCGTCGCCCAGCACCTGACCGAAGAGGGCCCCGTAACGGGGGACTCCGTCGTACTCGATCGTGATGTCGGGGCTGGGGTGGCTGGCCCCACGGCCTCGAATGTAAAGGCTGTGACTGGTCTGGCTCCCCATCAGGTTCTTGCTCTGGTACATGACCCCCGGCACGTCGCGCAGGGCGGATTGGAAGTCATAGGCATTCTGCTGTTTGATCTGATCTTCGGTCACCAGGTTGTACTGGGTCCCGTAGGGGGTATCGACAGGGGTGATCGGATTGCTGTAAGGAGCACCGACGACGGTGATTTCTTCCAGGGCGGCCTTCTTTTCTTCTTTTTTCTGCGGCTCCGCCGCCCATCCGGACGGGGTCATAAACAGGCTGGAGAAAAGAACGGCGGTGATCATGGCTACGGCCTTTTTCATGAGAGGGTTCTCCTTTTCTTTTCACCACCGCCTCTGCTAGAATGATTTCAGAGAGGCGGTGTCACAGACATCGCTTTCTTCAGGGGGCAGGGTATTGCCCGCCACGGTGACCCTGCCCCCGCCTATGATTCCTGTACTGGGCTATCGTTACGGAAGTCTTGTCATCACCCCCTCTCGTCCTTCAGCCTGGGAAGCTCATGACCGGTCGGCCAAAGACGATTCGCCAAGTTCATGGTCCTTTGCCCCATGGAGGCGAAACGTGACTGGGAGGCGAACCACGACGCGGTACGGCACCTTCCTGGCAATGCGGGTCTCCGCCACGGCGTCCCTGGCGCTTTCATCCAGGATCCGGTGGCGTGAACCATCGAGCACCTTGATTTCGCTCGTCGTCCCATCTTCCAGCACGACAAAGGAGAGGAGGACCTTCCCCTCTAGCCCCAGCCTCCTGGCCCTCTCGGGGTATCGGAGGTTCTTCAGGATCGCGTCACGGATGTACCGGTAGTTTTCGCTCCCCTCTGCCAGGCCTTCCCGATTTGTCATGCTCGCGCTTTCCACCCTATTGCCGTCCGAGATGCCCCGCGCCGGGAGTGGGGCATCCGATCCGGGATGGCCCCCAAAGGCGGCGGCCGCTCCGCCGCTGGCCGCTTCTGACTGTGCAATGGATAAAGCCGAACGGACTGCTTCGCCTCGCGTCTCTGCGGTGGCCGGAACGCAAGCCTCGCTCCGGTCGGCAGGCGTGGCGACCTGGATGGGCAAAACAGGCGGCTTGGCCTGTCCTTTGTCTGGAGCGGTTTCAGGGATCTCCCTGGTCATCCGGTCCATTTTGATCGTTTGCCGGGAATGTTTTCCGTCTCTTTGGATGGTTCGTCTTTTAGGGATGGTTCCGAGCAGGGGTTTTGATGGAGAAGAGTCCTTGAACGGCCTGTCCATATGGGAGAAATCGACCTCCACCACGTCAATCGGCGCGTCCTGAACGGGGGGTGAAAGCGCCATAAGGACCGCGATCGCACCGATGTGCACGGCGGTAGAGACAATCACCCCCAGACTGAATGCTCTCATGGACTTAACCGTCTACTCGAAAGAATGGCTCCACCTCGGCACTGTCCTGTCGGGTGGCCCTGCGGCAATATCGCCTCTTGTAACACCAATTGCAAATACGTAACACGATCAGTGAAAAAAATATTACGGCACGTTGAACTCTGCTACAGGCCGTTGATA
>JAJFUM010000106.1 GCA_021372415.1 Deltaproteobacteria bacterium
TGTACCGCGTGGTCGGCGAGGGCACGTCGCTCCTGAGCCGGTTGAAGCCCGGGGAAGGGCTCTCGGTGATGGGACCCCTCGGCAGGGGTTTTGCCCCCCCGGAAGGGGTCGAGCAGGTCCTCTTTGTCGCAGGAGGGGTCGGCGTGGCCCCGCTGGCATACCTCCTCCACGGCGGCCTCATGACGTCCGAGACGGGCCGCAACCTTCGGAAGGCCTTCTATCTCGGGGCCAGGAGCGCGGAGCTGCTCACCTGCCTGGACAAGCTGCGGGATTCCTGCGAGCTGGGGATCTGCACCGACGACGGCAGCCGGGGATACTGCGGGTCCGTGACGGACCTGCTGGCCCGCGACATCGGCGGCTACGAGCCGAAAAAGACCCTGATCTACGCCTGCGGGCCGACCCCCATGATCCGTTCCCTGAAGGCCCTTCTGAAGGGGCGCCCCATCCCCTGCCAGGTCTCCCTGGAGGAGCGGATGGCCTGCGGGCTGGGGGCCTGCCTGGGCTGCGCGGTTGCGATCCGCCGGCGCGGGTCCGGTCAGGGGATCGAGTACAAGAGGGTCTGCAAGGACGGCCCCGTCTTCGACCTCGAGGAGGTCATTCCTTAAAGAACATGTTTAAACAAGGTGGGCAACCAATGGATTCTACCAGGGAACTCAATGACGCCGCAGGACCCGATCTCTCGGTAAGCATCGGCAGGCTGAAGCTCAAGAACCCCGTCATGACGGCTTCCGGGACCTTCGGCTACGGAGAGGAATACGCCCCCTTCGTCGATCTGAACCTCCTGGGCGCCGTCATCGTCAAGGGGCTCTCCCTGGAGCCGCGTCTGGGAAACCCGCCCCCGCGGATCATGGAGACCCCGGCAGGGATGCTCAACGCCGTGGGCCTGCAGAACATCGGCGTCAGGGCCTTCATCGCCGAGAAGCTGCCCTTCCTGAGGCAGTACGACACGGCCGTCGTGGCCAACATCTTCGGGGAGACCCTGGAGGAATACCGGCGCCTGGCCGGCATCCTCAACGACACGGAGGGGGTCTCGGCCGTCGAGGTCAACATCTCCTGCCCCAATGTCAAAAAGGGAGGGATCGCCTTCGGCGCCCGCCCTGAGCTGGCCGCCGAAGTGACCCGGGCAGTCCGGGGCGAAACGGCGCTTCCGGTCATCGTCAAGCTCACCCCGAACGTCACCGACATCACCGAGATCGCCCTGGCGGTGGAGGAGGCCGGGGCCGACGCCCTCTCGCTGATCAACACCCTGACCGGGATGAGCGTGGACATCGAGAAGCGCAGGCCCCGCCTGGCGAACATCACCGGGGGCCTGTCAGGCCCCGCCGTCCGGCCGATCGCCCTGAGGATGGTCTGGCAGGCCGTGCGCGCGGTCAAGATCCCGGTGATCGGCATCGGCGGCATCGCGACGGCCTCCGATGCCCTGGAATTCCTCATCGCCGGGGCCACGGCTATCCAGGTTGGCACGGCCAACTTCATCAACCCATCCTGCACGATGGAGATCCTGGAGGGCATCGGCCGATACCTGGACCGGCACGGCATCGCCGGGGTCGCGGAATTGATCGGCAGCCTGGACACGGAGCCGGACAGGAAAGGGGAGGGAGATGGCGACGTTTGAATCCATCGCAAGGGGCATCGCACTTGTCGGCGGGCCGGACATCTCCCATGCCGAGGACGCAACGGCCTTCCTGATCGATTTCAACGGCGAAGGCGTGATGATCGACTGCGGCGCAGGGCGCAGCCTGGGGAGGATTCTGGCGAACATCGAGGCGGCCGGGTTCGACCCCCAGGCCGTCTCCACGCTGATCCTCACCCACTGCCACATCGACCACAGCGGCGGAGCGGCGGAACTGAAGGCCGGGACAAACTGCCGGATCGTGATCCATGAGCTCGATGCGGAGCCCGTGGAAAGGGGAGACGCGCTTCGGACCGCGGCGGACTGGTACGGCATCGACTTCCCCGCCGTCCCGGTGGACCGCCGCCTCACAGGGGAG
>JAJFUM010000134.1 GCA_021372415.1 Deltaproteobacteria bacterium
ATCCCGAGCGTCCGGGTCTTGAGGGGGAGGGCCGGGATTCCCAGGACCTCGACGGGCTTCGGCATCGCCTCTTTCTCCTCGGTTGGGGAAGAAGGATTGGGGCGGGCCTCGCGGCCGAAGGATCCGGGGAGGACCGTGACCACGACCATCTCCGCCTCCGGTGCAATCTCCATGGACAACTTTCCCTTCAAGGTGGAGCGGGTGAAGGTGACGGCATCCCCTGTCCGGCGGAAGGATTCGACGGCGGTGATGCAGGCTGCACCTAGGCGGACGGCGAGTCCCGGCGCGAAATCGGCTCCGTCGGCGCTGTGGGCGATGCAGATGAAGCGGGGTTTCAGCGCCGCGATCGGCGGCGCCAGCGCCGTCTTCCAGGCCTCGGTGTTGTAACAGGCCAGGCTTTCCCCTTCGATGCCGGTCACGACAACGCCGGGCAACCGGGCCAGTGCATGGGCACGGGCGCCGATCTCCATCCCGGGGACGAAGACCCGGACCGGTGCGGTCGGCTCCTCCCTGAGGGCCTGCGCAAAGGCGATGACCTCTTCCGTGAAGGGCCCCGGCCTCCCTTTGGACTCCGCGATGACCGCAATGCCTTCCGCCATAGTCTGATGTTCCTCTGCCTGTCTCCGTTTTAGCCGTTGCGTCGCGGGCATCCTTCGCAGGGGACCCCACGACGGTCCCCGGAGGGATCCCATGAGGCCGCTACAGCAGGGCCTTCTCCAGAAAATAATCCGCCAACTGCTCCGCTTTCTCCCGGGAAGTTCCCGCCAGGAAAAGGGCCTTTCCGGAGGTCTCACGACGGGTGATCCGGACGATACGTTCCCGTCGGGGGGGCACCGGCAGACTCCCTGCATGGATAATCTCGATGGGCTGCGTTCGGGACCTCAGGACATGGGAGAGGGCTGGATAGCGGGGGTGGTTGATCCCCGACTGGACCGTGAGGAGGGCCGGGAGGGGCACTTCCAGGGCCTCCCTGAAACCACCTTCCAGTTCCCGTTCCACACGCGCGATTCCTCCGCCCGGGGCGATCTCCTGTGCCATGACCGCTGTGGCGCAGGGAAGGCCCAGGTATTCGGCCAGCATGGGGCCCGTCTGCCCCTGCATATCGTCCTCTGCCATGACCCCGGCGAGGATCAGGTCCAATCGCCTGCCGCCGACCGCGGAGGCGATGAGCGCCGCGACCTCGCCGGGCAACGGGTCATCCTCTCCAGGCCGCAGGATGTGGATCCCCCTGTCGGCGCCCATGGCCATGGCGCGTCTGAGGACTTCTGCGGCCCTTGCCGGTCCGACGGTGAGGGCCTCCACCGTGGTGTCCGGAAAGGCCGCCCGGATGCGGAGAGCCTCCTCGACGGCAAAGGCGTCGAACCCGTTCAACCGCCAGGCTCCCTCCGCGACATTCACCGACCGGCCATCGGAGCCGATCGAGAACGGTGCCTCGGCGTCCGGCACCTGTTTGACGCAGACCAGGATGTTCATCGATCGGTTTCCCTTTTCCTTTTAAACATCCGCATCAGGTGCCGGCTTTCGATTCATGGCCATGTGCCTGCGTCCTTCCCGGAAGAGGACTTCCATGCTGTCTGCTGTGGTCTTTTCAACGAAGCCCCGGCCGAACTCCGGATGGTGGATCAGATCGCCCTTTTCATAGCCTTCCGAGAGCCTGTAATCCCAGACCACAGGGTCGGCGGGAAGGGCGGCGTTCCGCAACTCCCACTGCCGGGCATCGGCAGGCCGGATCGGCCGGGCCGCCAGGGCCGGCTTTTTCCCGGGACGGCGTTCCGCGGGGATTTCCCTTTTCCTTTCCGGCTTTGGCCCGCGGTAGCGGTGTTCGGCCCCGCAGGTCTTGCACTTCACCCCCTGGACGGCCCCTGCCACCTCGTACAGGACGATGTGCGCCAGTTCGAGCTTGCAGCGGGAACAGAAGGCATTGATGTTTTTTCCAACTAGAGACACGTTTTAACCCTTTCTATCCTTAAAATGATGCGGCCGGTCATGATGATGGTTTGAGAATTGCCCCGAGGCTCACATCATCCCGTACTTCCGAAGTTTCTGATGGAGGGTCCGGCGGGTGATCCCAAGGCGCCTGGCGGCCTCGCTCTTGTTTCCGCCAGCGGCATCGAGCGTCTTCATGATCGTTTCCCTCTCAACGGATTCGAGGGATATGTTGCCGCCGGGTATGGAGGCCGTTCCTCCTGTCACCGCCGGAGCCCCTGCGGCCTGAGTGAGGGCCTCGCCCTGTCCTGCTCCGGCCGGAGCGATCCGGCCGGGGCCCCTTTCCGCCGGCAGCAGGGATAGCTCCGTTTCGTCGAGGTATTCCCCGCGGGCCAGGACGACGCCCCGCTCCACGGCGTTCATCAGTTCCCGGACGTTTCCCGGCCAGGGGTGACGGAGGAGCCGGTCCATGGCCTGGGGCGTGAACCCCTTGATGGTCTTGCGGTTCTTCTCGGCGAACCGCTGGAGGAACGCCTGGGCCAGGAGGGGGACGTCCTCCGGGCGCTCCCTGAGCGGCGGGACATTGAGCGTCACGACGTTGAGCCGGTAGAAGAGGTCTTCCCGGAAACGGCCCGCCTCGACCTCTCTGATCAAGTCGCGGTTGGTCGCGGCGATGAGGCGGACGTCGATATGGAGCACCTCCTCACCGCCAACCCGGGTAAATTCGCGGTCCTGCAGAACATTCAGGAGTTTGACCTGCATTCCCAGGGACATCTCGCTCACCTCGTCGAGAAAGAGGCTCCCCCCGTCGGCCTGGCGGAACATCCCCTCCTTGCGCCGGTCCGCACCGGTGAAGGCCCCCTTTTCATGGCCGAAGAGTTCCGATTCGAGAAGGGTCTCTGCGATGGCCGCGCAGTTGAAGCGGATCAGCGGGCCGTTCCCCCGGGGGCTGTTGGTGTGGATGAGTCCGGCAATCATCCCCTTGCCGGTCCCCGATTCCCCGGTGATCAGGATCGTCGCCTCCGACGGGGCGACCTGGGAGGCCGTGTCGATCAGCCGAGTCATGGCCGCCGATCTTCCGATCATGTTCTGCCTGTCGAAGTGCGTCCCAAGGCTCTCCCGGAGGAGGAGGTTCTCTTCCTTCAGCCGGCGGTGGTCCATGGCCCGTTCCAGGGTCAGACGCAGCTCGTCGAAGTCGAGCGGTTTGGTGAGGTAGTCGTAGGCTCCCCGCTTGAGCGCCTCGACGGCCGTTTCCACCGAGGCGTAGGCGGTCATGAGGACCACGGGGATCGCCGGATTGAAGGCCTTGATCTCGGCCAGCGCCTCGAGGCCCGAGACCTTGATCATCCGAATGTCCATCAGGATCAGGTCAAAGGGCTGCCGGCGGACCGCTTCGACAGCACTCCGGCCGTCGTCCGCCTCGACGATGGTGTATCCCCAGCCTGTAAGGAGTGTCCGGAGCATCGTCCGGTGGGCAGCATCGTCATCGGTAACAAGGATCGACTTCTTTTCCTTCATGACGGATCACCTGGATTCCTTTCTATGTCGGGAGTGGACGGCAGGAGGACCGTGACGGTCGTCCCTTTTCCCAATTCGCTGCGGATCGTCACCTCGCCGCCATGGGCTTCGACGACCTTCTGGACGATCGGAAGCCCAAGGCCGGTCCCCGAGGGTTTGGTCGTGAAGTAGGGGTCAAAGACGCGGGGAAGGTCCTGGTCGCTGATCCCGGAGCCTGTATCGGCCAGTTCGATCCAGACCGTCCGGCTGTCCTGCCAGCCGAGTGTGATGCGCAGTTTTCCCCCTCCCTCCATGGCTGCGATCGCATTGAGGCAGAGGTTCAGGAACACCTGCGTGATCCGGTCGGCATCGAGGGGGATCTCTCCGACCTCGGGGGAAAGGTCCGCCTCCACTGTGATCCCCTTTTCCCGGGCCTGTCCCTCGACGGTCTTCAGGGCATGGCGGATCAACTGCTGGAGCGAGGCCGGGACGCGGGTCATCGTCATGGGGCGTGCGAATTCCAGAAGCTGAGTGATCACACGGTTCAGGCGGTCCACCTCCCGGATCATCACCTCTGCCGTCTCGCAGTCTGCCGGGTTGTCACGGTAGCGTTCCTTGAAGTAGGTGGCGAAACCCTTGATCGAACTGAGCGGATTGCGGATCTCGTGGGCGACACCGGCGGCGAGGCTTCCCAGGGAGGCCAGACGCTGGCTCCGGACAACTTCCTGCTTGAGGCGTCTCACCTCCGTCATGTCCCGAAAGAGGATGACGTGACCCGGTGCAGGGCTCTCCTCTCCCTCCTGGAGGACCGTTGCGATCATCTCCAGATGGGCGGACCGTCCTTCGGCGACGGTGCAGTTGATCTCCCGATCAACCGGCCGTCCCTCCGTGGGAAGTCCGTCGAGGAGCCCCCTGCAGCTTGCCGGGAGGGCTGCTTCGGCTGGTTTGCCGAGGGACTCGGCCTTGAGGCCGAGAACCGCCTCCGCCGTCTGGTTGAAGGCGGCCAGTCTCCTATTTCCATCCAGGGCGATCAGGCCGATGGGCATATTTTCCACGAGGCTGTCGGAGAAGGCCTTGAGCCTCGACAGGGAGCTGTGGGCGGCCCGATAGCCCTGGGCCAGGAGGAGGGAGATGATCCCGGAGCAGCCGATCAGGAGGAAAATGACGGCCATCCAAATCGTATGGAGTCGATCCTCCCTCTGGGCGGCGGCGAGAGGCCCCATGTCGAAACCGACGAAGATCACGAAACCCGAGGACTCCCGGTCCGGCGGCCCGGATGGCTCGGGCAGGGGACCGGAGAATCCCGGGATGGGGGCCTCTGTCGGGGCGAATCGCCGATAGATTTCGAAGGTGTCGGCCCCTTCGCTGTGGGGGACCTGGCGCCATGAGAGCACCGCCGTCCGGGAGATCGCGGGAAGATCGAGATCCAAGCCGTAATTCCAGCCGATCCGCGCGGGATCGCTGTCGGCCAGGATCACCCCCCGGCTGTCCGTGACGATCAGGTAGTCGATACCCGGCTGCTGGGCCATCTCCATGAGGAGCTTCTGGAACTGGAAGCCGCCCCAGCGCATTCCGATCCCTGTCCGCGCACCCGCCTCGAAGGAGCGGATCAGGGCCTCCCCTTTCTCCAGCAGAAGTCGGGTCGTCTGCGCCTTTTGCCGGTTGATGTTTTCCAGGGCCATGAAGACGAATATCGGCACGAGGATCACGACCGCCCCGATGATCAGCCAGGGAGGGATCACCGCCCAGAACCGTTTGTCCTTCTTTTTAGCCCGCTTGTCCATCTCTGTCCCTGTTCTGGATACTTTCTGATCAATTGGATATCACAGGTGGATACTATATATCCACAATTTGTTCTCAAGAAGATCGAGGTGCCGGTGCCTTTTAGAGGAATTAATATTTTTGTTAAATAAATTCAGTAAGATAGAATAATAAAATGATTCTGGCACAGGGGTTGCTCTAAGGAAGAACCAAAAGGGAACAACAAATTGCCTAAAAAGGAGAACAGATCACTATGAAGAAGCTGACTTTAACGATGATGGCCCTCTTGATCGCCGGGCTTGTGGCGACCTCGGCCTTCGGTTTCGGTTGGGGGAGGGGCCCGGGGTTCGGGTATGGCCCCTGTGCCAGGGGGGAGTTCGGCGGGTATGCCGGTGTGGATCTGACAGCGGATCAGAAAGCGAAG
>JAJFUM010000146.1 GCA_021372415.1 Deltaproteobacteria bacterium
CCAACATACCATGTCTTGGGATGACCGCCTTCCCTTTGGATGAATTCCAGCATTTCCATAACGATGATTTCTGAGGATTTAGCCATGCCCTCTGCCATGTGAACAAGTATGCCGCCTGCAGCCGAGCGTATCGTTCCTGCATGATGAAGTTCCCCGCCCTGTGGGCGGGGGACTTCATCATGCTTGTTTGATACCCCGCAGCGCCTGACGTGAACCTGTCGGACGTCGCTGCGGGGTGGTTCATTTTTAACGATTTAAATCAGGGTCTTTCGGAAACTGAAGCACCTCCGCCGTGCCGGAGCGCGCCGTCCGTCCATCTGCACCCTCGGGAGCCGTGAGCAGATGGTCGTTTCCGAGCCGGAGCCGGCTCTTTTCGACCTGGTCGACACCCATGGCGCTGATTGCCAATTGTCCCGTGTCGAGACGTTCCACCCAGCCCTTCTCTTTCAAATACCAGACATGGAACTCCACCAGTTCGAACGGTTTGCCGAGGAGACGGGCCATGTCGTAATCGCTCAATCCCGGGCGCCTCGGATCGCGTCGACGCTGGACATACAAAAGCGAAAGCAGGCTCTCGCGGGTTTCCCGGTCGTCGTCGAAAGCGGTTCCGTTGCCGGCCTCGGACGCGAGCTGCCATTTGCTGTTCCAGTACTCCTGGTACCTGACGTCGTAACCGGCACGGGTTTCAGGATTGGAGAGCATCCGGTGGGCCTCGACAACCAGGCGGAACCGATCCGGATCTGCGGATTCCTTGTTGTCGGGGTGAAGCTTCTTGGCGAGATGCCGGAAAACACGCTCAATCGTGTCGGTGTCGGCATTCGAACTCAGTTGAAGCAGTTCATAGTAATCGACAAAGCCATTTTCGCTCACGAGAAACCTCCTTCGAATCGCCGACTCCGTCTTTCCAAGTGTGGCAGAAAAGCTGCGCAACTCACTCCGCGCAATTGTGACAAACGGGTATAAGACGCTATCTGCCTGATTGAGGAGCAAACCCTGTGCCAAACATTACGCCAGATGATCTTGTGACGCGGAAAATCCAATGCGCCTGCAGTTTCCTTTTCAAGGCATCCGCCATGAGGGATGATCAACGCAAACCGGCATGGTATTTGCTCAATTATTCTGCATCCTGATTATTTTTCCACTCGGGGGAAATGGCAATGAGCCATGCAAGAATCCTGGTCGTCGACGATGAACCCTTCGCGAGGCAGACCCTCTCGGAGTGGCTGAGGGGAATGGATTTTCACGTCTTCGAAGCCGAAAGCGGCCGGCAAGCCATGGAAACGATCCGCAGGGACGAACCGGATATCGTCATCTCCGATGTGGTCATGCCGGGAATGGACGGAATTCAACTCTTAAGAGAGGCCAAGGCTGTCAAGGCGGATATTCCCTTTCTCATGATATCGGGCTACCCGTCGCACTCCATCGCTTCAAGCGCCATGAAGCACGGGGCCTCGGACTACCTGCCGAAGCCCTTCACGCCCGAGGCGCTGACACGTCGCGTGAGCCGCACGATCCTGCTGCATTCTCTAAGCAAGCCCCTCGCGCCGGTCAAGGGCATGATCCTGGGTTCCGCGATCTCAGCTATCCTGTGGGCACTCGCCATCGTCGCACTTGCAGCCTTGTTCGACTGATCTCGATTCTACACGAAAGCATGTGCTCCAAAGCAACACGCGCGATTGCTTTCACCCCCTCCCCGAATCTTATACCCCGTTGCAAGGTTGAGCCCTGCACCATGCCAATCTCGAACCCGCCGCGATGCTTCTTGCGGGCTGGCGAATGATCATTTTTTACTTGCGGGATTCGGTTATTTTTCTTGCCTTGTCCAATGCGTTGACGGCATCCTGATTGCGCCCGAGACTTGTCATGACCGCCGCGATGTTTTCCCAGGCCTCGGCATAATCCGGCTTGATCTGGATCGCATGATGATAGGCCAGGATCGCCTCCTTGGACCGGTTCGTTCGCTGGTACACCTGCCCTTTCCAGTACCAGATCTCGGCTTGCTCGGGCCTCTCCCCGTCGGCTTTCTCCAGCTCGGCCTGGGATTCCTCGTATCGATGCAGCTCTGCAAGTGCTATCCCCCGGTATTTCCATCGATCATATCCCGCGGGGATCCTGTTGAAGGCGGCTAGCGCATCTTCGTATCGCTTCGTTCCCAGAAACACCATGCCTTTATATTTCCATGCATCCGCATCCTCCGGATTCAGCTCCATCGCCTTCGTGTACGCCTCGACGGCTTCGTCAAGCCGATCCTGATTCTCGAGAGCAATCCCCTTATACTTCCACGTCTCGCCGTCGTCGGGGTTTAATTCGAGCGAGCGGTCAAAAGCCTGCCCTGCATCCCGGTTTCGCCCCAGGTTGACCAGGGCGACTCCCTTGTACTTCCAGGCTTCTGCATCGTCCGGATTCATCTCGACCGATGTATTGCAGGCTTCCATGGATTCCCGGAAATGGCCGATTGCCCAAAGAGATACCCCTTTCAATTTCCATGTGTCCGCGTCGCCCGGCCGATTCAGCCCGATTGCCTTCTCCAGCGCCTGCAGCGCGTCGCGATGCCGCTCGAGCCGCTGGAGTGCTTCCCCTTTTTTACGCCAGATGGGGGCGATTTTC